>NZ_JABMIK010000008.1:0-226236 GCF_041386365.1 Pantoea sp. KPR_PJ | reverse complement strand
CAGATTGTCTGATAAATTGTTAAAGAGCGGTGCAGTCAGCGGCGGAGCCTGCTGCTGCGAGGTGGCGTATATTACGCGACTCTCCTTCGGAGTCAACCACTTTTTTTCAGTGATTTCATCCGGCGACCCGGCGACCCGGCTCTCCTGAACACCGCATTCCGTAAGCCGTTGTGCCGTGTCAGTGGAGGCGCATTATAGGGCGTTCTTTTGCGGTGACAAGTGCTAATTTCAAAAAAATTATCGTTCGCATCAAATTTCAGCAATTCGCTGTTAATCACACCGTTTTGGCGGGTATCTGAGCAAATTCCCGAGCGAATCGTTCTACCTGATGCCAGTCAGTGTACTCCACCTCTTTTGAGCTATCGGTTTCTCCGCCGGTCATACGCATAATCAACTGAATCATGATCCGGTCAAACCAGCGATAACGCGGATAACGCAACGCACCGGCAAAGACGGCGCAGCAGTCGGGCTGCCACGGTGACTGATGTAAGAACTTACGCGTATAGGCATTGGTTTGTGGCGACCGCTTTTCTGGCTTACGCGCAGTGAGGTTCACAGAAAAGAACCCCGTTGTTCGCTGCTGCAACTCGTTCAGATGTCTTTTTACAAACGTCGCCACGGCCGGATGAAAATTGCCATAGCGAATAGAGGCACCAATCAGTACACGATCGTACTGCGCCCATTCAACCGATCCTGCATGCAGAATGTTGACGACGTCACACGCCTGCTGCCCCTTTATCTCACTGGCAATATAAGAGGCGATTTCACGCGTTTGCCCATCGCGGCTGGAAAAGAGGATTAACGCTTTCATCTCTACATCCTGTTTTACTTATTCACGCCAGAAAGTCGGCGTAAACAGAACTAGTAAGGTAAACACTTCAAGACGACCAAACAGCATAGTAGTAATCAGTATCCATTTCGCCACATCGTTCATTGAAGTGAAGTTGTCAGCTACTACGCCTAAGCCCGGGCCCAGATTATTCAGCGTGGCGGCAACCGCGGCGAACGCAGAGAAATCGTCGACCCCGGTTGCAATGATGGCCAGCATACTGACCAAAAAGACAAGCGCGTAGGCTGAGAAAAACCCCCATACCGCTTCAAGAATTCGCTCCGGCAGCGCCCGGTTGCCAAGCTTAATGGTATAAACCGCATTGGGATGCACCAGACGCTTCAGCTCGCGCGATCCCTGTTTACACAGCAGCAGAATGCGAATTACCTTCAGTCCGCCGCCGGTAGAACCGGCCATACCGCCGATAAAGGCAGAACAGAGCAGCA
Source organism: Pantoea sp. KPR_PJ (assembly GCF_041386365.1). NCBI lineage: Bacteria > Pseudomonadati > Pseudomonadota > Gammaproteobacteria > Enterobacterales > Erwiniaceae > Pantoea > Pantoea sp. KPR_PJ. Next base: position 224,961 of record NZ_JABMIK010000008.1, on the reverse strand, counting down.
GCACAGGTAGAAACAGTGGCCAGCGCGCAATACTGTCAGTGGTGAACCCGGCGGTCGTTGCCATTGATACCACCTGGAAAAAAGCCTGGTTAAGCGTTTGCAAGCCGCTGGTGTAGACATTATGAAACCAGAGCACCAGCGTGCAGATAACGACCAGCGTAAGCTGTACGCCGATAAAGGTGCGAAATTCGGGATCGCGCCAGTAGACGCGCAGGTTGCGATTGCTCAGCAGCGAGAAATGCAGGCCGTAGTTACAGCCAGAGATCAGCAGAAAGACTGCGATAATGGTATTGATGGTGCCGCTGTTGAAATAGCCAATACTGGCGTCATGAGTCGAGAAGCCGCCAATAGCAATGGTCGAGAAGCTATGTCCTATTGCGTCAAACAGCGGCATCCCCGCCAGCCAGAGCGCCACTGCGCAGGCGATCGTCAGTAATACATAGATCAGCCAGAGTGTTTTCGCTGTTTCGGCAATGCGCGGCCGCATCTTGTTATCTTTTAGTGGGCCAGGCATTTCCGCACGATAGAGCTGCATGCCCCCGACACCCAGTATGGGCAAAATGGCTACCGCCAGCACGATGATCCCCATCCCCCCTAGCCATTGCAGCATCTGGCGATAGAACAGGATAGCTTTAGGCATGGTGTCGAGCCCTACCAGCGTGGTGGCACCCGTGGTCGTCAGGCCCGAGAACGATTCAAAAAATGCGTCGGTTACAGAAAGATGTGGTTGCTCGGCGAAAATAAAAGGCATCGCACCGACGCTGCCCAGTACCGTCCAGAACAGCACCACGATCAGAAAGCCCTCACGTGGCTTTAGTTCGGTGCGCTGTTTACGGTTGGGCCACCACAGCAGCGAACCAATCGCCAGCGCCATCAAAAAAGTCTGGCTGAACGCACGGCCGGCACCATCACGATAGATTAGCGCCACCAGCCCAGGCAGAATCATGGTGACAGAAAAAAGGATGACCAGCAGACCGACAATGCGAGTAATGGCGCGAAAATGCATTCAGCCGTTCCTTAGAAAAGAGTTGTCAGGGTGTTAACGGGTCGAGGCTAAGCGCGCCCCGGCTAAAATCAGAGAGCGTTTGTTTAAACGCATCAATGTGCGCATAAGGCAGTGCCAGCGTCAGCGCGATACGATCGAGATAAACAATGTTATCGATGCGGCCATCGAAGCGAGCCAGCAGGCGTTCGATATCGCTGAGCTGGGCATAGTCGCACTGCAGTGCAAACGGCTTCATCGGCACTTTGCGCGTGCGCGCCAGCTGTTTTAGCCCTTGCTGCACCCCACCGCCATAGGCTTTAACCAGCCCGCCAGTGCCTAGCATGATACCGCCGTAATAGCGCACCACCACGGCCGTGATCTCGCCGATGCTGGCTCCCATTAGCTGCGCCAGCATCGGTTTTCCGGCCGTCCCGGACGGCTCGCCGTCATCAGAGAACCCCAGTTGCTGGGAATCCTGTGGCGCACCGGCGACCCAGGCCCAGCAGTGATGACGCGCATCAGGGTGTGCTTCTTTCACCTGCTGAACAAATGCGCGCGCCGCCTCCACGCCGTCGGTATGTGCCAGCAGCGTAATGAAGCGGCTTTTCTTGATGGTCTCCTCGCTGATGCTGACGGCAACAGCGGGTATATCAAACGCATCCATCAGGCAAGTTGAAGATCGCGCGTCATGTTTTCAATGCGGTTGGGGTGGATCACCACATTGTCCTCGATGCGGATCCCGCCATAAGGCTTCAGCGCATCAATCGCCTGCCAGTTAAAATGCTGGCTAAGCGGCCCCTCGCGCAGCGGGGCGAGCAGCGAGTCGATAATATAAAAACCTGGCTCGATGGTCAGCACCATGCCGGGCTCCAGTACGCGCGTGCAGCGCAGATAAGGATACTGTGCTGGTGCCGCCAGATGGGTACCCTCTTCATCCTGCATAAAACCCGCCACGTCATGAACCTGTAGCCCAAGCGGATGGCCCAACCCATGCGGCATAAAGGGTCCGGTAATATTCTCGGCAACCAGCGCCTCTTCGCTCAGCCCTTTCACCAGGTCGAACTTCAGCAGCAGCTTAGCAATACGCTGGTGCATTTGCAGATGATAGTCGGTATAGCGCACCCCCGCTTTCAGCGTGCCGATCAGAGCCAGCTCTTCGCTGTTCATTGCCGCCACCATACTGGCATAGAGCGAACTCTTTTGGGCGGCATAGCTGCGCGTCAGGTCAGCCGCATAGCCAAGATATTCCGCCCCGGCGTCAATCAGAAAGCTGTGGCGCGTCGACGGCGGCTGGTGATCGAGCCGGGTATAATGCAGTACGGCGGCATGTTCATTCAGCGCGATAATATTGCCGTAAGGCACGTCCACATCACGGTGGCCAGTAGCAGAAAGATAGGCCAGATTAATATCAAACTCGCTCAGGCCAGAGAAAAAGGCTTCTTTCGCGGCCCGGTGACCAGCAACGGCCAGCTTTTGCGCTTCGCGCATACAGGCGAGCTCATAGTCTGTTTTGATGCTGCGGTGGTAATGCAGAAAATCGATTACCGCTTTGGGATTGATATGGTCGCTGCTTATGCCGAGCTGTGCAGCGCGCTGCACCACCGGACCAATGTAGGCGACCTTTTCGCGCTGTACGGGCAACAGCTGAGCAATCTCATCGGCGTTTTTCAGTCCGATGACCTCGACCGCATCCGTCCAGAAGGTATCTGGCAAAGGTTCAACGTTATGCCAGTAATCTACCGGAGAATAGAACCAGAGCTTCGGCTTATTCACCCCGTCAATCCATAGCCAGCAGTTCGGCACCTGCGTCACCGGCACCCAGGCCTTGAACTGAGGGTTTACCTTAAAGGGATAGTCATGATCGTCGAGAAAAACCGTCAGTAGCTCGCCGGAGTGAATCAACATCGCATCCAGCTTATGGCGCGCCAGCACCTGTTGCGCACGCTGTTGTAGCGTTGCGATATGCGTCTGATACAGCGTTTTAAGTGAATCCATTACTCGCTCTCCCGTGTCGCGAAAATCGCCGCAGTGTAGCACAGCCGTGGCCTGAACGCCGCGTTGCCGACGCTGTGATCCTGTTAGCAAATAAGCAAACATTGGTTTGCAAAAAATTAACATGGCTCGCACACTCCTGATCATCTGGTATGACCAGATCAACTTTCGCGATCAGGAGACGCACATGCTCTACCAAGGCGAGACTCTTTCCCTGCGCTGGCTCGAAGACGGCATCGCCGAGCTACTGTTCGACGCACCTGGCTCGGTCAATAAACTGGACACCAGAACCGTTGCCAGCCTCGGCGAAGCGATTGGCGTGCTGGAGCAGCAGACGACGCTGCGCGGCGTGCTGCTAAGCTCGGCGAAACCGGCATTTATCGTCGGTGCCGATATTACCGAATTTTTGTCACTGTTCGACGCGCCATCTGAAAAACTCAGCCGATGGCTGGCCTTTGCTAACGCTATCTTTAACCGGCTGGAAGATCTGCCCGTACCGACTATCGCCGCAATCGACGGCTATGCGCTGGGCGGCGGCTGCGAATGCGTTCTGGCGACAGACCTCCGCGTTGCCACACCGACGGCGCGCATAGGATTGCCAGAAACTCGTCTCGGTATTATGCCTGGCTTTGGCGGCAGCGTGCGTCTGCCGCGCCTGCTGGGAGCGGATGCCGCACTGGAAATCATTGCTGCGGGTAAAGATGTGGACGGCAGCAGCGCGCTTAAACTGGGCCTGGTGGATGCGGTGGTCAGCAGCGACAAACTGCATCAGGCCGCCGTTACCATGCTGAAAGAGGCCATGACGCACAATGACTGGCAGGCCCGACGCGCGCCGAAGCTGGCGCCGCTGCGCCTGAGTCCGATTGAAGCCGCCATGAGCTTTACCATGGCTAAAAGCGTGGTACTGCAAACCGCAGGTAAACACTACCCGGCTCCCCTTACCGCCGTCAGTACCATTGAGGCGGCCGCCTCGCTGGGGCGCGATGATGCACTTAAGCTGGAAAACGCCGCGTTTGTTCCGCTGGCGCAGAGTGACGAAGCACGCGCACTGGTGGGTATATTCCTTAACGATCAGTATGTTAAAGGGCTGGCTAAGAAGCATGCCAGCGCCAGCAGTACGCCTGAACAGGCAGCAGTGCTCGGGGCGGGGATTATGGGCGGCGGCATTAGTTATCAGTCGGCATGGAAAGGCGTGCCGGTGAAGATGAAAGATATTCAGCCACAGGCGCTGGCGCTGGGAATGAGCGAAGCCAGCAAGCTGCTGAATAAACAGCTGGAGCGCGGCAAAATTGATGGCGCTAAACTGGCCAGCACTATCGCTATGATTCAGCCAACGCTCGACTACGCTGGTTTTGAGCGCGCGGATATTGTGGTTGAGGCGGTGGTCGAAAACCCGCAGATCAAAGCCAAAGTGCTGGCGGAAACCGAGCAGCATCTGCGCGCGGATGCGGTGCTTGCCTCTAATACCTCCACTATTCCCATCAGCCAGCTGGCGCAGGCGCTGCAGCGTCCAGAGAATTTTTGCGGTATGCACTTTTTCAATCCTGTGCCGCGCATGCCGCTGGTTGAAGTCGTGCGTGGCGCGAAAAGCAGTGATGCGACGATTGGCAAAGTGGTGGCGTGGGCCAGCAAGATGGGTAAAACGCCCATCGTGGTCAATGACTGTCCCGGCTTCTTCGTCAATCGCGTGCTCTTCCCCTACTTTGCGGCGTTCAGCCTGCTGCTGCGCGACGGCGCAGATTTCCGCCAGATCGATAAAGTGATGGAGAAGCAGTTCGGCTGGCCGATGGGTCCGGCCTGGCTGCTGGACGTAGTGGGCATCGATACCGCGCACCACGCTCAGCAAGTGATGGCGGACGGTTTCCCCACGCGCATGAAGAAGGATTACCGCGACGCTATCGATGTCCTGTTTGCTGCCGGACGTTACGGTCAGAAAAAAGGCAAAGGCTTCTATCGCTGGGAGACCGATCGCAAAGGCAAAGCGAAAAAGGTGGCCGACGCCGAAGTGGACACGCTGTTAACCCCTGTCTGTGAGGCGAAGCATCTCTTCAGCGACGAGGAGATCCTTAACCGCATGATGATCCCGATGCTCAACGAGGTTGTGCGCTGCCTGGAAGAAAACATCATCGCCTCCCCCGCCGAAGCGGACATGGCGCTGGTGTACGGTCTGGGCTTCCCGCCCTTCCGCGGCGGTGCCCTGCGCTACCTCGACACGCTGGGCAACAACAACGTGATCGACCAGGCCAGACGCTACAGCGCGCTTGGTCCGCTGTATGAACTGCCCGCGCTCCTGCTGCAAAAAGCGCATCAGCATGAAAGCTGGTATCCGGCGGCCCAACCCATTGATGAAGCCGCGCTACAGAGCGCGTGAGGGAAAGAGAATGGAAAATGTGGTGATTGTCGACGCGATTCGTACGCCGATGGGCCGCTCCAAGGGCGGCGCATTCCGTCAGGTGCGGGCCGAAGATCTCTCTGCGCATCTGATGCGCGAGCTGTTAAGCCGTCATCCGTCGCTTGATGCGGCAAGCCTGGACGATGTGGTCTGGGGCTGCGTGCAGCAGACCCTGGAACAGGGATTTAATATTGCGCGTAACGCCGCGCTGCTGGCAGAGATCCCTCATCGCGTGCCAGCGACCACCGTGAATCGCCTGTGCGGCTCGTCAATGCAGGCGCTGCATGACGCAGCCCGCGCCATTATGGTCGGTGATGCGCACGCCTGTCTGGTGGGCGGCGTTGAGCACATGGGCCATGTCCCTATGAGCCACGGCGTCGATTTCCACCCCGGGCTGGGCCGCACGGTCGCAAAAGCGGCCGGCATGATGGGCCTGACTGCTGAGATGCTGGCGCGTATGCACCATATCAGCCGTGAGCAGCAGGACGCTTTTGCTCTACGCTCGCACCAGCGCGCCTGGGCAGCGACACAGCGCGGCGATTTCCTGCGGGAGATCGTCCCCACCTACGGACACGACGCTGATGGCGTCCTGAAACGCTATGACTACGACGAGGTTATCCGTGAGGAGACCAGCCTGGAAGGGCTGGCGGCGTTAAAGCCGGCGTTCGACCCGGTCAGCGGTACGGTAACCGCCGGTACCTCTTCAGCCCTCTCGGATGGGGCGGCCGCGCTGCTGGTGATGAGCGAAAGCCGCGCACGCGAACTGGGCCTGACGCCACGCGCACGTATCAGAAGCATGGCGGTGACTGGCTGCGATCCATCCATTATGGGGTACGGTCCGGTGCCCGCCAGCAAGCTGGCGCTGAAGCGTGCGGGACTAAGCATAGAAGATATTGAGGTGGTAGAGCTGAACGAGGCGTTTGCCGCACAGACGCTGCCCTGTATTAAAGATCTCGGCCTGCTGGATCGGCTTGACGACAAGGTGAACCTGAACGGCGGCGCGATAGCACTGGGCCATCCGCTCGGCTGTTCCGGGGCGCGCATCAGTACCACGCTGCTGAATATTATGGAACGACGCGATGCCCGCTTTGGCCTTGCCAGCATGTGCATTGGCTTAGGCCAGGGCATCGCCACCGTATTCGAGCGTCTGTAATACGTTGGATCACGTTGGAAGTCTTTTCCCGCCTGTCAGGGGCGGGTTTTTTCTGCCTGCTGCGCCTTAAATAAAGGCAAACGCGTCACCAAACATTTGTGCCTCTTTCGCTCCGCGCTCGGCGCAGAAACGATCGCGGGCAATTTTCGCCATCTCAAAGCGGCCGGCGATATAAATATCATGCTCTGCCAGCGTCTCGAAGTCCTGCATTACCGCAGTCAGCACCGTGCCGGACCGTCCCTTCCAGCCCTCTTCCGGCTGTTCCACCACCGGGATCACTTTCAGGTTTGGATGCTTCACCGCCAGCGCGTTCAGCTCTTCCAGATCGTAGAGGTGCTGTAGCTCACGACCGCCCCAGTAGATGGCGATATCGCGATCCGGCTGCTGCGCCAGCGCGGTCAGCAGAAGAGAGCGTGCATAGGAGAAACCGGTGCCGCCCGCGATCAGAACGATGGGGCGCGTACTGTCTTCGCGCAGCCAGGCATCACCGTGCGGAATATCAACGGTAACCTGGCGATCGTTGCGAATGCGATCCATCACCGCCATGGCATAGAGATTATGGTCGGATGCGCCAATGTGCAGCTCAATAATCTCTTTTTCCATTGGGGTTGAGGCAAGCGAAAACGGTCGCTTGTCGCGCTCATCCATCACCACCATCAAATACTGCCCGGCGCGAAAAGAGAAATCCGCTTCCGGGATCAGGCGAACGCGATATACGGTCTCGGTAATCGCTTCCACTGAGGTTACTTTACAGCTCAAGATTGTCATGCGTTCCCTCTGTCGGGTCGTCATTGTGGTTATGCACGCCGTCAGCGCTGCGGCGGCTGATTAAATATGCCTAAGTCATCCCAGATTGCGTCAATGCGCGCCGTTACGGCGGGATCTTTCACGATCGGACGTCCCCATTCGCGCTGAGTTTCGCCCGGCCATTTATTGGTGGCATCCAGACCCATTTTGGAACCCAGGCCAGAAACCGGCGATGCAAAGTCCAGGTAGTCAATCGGCGTATTCTCTACCAGTACCGTGTCGCGCGCCGGATCCATGCGGGTGGTAATGGCCCAGATCACGTCATTCCAGTCACGCGCATTAACATCATCGTCACACACAATAACAAATTTGGTGTACATGAACTGCCGCAGAAATGACCAGACGCCAAACATCACGCGTTTTGCATGCCCTGCGTACTGTTTTTTCATCGTGACTACCGCCAGGCGATAGGAACAGCCTTCCGGTGGCAGATAGAAATCGACGATTTCCGGAAACTGTTTGATGAGGATGGGCACCAGCACTTCGTTCAACGCCACGCCCAATACCGCCGGTTCGTCTGGCGGACGGCCAGTATAGGTAGAGTGGTAAATGGCGTTTTTTCGCTGCGTAACGTGCGTTACCGTGAAAACCGGGAAGTTGTCTATTTCATTGTAGTAGCCCGTATGGTCGCCATAGGGACCTTCCGGTGCCATATCGCCCGGCTCAATATAGCCTTCCAGCACAATCTCGGCACTGGCGGGCACTTCCAGATCGTTAGAGAGGCACTTCACCACTTCGGTCTTATTGCCGCGCAGCAGACCGGCGAAGGCATACTCTGACAGCGTGTCCGGCACTGGCGTGACGGCACCGAGAATAGTGGCAGGATCGGCACCAAGCGCGACCGATACCGGGAAGCGTTCACCCGGATGGGTCTGACACCACTCCTGGAAATCGAGCGCGCCGCCTCGGTGGGAGAGCCAGCGCATAATCAGCCGGTTTTTGCCAATCACCTGCTGGCGATAGATGCCGAGGTTTTGCCGCTCTTTATGCGGGCCGCGCGTGACGGTCAGTCCCCAGGTAATCAGCGGCGCGGCGTCGTCCGGCCAGCACTTCATCACCGGGATGCGCGACAGATCGACCTCATCACCGCTAAACACCACCTCCTGACAGGGGGCATTACGCAGCCGCTTAGTCGGCATATTCAGCACCTGTTTGAACTGTGGCATCTTGTCGAACAGGTCACGGAAGCCTTTCGGCGGCTCCGGCTCTTTCAGAAAGGCCAGCAGCTTACCGACTTCGCGCAGGGCGCTGACCTCTTCCTGGCCCATGCCCATCGCCACGCGTTTCGGCGTGCCGAACAGGTTGCACAGCACCGGCATGTCATAGCCCCTGGGATTCTCAAACAGCAACGCCGGCCCGCCCGCGCGCAGCGTGCGGTCGGCGATCTCAGTCATCTCCAGTTCAGGATCGATAGACTGGCTTATGCGCTTCAACTCACCGCGCTGTTCCAGCAGCGTGAGGAAGTCTCGTAAATCGTGATATTTCATGCGGCTTTCGCTTCCAGCCAAAGTGAATCGGCCATTATAGGGCCGATTCTTCAGGCGTGTTGGGTTTTATGCGGCAACCTTAGTCGCAGCGAAAGGGAACCAGCGGCTGCAATGCTGCGGTATCGCGGCCTGTCTGAACCGGCTGGTTATGACGGAACACCTTAAAATCTTCGCCGCGCACGCTGACGTAACTGAGCTGATTTTCATGCACATGCAGAAAACTACCTTCGCGCAGCGCAATCACCGATTCATCAGGATTGACGGCGCAAAACTCCGCAAGACGTTCATCACGCGTTTCACCCATATGCCCGCTGACGTGCGCATCAATGTAGTGCGGATTAATCTGTACCGGAAACAGGCCTAGCGCAGGCAACACCACGCTGCTGCGCACGGGCATATCGTTGGTGGTGCGAATAGAAGGGGTGGCCACATTGCAACCGGCGCTCCAGCCAACATAGGGCACGTTACGTTCGCGTACTGCACGCTGAATGGCCACAATCAGGCCGGTCTCGTGCAGCATCTGGTTAAGCAGCCAGGTATTACCTCCGCTGACCAGAATCAGCTCCGCCTGTTCGATGGCTGCCACCGGCGTGTCAAAATCCTGCACGCAGCGAACCTCAATACCCAGCGATGCACTCAGCTCGCGGGCGCGCTGCTGGTGGTCGCCGCGAATAACAGCGTAAGGCACCAGTACCGCTGAACGGATAGCGCGCTGAGCGATCATCGCGTGCAGCTGCGGCTGCGCATAACCGAGCAGAGGCGCGTCGTCAGCCAGCTTGCCGTTGCTTAACAAAAACAGTTCCATTAGCCGCTCCTTTTCGCAAACGTTATGGGCAACGAGTCTGTACCAGCGCACCGCCGTCCGTCAATTTTCCTTCATCAGCCAGCGGGTTTGCTGAAACCTCCACCACTTTACCCATCTCGGCAGCTTTCCACGCTGCGATGCGCTATAACTCTGGCAGCAGGTTTGCTATTCTTAGCGTCCATTCGATGGGAGCATTTATGGAATCCTGGTACTTACTCTATTGCAAACGTGGACAGCTGTTGCGCGCGAAAGAGCATCTTGAGCGGCAAGAGGTGCACTGCCTCAGCCCGATGATCGCTCTGGAAAAAGTGGTGCGCGGCAAACGAACCACCGTGAGTGAGCCTCTGTTTCCTAATTACTTGTTTATCGAATTCGACCCGGAAGCGATTCACACCACAACTATCAGCAGCACGCGTGGTGTCAGCCACTTTGTGCGTTTTGGCACGCTGCCTGCGACGGTGCCCTCAGCGGTGATCGAAGCGCTGCAAACGGATGCGCCAGAGATGCTGATCGATCCAGAAACGCCGCAGATCGGCGATGAGGTCATCATCACCGAAGGCACCTTTGAAGGTCTGCGCGCCATTTTTGCCGAGCCTGACGGTGAGACCCGCTCTATGCTGTTGCTCAACCTGCTCAACAAGCAGGTCATGCGCAGCGTCGACAACAAACAGTTCCGTAAAATCTAGGGCAGCTGAAACAGCGCACGCGCGTTGCGATCGCACTGCGCCGCCAGCCCAGCCTGATCCTCTCCACGCCATCTGGCGACCTGCTGCACGATATGCGGCAGGAAACAGGGTTCATTGCGACGTGACGTTGGCCGTGGATGCATATCACGCGGTAGCAGATAAGGCGCATCCGTCTCGAGCAGCAGACGATCGGCTGGGATCTCAGGCAGCATCTCGCGCAGCGTCAGGCCGCGACGCTCGTCGCACACCCAGCCGGTAATGCCAATATAAAGCCCCATCGCCAGGCACGACTCCAGCTCCTCGCGGGTGCCGGTAAAGCAGTGCACCACCGCGCCCGGCAGCTTCGGTAGCCAGGGTGCCAGCACCGCCGCAAAGCGGTCGTGCGCCTCACGACAGTGAAGAAACACGGGCATATTCAGTTCAGCCGCCAGCGCCAGCTGCGCGTCGAAGGCATACTCCTGCTGCTCATGCGCCGCAAGATTGCGGTTGAAATCAAGCCCGCACTCGCCAATGGCGACCACCTGTGGCCGTTGTGCCAGGCGGCGCAGCGTACTGGCCGTCTCCGTCGACCACTCACTGGCGTGATGCGGATGCACGCCCGCCGTTGACCAGCAAAAATCGGGCTGGCGCTCCGCCAGCCGCTGCGCCTGCTGACTCTCCAGCGCGTTGGTCCCGGTGATTAACATGCCGGTGACGCCCGCTTCGCGCGCACGCTTTACCACCTTGTCGCGATCGGCGGCGAATTGCGTGCTGGTCAGGTTTACACCGATATCAAACATAGTTTTTCCCATGGCTCATTAAACAAAAACCGCCCAGATGGGCGGTTCGGTAACAGTCTCTACCCGCCAGGTGCGGGAAGTTTTTCGAGCGCGAGTCAGGAATCGGTATCCTGTTTCTCATCCTGCGTCCAACGTCCCTTCCCGACGTAGTAACGGGAAAAGAATACGCCGACTTCAAACAGGCAGTACATCGGAATAGCGAGCAAAGTTTGCGAGAAAACATCCGGTGGTGTGAGCAGCATCCCAACAACGAAAGCGCCAACCAGAATGTAGGGACGTTTCTTTTTCAGATCTTCTGGCGTGGTGATGCCGGTCCAGCACAGCAGCACAATGGCGACCGGAACTTCAAACGCCACGCCAAACGCCATAAAGAGCGTCATAACGAAGTCGAGGTAGTTCTTGATATCGGTTGCAATAGTGACACCCTGCGGCGCGGTCTTGGCAAAGAAGCCGAACGCCAGCGGAAACACCACAAAATAGGCAAAGGCGACACCAACGTAGAACAACATCGTGCTGGAGAAGAGCAGCGGCATGACCAGTTTGCGTTCATGACGATAGAGCGCCGGAGCGACAAAAGCCCACACCTGATACAGAATCACCGGTACGGCCAGGAAGACCGATACAATAATGGTGAGCTTAATCGGGGTAAAAAACGGTGAGGCGACATCGGTTGCGATCATGCTAGCGCCGGTCGGCAGCTGGCTGATCAACGGTGATGCAACCAGATGATAAATATCGTTGGCGAAATAGATAAGCGCCATGAAAATCACAAATACGGCGGCAATGCAGTAAAGCAGACGCTTACGCAGCTCAATCAGATGGCTGATAAGCGGTTGGGTATCTTCAACGGCCATGGTTATCGTTCATCACTTGAAGAGGAGGTTGCCGGGCTACGCGAAGCGGCCGGTTCAGGCTTAATAACCGGCGCTTCCTGGTTCACATTGGATTTAGTCGTGGCGGCACGCCCGGCGGCCATATCGGGCGCTTGCGCAGGCGCACTGGCCTGGGTTTCAGCCGTCGCTGGCGTTACAGATTCAGCCGCGCGCTGCTGTGGCGCATGGATGGTATTGGCTTCATCTTCAGCTTTTTCGATGTCAATGCTTTGCTGAACCGACCGCTTCATGGAATCGGCGGTTTTACGCAGCTCTTCCATTGACTCTTTCAGCTCGGGCGACATCGTCCCGCGACTGGCCTCTTCCACCTTCTTCAGGCTGTCCTGTAGTTCCTGGAGCTTGAGTTCCTGCGCCAGTTCGTGCTGTACGTTGGCAGCCAGCGAGCGTATTGCCCGGATCCAGCCGACTACTGTCTTAACCGCAACCGGCAGCCGCTGTGGACCCAGTACGATCAGGCCAATCACGAACACCAGTACCAGTTCACTAAAACCAATGTCGAACACGGTTTACACCTGCTTGTCGTTTTTAACGTCTTCTTTGTTAGTCGAAGTTTGCTGTTTATCCGCCAGCGTTTTGGCATTGAAATCAGCGTCCTGCTGATTTGGCTGGCTTTTTTTCTCGTCGTCGTCGCTCATGGCTTTTTTAAAGCCCTTGATGGAGGAACCGAGATCTGAACCCAGGTTTTTTAACTTATTGGTGCCAAACAGGAGAACAACGATGACGGCAATAATTAATAATTGCCAGATACTGATACCGCCCATGAGATAGTGCCTCTGATGTTGCGAGATAGTGAGAAGAGTAATGTCAGCCAAAAGCCCTGATGACGCCGGGCTTAAGGCTGCGACATTACCGCGATTCAGGCGTGGCTGACAATTAGTTTGTCTTGCGCCAGCCGATTAACCAGGTGACGATGCCTGCCGCCATTAACAGAGCCGGAAAGAAATCCCAGTCCGGGCGACTCAACAATACGGCCGTGCCGCTTAACAGCAGGGTCGCACCGACGCCAAACAGGTAACGCGATTTGTGCTGACGCGTCCGCTGATCCTGCATATCGGTAGTCAGCTTATTCACGCTATGCTGCAAAAGCTTATGGTGCCGCATACTCTCGTAAAACAATTCCGGCAACTCCGGCAGCTTTTCTGCCCAGAAAGGCGCTTTGTCTTTCACAGCGCGCAAAAGAGCAGGCAGACCAATCTGGTCTTTAATCCACTCTTCCAGGAACGGCTTCGCCGTTTTCCACAGGTCGAGCTGCGGGTAGAGCTGGCGGCCAATCCCCTCAATATAGAGTAAGGTTTTTTGCAGCAGAACCAGCTGCGGCTGTACTTCCATGTTGAAACGACGTGCGGTGCTGAACAGGTTAAGCAGCACATGACCGAACGAGATTTCTGCCAGCGGCTTCTCAAAGATAGGTTCGCAGACGGTGCGAATGGCGAACTCAAAATCTTCAACGTTGGTATCTGGCGGTACCCAGCCTGAGTCAACGTGCAGTTCCGCAACTTTGCGGTAGTCGCGGTTAAAGAAAGCGATAAAGTTCTCTGCCAGGTAACGCTTATCTTCTTTGTTCAGCGAGCCCACAATGCCACAGTCAATGCCGATATATTGCGGATCTTCCGGATGGTCGTAGCTGACAAAGATGTTGCCGGGATGCATATCGGCGTGGAAGAAACTGTCGCGGAACACCTGCGTGAAGAAGACCTGCACGCCGCGCTCGGCCAGCAGCTTCATATTGACACCGTGCTGCTCCAGCATCGCGACATCTGAGATAGGAATGCCGTAAATGCGCTCCATGACCAGCATGGTTTCGCTACAGTAATCAGAATAAACTTCTGGCACATAAAGCATGCGGCTCTCTTCGAAGTTGCGGCGCAGCTGAATGGCGTTAGCTGCTTCACGCAGCAGGTTCAGTTCGTCAATCAGGGTTTTTTCATAATCGCGCACCACTTCCATCGGACGCAGACGACGACCATCCGGCAGCAAGCGCGGCACCCAGCGCGCCAGGCGGTAGATCAGCTTCATGTCCGCCTTGATCACCGGCAGGATATCGGGGCGGATCACCTTGATCACCACTTTCTTGCCGGTGGCTTTCAGCGTAGCGGTATGCACCTGAGCGATCGATGCTGACGCCAGCGGCTTGATATCAAAATCATCAAACCAGGTATCCACCGGACCGCCGATAGACTTTTCAATCTGCTCTTTGGCTTTAAGACCATCAAAAGGCGCGACGCGATCCTGCAGGATAGCCAGCTGATCGGCGATAAGAGGGGGAAAGAGATCGCGACGCGTTGAAAGCATCTGACCAAACTTAATCCACACTGGCCCCAGCTGCTCCATTGCCAGACGCATACGAACGCCGATCTCTTCGTCTTTGTGGCGATTAGGGATCCAGAAAATACCGCGACGCCAGAGGCGCAGCGGAAGGGTAAGGCGCATGCGGGGAATCAGTTCATCAAGACCGTAGGTTAAAAAAACCTTGATGATGAAATATAAACGGCGAATTTCTCCAAACGTCATTTCGCCTCCAGCTGCGCTAAACGCGCATTCAGCGCATCAAGCGAACGTTCCATCGCGTCTACCTCCTCAGAAAACCACGCCAGCTCCAGCGCGCCGGGCGCGACGCGCCACTCTTCGGTTAATGCCTGCCCCAGATAATCCTGACGACGTACGACTTCACTGCGAACACGCTGTAGCACACGCTGCGCCGCCTGGCTGACACCCTGCGCGGCGATGTCGCCAATCCAGGGGGCGAGATACTCAGCCGGATCCAGCTCCGCCAGATCGATCAGTGCGGAAAAGCGCTGCACCACCTGCAGATCGCCTTCAACCTGTAGCTCACCGCTGCGGATCAGGCTGGTGAGCTGCTGGCGATCGCGCAGCTTTGGCAGGGTTTTCAGCTGTGTGATCACGGTGCAGTCACTGCTGTCCTGCCAGTCGCTCAGGACGTCGAGCTGGTGCTCGCTAAACACCAGCACCAGCGGATGGGAAAGCTCATCGAGGCGCAGCGTGAGAACCTGCCCTGCCAGACGCTGGCGTGCGGCTTTCAGGCTGCGATCGCGATAGAGCACACGGTTTAGCGCGGTCTCAAGACCGGCAGTAATCAGGGGCGTTAAGCGCATTACCATATCCGGTTAAAACTTAAATCCACGATGCAGCGCGACAATGCCGCCGGTCATGTTGTAGTAGCTGGTATTCTCAAAGCCCGCGTCGTTCATCATCGCCTTCAGGGTCTCCTGATCGGGATGCATACGAATCGACTCGGCCAGATAGCGATAGCTTTCGGCATCCTGCGCGACCAGCTGCCCAACGCGAGGCAGAATATGGAACGAGTAGGCATCATAGGCCTTGCTGAGCGGGTCAAGAACCGGCTTAGAAAACTCCAGCACCAGCAGGCGTCCGCCCGGCTTAAGCACGCGGAACATCGAGGCAAGCGCTTTCTCTTTGTCGGTCACGTTACGCAGGCCAAACGAGATGGTGATGCAGTCGAAATGGTTATCCGGGAAGGGCAGCGCTTCCGCGTTAGCCTGCACGTAGCTGACGTTGCCGACCACGCCGAGGTTGCGCAGCTTGTCGCGGCCCATCTTCAGCATGGAACTGTTGATATCCGCCAGCACCACCTGACCGTTCTCGCCAACCAGACGAGAGAACTTCGCCGTCAAATCGCCTGTACCGCCTGCCAAATCGAGCACGCGCTGTCCACGACGCACGCCGCTGCTGTCAATGGTAAAACGCTTCCAGATGCGATGGATGCCAAAGGACATCAGATCGTTCATCAGGTCATATTTCGCCGCTACGGAATGAAACACGTCCGCAACTTTGTCAGCTTTTTCGCTTTTGGCGACCGTCTGAAAGCCAAAATGGGTAGTTTCCTGCTGTGATTCATCTGCCATCGGTTTTACCTGTTCCACAAACAATACTTCCCGAAGTGTATCAGAGTCAGGGTAGTCAGGCACGCGACGACCCGCTTATTCATGGAGCCGCCTCACACGCGCATCCACCGGATTCGATACCTCATCTGGCTCCGGCTCTTCGTCCCATGCCTTTTCCGGCATCGCCTGCTCAACTAACTGGGGATTAATCGAACGTTTAACTTCAACGCCCAGGGATTTAAACGCTTCACTCTGCGCAATCAGGTTGCCACGCCCTTCTGCCAGTTTTTTCATCGCCTCACGGTAGCTGTGATGCGCCTTATCCAGATTATGGCCGATTCCGCTCATGTCATCGACGAAGAGCCGCATTTTGTCGTACAGACGCGCCGCGCGTTCAGCGATCTGCTGCGCATTGCGGCTCTGATGCTCATAGCGCCAGAGATTATTGATGGTTCGCAGCGCCACCAGCAGCGTGGTTGGGCTCACCAGCATAATATTTTGCTGTAGCGCCTCGCTGATCAGCTCGGGCTGACGGTCGATAGCCAGCAAAAAAGCCGGCTCTACCGGGATAAACATCAGCACATAATCCAGCGAGCGCAGACCGGCCAGCTGCTGATAGTCTTTTCGCCCTAGCAGGCGAATATGGCTACGAACGGCGGCAACGTGCTCCTGTAACGCCTGCTCCCGCGTGATGTCATCTTCGGCGTTAAAATAGCGCTCATAGGCCACCAGCGTCATCTTGGCATCGACCACGACATCTTTGCCCTGCGGCAGACGCACAATGACATCCGGCTGCATTCTGCCCTGCTGCTCCGACTGCAGGCTGACCTGCGTCTGATATTCGTGGCCTTCACGCAGACCAGACGCCTCCAGCACGCGGCTCAGCACCACTTCGCCCCAGTTGCCCTGAATTTTGTTATCGCCTTTGAGCGCTTTGGTCAGGTTAATCGCCTCCTGCGCCATCTGTGCATTCAGCTGCTGCAGCTGACGTATCTCATGCGCCAGCGTGTGCCGCTCGCGCGCCTCCTGACCGAAACTCTCATGCACCTGTCGGCGAAAGCCGTCCAGCTGCTCGCGTAGCGGACTAATCAGGCTGTTCAGACTCTGGCGATTCTGTTCATCGACGCGGCGGCCGCTGTTTTCGAATATACGGTTAGCGAGATTTTCAAACTGCGCGCTGAGGCGCTGTTCGCTGTTGGTCAGTAAACGCTGCTTCTCTTCAGCGGCGAAGCGCGTCTCTTCAAGGCGGATAGTGACTTCGCGCAGCTCCGCTTCCTGCGCGCTGTTAACGTCCAGCTGATTGCGTAACTCACGGTTGAGCTGTTCGCACTCACTGCGCCAGTAATCCAGCTGTTGCAGCCGCTCCTGCGCGCCGCTTAGCGAGCCATGTAGCTGACGTAACTCCTGTTCGCGCTGCTGCAACAGTCGCTGAAGCTGTTCCAGCTCCTGCTGCTGACGCTGCTGCGCCTCCTGCTGCAAACGACGCTCGGTGGTAAAGCTGGCCGCCTGATAGCTGGCGCGCAGCTGCGCCAGAATCCAGCCAATACCCAATCCGGCGAGCGCCAGACAGGCGCTGATAACAATCTGCTGATCCATATTTCCCTCGCGACGCGCGTTGCTCGGGAAAAGGTAAAGTCGGCCTGTATGAATGTCCAGACTATTTTCGGCGCACGCGCAGCGTTACAGCGCTTTCACCGTTAACTCCCCCGCTTTCCAGGCGTCAGTCAGGAAAAACGGCATCGACATCGTCCACTCGTCGCCCGTTACGAGTGCGGAATAGACAAACGCGTTGCCGCCCCAGGTGAGCTCAACGGGCTGCACCTCGCCCTCTTTTACCGTTGCCTTACCCGCCATGCTGGCAAAACCGGCATTGCTGCCCACATGGAAACGCGCCGTTTGCCAGCGCACCGGCGCATGTGGCGGCCATGGCTGCGCCTGATGAAAATGAAAAATCTCGTCGTGGCTCAGCAGGCTCTCACGCACCGTCGGCCAGAGCGCAACCTTCAGGAAATATTGATCGGTAAAGCGCGGGTTACCGCTGTAGCGGGCAATAAAGTCGCGCATCGACTGCGCCATATTGCTGAAGACGCCGTTGCAACCGCCCCACATTCCCGCCAGCAACAGCTCGGTATGGGAGAAGTAATCGCGCATATGGTGGAACCAGTAGGGTGAATCAAGCCACGCGTCGACCGCCGCGGCCTCACGCTCTGACAGGAGCGAATCGGCATCGCGAATAATGAAGCGTTTGACGCGAGGATCGTCCATCACCAGAAAGCGCCACAGCGTAGGGAGAATCACTTTTTCCTGTGACATATCGACCAGCTGAACATGCGGCTGGTTAAGTCGTTGCCACACATGCTGCGGCACGCTCCCGTCAAGATAGATGCGGCAGGTCCAGCCAGGATAGAGCGTTGGTGCCACTTCGACGTTCTTGAGCAGGGTTTCGCAGTAGCGTGGATGGCCCCCATACAGGCTAAAAGCAATGATGTTCTGCTCTGGCCTGCTGAGATCGATCGGCGCGGGCTGTTCGCAGGGAAAAGCGTCGCGCGGCCCTGCGCGAAAGCGGGCATCCGAATGATTTAACGCTTCCAGGCCATATTTCGCCAGCTCATCCTGTTTACCCATCCAGCCGCACAGCTCCGCCAGACCATCCAGCCAGGTCTCCGATGCGGTGGCGCGCACCGCAGGCGGTGCCTGATAGATCTTTTGATAAACCCTGTAAGACTTACTGTAGTGACCCAGGCGCATCAGGCAGAGCGCGTAGTCGCTCAGCACCTGCATTTGATTCGGCATCGCGCGCAACACCTCCTCACAACACTTTGCGGCGGCAGCGTAATCCTGCTGCGCCATATGCTGGCGGAAGCGCGCGGCGGTCTCATTCAGACGCGCCTGCATCGCGGCGGAATTGATGGATAAAGCCGGTTTCTGACGCATCTGGCGATCCTCGCTTTTGCTGTAAAGAGCAGAGGCAGCGCGCACGCTGCCTGAAAAGCGTTATAGCAAACGGCGCGCCGCTTCGACCACAATTTTCACCGCATCGCTTTCGGTCTGCTTCATGGTCTGTGCATCCGGGATCTCTTTCTGGGTGCGGTTAACAATCACGCCCGCCACCATTCCTGCGCGTAGCCCCTGACTGGCACACATGGTCAGCAGCGTCGCAGACTCCATCTCATAGTTAAGCACGCCCATCTGCTGCCACTCTTTCATCGATCCCTGAAAGCGGCTCACCACGCGGCCGGAGAAAGTGTCATAACGCTCCTGGCCGGGATAGAAGGTGTCTGAAGAGGCGGTCACGCCAATATGGGTTACCGACCCGCTCGCTTCTGCCGCAGCGACCAGCGCCGTCGTGCAGGCAAAGTCTGCTACTGCCGGGAATTCAAGCGGCGCAAAATGCTGGCTGGCTCCGTCAAGACGCACTGCGCCGGTCGTGACCAGCACGTCGCCAACGTTTATGTGCGGCTGAATGGCGCCCGTGGTGCCGACGCGCAGGAAGGTGCGTACGCCAAGCTGCGCCAGCTCCTCTACCGCGATGGAGGTTGAAGGCCCACCGATGCCGGTCGAGCAGACCACTACGGGTTTGCCATCCAGCTTCGCCAGCCAGGAGGTAAATTCACGATGCGACGCCAGCGGCTGGGCATCCTCCATCAGTCCGGCAATTTTCTTTACACGCTCTGGATCGCCGGGAACGATAGCCAGGGTTGCGCCTTGCAAATCGGCTTTGGTGAGGCCAAGGTGGAAAACGTCAGACATAGCAAACTCCTGAAGAGGGAAGTGAAGCGCGCCACTCTACGCGAGCGTAGCGCAAATTTATGTGACAACAATCACCTAAAAAAATGAATGTTACATTTAGTCAATAACACAATGAGATCTAAATCACATAACCAATCCATTCATCGTCCCATTGCTACAAGCTGTGTGGGTCCGGGTTTGCAGCAATGTTAAAGAGAAGAGTGTGTTTGCTTGCTCCCTACTCTCTTCCCGGTCCATGGCCCAGACGCGAGCTGGCCAGGCTATAGTTACGTGATTGCGCTACTGCCAGCACGGAGATAAGAATGAAAACCGAAGACAATATGGCACAAAAATCCTCGTCGGGCGGCTTTGCACCCGCAGTACAGCCCACCGCTTCGACCACTATCCATACTGACAGCCCGGCCATTCATACGGGTGAAACCTCCGTTCCCAGTCAGGGCGAAAATATGCCTGCCTGGTATGCAAAACCGAAAGAGGCCAGCGGTCCGCTGCCGGTGGTGCTGGTGGTTCAGGAAATCTTTGGCGTACACGAGCATATTCGCGATATCTGTCGCAGACTGGCGCTGGAAGGCTATCTGGCCATCGCGCCTGAGCTTTACTTCCGCGAAGGCGATCCCAGTGATTATCACGATATCCCGACGCTGTTTAAGGAGCTGGTCAGCAAAGTACCAGACAGTCAGGTGCTCTCCGATCTCGATCACGCGGCTAACTGGGCGGCACGCAACGGCGGTGATATTCGTCGTATGGGGATTACCGGCTTCTGCTGGGGAGGCCGCATTAGCTGGCTTTACGCTGCGCATAACCCCCAGCTACGTGCGGCAGTGGCCTGGTATGGCCGCCTGATCGGCGAAAAAACCATGAAGCAGCAGAAGCATCCGATTGATATCGCGGTTGATTTGGGCGCACCGGTGCTGGGCCTTTACGGTGGCCAGGATGAAAGCATTCCGCTGGAAAGCGTTGAGCAGATGCGTCAGGCACTGCATGCCGCTAACGCCAAAGCAGAAATTGTGGTTTATCCGGATGCTGGCCACGCCTTTAATGCCGACTACCGTCCGAGCTATCACGCGGAGTCGGCGCAGGATGGCTGGGCGCGTATGCTGGTTTGGTTCAGGCAGTTTGGCGTGGAATAAACCGCCATGAAAACGGGGCGCGTCCGCGCGCCCCAGCAGCCTGCCTACCCGATTGTCTCACTCCGCAGTCTCTTCGCCGCCTCTACCATATTTGCCAGCGCCTGGCGGGTTTCCGTCCAGCCACGCGTCTTCAGCCCGCAGTCCGGGTTCACCCACAGACGCGCTTGCGGAATGCTCTGCGCCGCTTTACGCAGCAGATTCTCTATCGACTCTACGCCTGGCACGTTAGGTGAATGAATGTCATACACGCCGGGACCAATCTCATTGGGGTAGGTAAACGCCTTAAACGACGCAAGCAGATCACTGTCGGAACGCGACGTCTCGATGGTGATGACATCCGCATCCAGCGCGGCGATAGCCTCCATAATGTCATTAAACTCGCAGTAGCACATGTGGGTATGGATTTGAGTATCATCTTTTACCACCGCGGCACTCAGGCGAAAAGCGTCCACCGCCCACTTCAGGTATGCTGCCCAGTCGGACTGATGCAGCGGCAAACCTTCGCGCAGCGCAGGTTCATCAATCTGGATAATACCTATCCCGGCTGCTTCCAGATCCGCCACTTCATCACGCAGTGCCAGTGCAATTTGCTTTGCAATGGTTTCGCGCGCCAGATCTTCGCGCGGAAAGGACCAGCAGAGGAGGGTTATCGGCCCGGTCAGCATGCCTTTTACCGGTTTGCTGGTCAGCGACTGGGCATAGGTTGCCCACTCTACGGTAATGGGCTTTGGCCGGCTGATATCACCCGTAATGATCGGCGGCTTAACGCAGCGTGAGCCATAGCTCTGTACCCAGCCGTTCTGGGTAAAAACGAAGCCGTCGAGATTTTCACCGAAATATTCCACCATGTCGTTGCGCTCCGCTTCACCGTGCACCAGCACATCCAGGCCAAGACGCTCCTGCTCAACAATCGCCTGTTTGATATGTTCTGCAATGCCGGTACGGTAGCGGCCGCTATCAATGTTGCCTTTTTTGAAGTCAAGACGCAGTGCGCGAATATCCGTGGTTTGTGGAAAAGAACCAATCGTAGTGGTTGGCCAGGCGGGCAGATTAAAGCGGCGGCGCTGCGCGCGGGCGCGTTCGGGATAGGGATGCTGACGTTGGGTATCCTGCGCAGAGATGACCGCGACACGCGTAGCGACCGCAGGATTGTGGACGCGATCAGAGTGGGCGCGGTTGCGGATCGGCGCACTCCATGCCGCCAGCGAAGAGGGATCGTTGTTATTGAGCGCATCGCTGAGTTGCTTCAGCTCGCCACACTTTTGCAGCGCAAAAGCGAACCAGCTTTTAACCTCATCATCAAGACGGGTTTCAACACTGAGATCGATGGGGCTGTGCAGCAGCGAACAGGAGGAGCCAATCCACAGCTGATCACGCTGGCTTATCAGCGGTTGCAGACGCGCAAACCAGTGGCTCAAATCAGCACGCCAGACGTTACGTCCGTTGATTACGCCGAGCGACAGCAGCCATTCCGCCGGTAGCTGTGCATTGAGCCAGGCAATATCATCATGCCCATGCACCAGATCGACATGCAGTCCCTGCACTGGCAGTTTACAGATGGCATCAAGGTTCTGACTGATGCTGTCAAAATAGGTGGTCAGCAGCAGCTTCACCTCCCCCTGTAGCGCAGCGTAAGCCGGTTGAAAGGCCTCGCGCCACGCCTGCGGCAACGCCAGCGCCAGCGCGGGCTCATCAATTTGTACCCACTCCACGTCGCGTTTTTTGAGCTCGCCCAGCACCTGCTGATAAACCGGTAAGATCTCGTTCAGCAGCGACAGACGATCCATCTCTTCACCCTTCACTTTGCCCAGCCACAGGTAGGTGACGGGGCCGAGCAGGACCGGTTTTACCCGGTGACCCAGCGCCAGGGCTTCGTCGACTTCATCCAGCAGCTGCGTCCAGCTTAGCCTGAACTGCTGGCCCTGCGTAAATTCCGGCACGATGTAGTGATAGTTGGTATTAAACCATTTGGTCATCTCGGCGGCGGCGGTCGGTTCGCCTGTCGGTGCGCGACCACGACCAATCCGGAAAAGCGTATCCAGGTCTATGTCCCCCCCTTTACTTCGGTGCCGCGCCGGTACGTTGCCCAACAGCAGGCTGGTGGTCAGGACATGATCGTACCAGGCGAAATCCCCCACCGGCAGCAGATCGACACCCGCGTCTTTCTGCTGTTGCCAGTGCCGGGCGCGTAGTTCACGCCCTACGGCCAGCAACGCCTGCTGAGAAAGAGTGCCAGCCCAGTAGCCTTCCTGCGCTTTTTTCAGCTCACGCCGCAGGCCAATGCGGGGAAAACCGAGGGTATGAGTCAAAATGGTCATTTACGCTTCTCCAGATAATTATTCTCCTGCGCTTCGCCCGGAAACTCAGGATGTTTAGCCGTCCAGATGTTTACACCGCTATATTCTGCGGGTACTGTATGCTGCTCAAGCGCAAATTGTTCAATCTCGATGTGAAGGACTCTCATGATCGAACTCAAGCATCTGCGGACGCTCCAGGCTCTGCGTAATACCGGCTCGCTGGCCGCCGCTGCCGCACAGCTCCATCAGACGCAATCGGCGTTGTCTCACCAGTTCAGCGATCTTGAGCAGCGGCTGGGATTCCGCCTGTTTGTTCGCAAAAGCCAGCCGCTGCGGTTCACGCCGCAGGGTGAAATTCTGCTGCAGCTGGCAGAGCAGGTGCTGCCGCAGATCCAGCAGGCGCTACAGGCGTGCCATGAACCCCATCAGGCCACGCTGCGCATTGCCATTGAATGTCACAGCTGCATTCAATGGCTGACGCCTGCTCTGGATAATTTCCGCCAGAACTGGCCGCAGGTGGTGATGGATTTCAAATCGGGCGTCACCTTCGACCCGCAGCCTGCACTGCAACAGGGTGAGCTGGATGTGGTGCTCACCTCGGATATCCTGCCGCGCAGCGGCCTGCACTACACGCCAATGTTTGATTTTGAGGTAAGGCTGGTCATGGCGCCTGATCATCCGCTGGCGCAGGTTGAGCACATCGCGCCTGAGGATCTGGCAGAGGAAGTGCTGATGATCTATCCGGTGCAGCGTCAGCGACTGGATATCTGGCGTCACTTTCTGCAACCCGCCGGCGTCAGTCCGGCGCTGAAAAGCGTTGATAACACCCTGCTGCTGATCCAGATGGTATCGGCGCGCATGGGTATTGCCGCACTGCCGCACTGGGTGGTGGAAAGTTTTGAAAAGCAGGGATTAATTGTCACTAAAACGCTCGGTGATGGCTTGTGGAGTCGTCTGTATGCCGCCGTACGCGACGGCGAGCAGCGTCAGCCGGTGCTGGAGGCATTTACCCGCTTTGCACGCCAGCACGCCTGTGCGCACCTGCCCTTTGTGCGCGACGCAGCGCATCCTGGCGTGATTTTGCAACGCTGAAGCGCAATTTCCCCTATAATGCGCAGCCTGTTTATCGACCATGAGAAAATCTCACCATGACCAATAATGATATTCTGCGCAGCGTGCGCTTTATGCTGGATTTAAGCGATGCCAAAGTGGTGGAGATTTTCGCGCTGGCCGACTGTGAGATTCCGCTGGATGATGTGCAGGCGTGGCTAAAAAAAGAAGACGAGCTGGCATTCAAACCGCTGCCGGATGTCCTGATGGGCTACTTTCTTAACGGTCTGATCTTTTTCCGCCGTGGCAAAAGCGAAGAGGCTCCTGCCCCCTCAATTGAACGCCGCATGAACAATAACATTTATATGAAAAAGCTGCGGATCGCTTTTGACCTTAAAACCAGCGATATTCCTGCTGTCCTGGCAAAAGCAAACTTCAATGTTTCTCAGGCTGAGATCGGTGCCATTTTTCGCAAGCCAGACCATAAAAATTATCGTGAGTGTGGCGACCAGATTATGCGCAATTTCCTGAAAGGACTGACGCTGACGCTGCGTCCGACACCGGTAAAAAAAGCAAAATAATCTCTCCTCACCGGCAGGTGTTAATACACCTGCCAGAGATGATCTTTCGCCTCTTTAAATAAATTACGATTCCTTTCTCGCTGCGGACCGCTTAATCCTTTGTCGCTGCGGCTAAAAAGCCGCCCGACCAGAAACCTTCACTAAGGATGAGAAATGCAGGAATTATGCAGAAGCGAGCTCGCTCACGTCAGTGGGGCCGTCCAAAAAACGGAGT
The DNA here is from genome assembly GCF_041386365.1 of Pantoea sp. KPR_PJ. Lineage (NCBI taxonomy): Bacteria > Pseudomonadati > Pseudomonadota > Gammaproteobacteria > Enterobacterales > Erwiniaceae > Pantoea > Pantoea sp. KPR_PJ. The sequence continues at coordinate 200,097 of NZ_JABMIK010000008.1, read as the reverse complement.
CGTTACCCGCCGATCAACTTGCAGAGGATATGCGTGAATTACTGGCTTACTCTGACAAAAACAGCCTGGCGGTAAACAAAACAATCAGGGTGATTAACCGGCTGTTTGGCTGCAAAATAAAATACAGGTAGGCGCGCTGCCGCCGCAAGATTCAGGAAAATAATCAGCCGGGGCTTACTCTCGTCAGTAAGCTCCCGATCAAACAGGCCATCAAACGCTTACTTATGGCCTGTTATCCAGCGCTTATGGACATAGAGCGAAGCAAAAATAACCAGTGCGCCGGCAATAAAGCTGGGCCAGTGGGGGGTTTGCTGCCAGATAGCCAGATTCACCAGCAGCCCCGCCGGAACGTGCATGTTGTTCATGATCCCCAGCGTGCCCGCATCGACCTGCGTCGCGCCGTAGTTCCACATAAAATAGCCCAGACCCGAAGCAGCCACCCCCAGCCAGACTAAAATTCCCCACTGCAGCGACGTTGTCGGCAGCTTGTCCGGGTTACCCCAGAGAGACCAGGCCAGGATAGCAACCAGCACCGCACCGAGATAAAACCATGAAAACGCCGTGTGCTGCGGCATGGGACGCGTTTCCTGAAGTCGTTTGTAACCCACCATGCCGACGGCAAAACAGATATTTGCCAGCTGCACAAGCAGCAGGCCAAACCAGAAGTGATCGCTGACCTTGTCATAGCGAATGATGGCGGCTCCGGCCACGGCGAGCAGGGCGCTAAAAGCGTAACCGATGCGCAGTGGCCGTTTGCTAATCAGATCGTAAATGAGCGTCACGTACAGCGGCGTCATCACGGTAAACAACAGGAACTCTGAGACGCTGAGATAGAGATAAGCTTCAAAGCTGATCAGATACATGATGCCGAGCTGCAGCATTCCTACCAGCATATAGAGCAGCAGCGTTGACGGACGGTAGCCGCGCCAGCGCAAGAAAGGCAAAAACACCAGCGCTGCCAGCGCCAGGCGCATTAATACGGAGAACCAGGTATCCACCTGCCCCGCCAGATATTCCCCGATCAGGCTAAATGAAAAAGCCCAGAGAATGGTCGTAACGATCAATAACAGCACAGCTTCGATCCCGAAATAAGGTGAGGCCGATAGTGTAATCAAAGTGCTGCAGGCGCGTGGCGATTTCTGGTTTACAAGTGTTCGCAATTAAAACGATCAGTCCCTGTATATTCCGGTGGCAGAGCAAAACCGTGCCACAAAATAAACATTACTTACCGTTATTGTCATAAAACTGTAACAAATGTGTCAACTATCACAGCCTTGATGCGCGAAAAAGGACAAAATAGACGCGGAAAAGAGCATTTCATTTCGTTTCTGGGCGAAATCGCTGATTTTACTTATAACAATGCGCCCTGGGGGGCCTTTATGCTGAGTATTTTTAAACCTGCACCACATCGACCGCAAGTCGCTGAGGATCGCGTCGATCCACTTTATCGTCGTCTGCGCTGGCAGATTTTCCTGGGGATATTTTTCGGCTATGCCGCCTACTATCTGGTGCGTAAGAACTTTGCACTGGCCATGCCTTATCTGGTCGAACAGGGTTTTTCACGCGGCGATCTTGGCTTTGCGCTTTCAGGTATCTCCATTGCCTACGGCTTTTCGAAATTTATCATGGGCTCGGTGTCTGACCGTTCCAATCCGCGCGTGTTCTTACCCGCCGGCCTGATCCTTGCCGCTGCGGTGATGCTGATCATGGGCTTTGTTCCCTGGGCCACCTCCAGCATTATGATCATGTTCAGCCTGCTGTTTATCTGCGGCTGGTTCCAGGGCATGGGGTGGCCGCCGTGTGGCCGCACGATGGTGCACTGGTGGTCGCAGAAAGAGCGTGGCGGAATTGTCTCCGTCTGGAACTGTGCACATAACGTGGGCGGCGGCCTTCCCCCGCTGCTGTTCCTGCTCGGCATGGCCTGGTTTAACGACTGGAAAGCAGCACTCTATATGCCGGCTTTCGGTGCCATCATCGTCGCGCTGATCGCCTTCGCGTTAATGCGCGATACGCCGCAGTCCTGTGGTCTGCCACCGATTGAAGCCTACAAAAATGACTATCCACCCGACTACAGCGCCTCGCATGAAGAAGAGCTGACGGCGAAGCAGATTTTTATGCAGTATGTCCTGCCTAATAAGCTGCTGTGGTACATCGCGCTGGCCAACGTCTTTGTCTATCTGCTCCGCTACGGCATTCTTGACTGGTCACCGACCTATCTGAAAGAGGTGAAGCACTTCACGCTGGACAAGTCCTCATGGGCCTACTTCCTGTATGAATATGCGGGTATTCCGGGCACGCTGCTCTGCGGCTGGATGTCGGACAAGGTGTTTAAAGGCAATCGCGGCGCGACCGGCGTGTTTTTTATGACGCTGGTGACAATTGCAACGGTGGTTTACTGGTTCAATCCACCGGGCAATCCTGGCGTTGATATGGCCTGCATGATCGTTATCGGCTTTCTGATTTATGGTCCGGTGATGTTGATCGGCCTGCATGCGCTGGAGCTGGCCCCGAAGAAAGCGGCAGGGACGGCAGCAGGCTTTACCGGGCTGTTCGGCTATCTGGGCGGCTCGGTTGCCGCCAGCGCCATCGTTGGCTATACCGTTGACTTCTTTGGCTGGGACGGCGGCTTCCTGGTCATGGTGGTCGGTTGTGTGCTGGCTGTTATTCTGCTGCTGCTCACAATGATTAACGAGCGCAAACACAAACAGCGCCTCGCGTCGCTGTAATGAACCAGGGCCGGTGCAATACCGGCCTTTTTTCATGCTAAGAACAGCGTACGCAGTGCATGCGGCACGGCATCGTCAGCATTGCTGCCAATCACTTCCAGCTCGGGCAGCGTATCCTTCAGGCGCTGATGCGCGTTGCGCATGATGCAGCCTTTTCCCGCCATGCTCAGCATTTCAACGTCGTTCATGCCATCACCAAACGCGATGCACTCTTTGAGTGAGTGGCCCAGCTGCTTCGCCACAGCCTCCAGCGCATGACCTTTAGATACCCCGCCCGCCATCACTTCCAGACAGGTAGGCAGCGAAAAGCTGACGTTAACACGATCGCCCCAGCGCGCCTGCAGTGCCAGCTCCAGCGGAACGAGCGCTTCAGGATTGTCACTGGTGAAAAAGACTTTGCTGATGTTATCTCCTGGCAGCAGGCCCGGTTCGTAAACCTGGTAGTTAAATACCGACTCACGAAAGTAGTCCTGCTCCTCCGGGCGCGCCTGGCTCATAAACCACTCATCGTCACGGTAGACGTGGGTAAGAATATCGGGGTTGGCGTAGTGCAGGCCGAACAGCTCCAGCGCAATATCTTCATCAAGGTTGTGGCTGAACACCAGCTCGCCCTGGGCGTTGTGCACGCGCGCGCCGTTCGACGTGATCATATAGGCGGGAATGCCCAGCTTGTCGCGCATCTGCCCCACGTCGATATAGTGGCGTCCGGTGGCAAAGACAAAGTGAATATCACGCGCCACCAGCTGTTGCAGTATGTCGTGCGCGTAAGGCGTCAGTCGATGTTCGGGAGAGAGCAGCGTGCCATCCAGGTCGGATGCGACGATTTGAAACATGAAAACCTCAGGTCGTGTTTTGGGCCGTAGCCGGTAAGGTAACGATTCGGATTAAACGTGTGCCATAAAAAAATCGACCAGCGCATTCAGTGCTTCGGCGCGCATGGCATCTTTTTCAAATAAAATTTCGTGACGTGCCTCTTTTATTACCCGCACCTCACACGCATGGCCTGCCTGGGCCATAGCGGAGCAAAAGAGATCTTGCGAACGATTATCCACCACGCGATCGTCACCCGCCTGGAGCAGCAAGATCGGCGTGGTAATGGTGCCTGCCAGACTCAGAATATTACGTCCGGCATGGATACCCTCACGCACCCAGTGGTAGGTTGGCCCGCCGACGCGAATAGCCGGATCGTCAGCATAAAAGCGCAGGCTGCGGCGATAACGCTCAGCGCTGTGCGTCAGGCGGTTGATGCCAAACGGATGGGCGCGCCAGCGTCCGGTACCGAGCGCATAGCCATCGCGGATCGCCGGACGCTTTTCCGCCCAGTCAAGAATGCGGTTCGCCAGAAATGAGGGCATCGGCAGCGCAATACCAAACATTGGAGCCACCAGCGTCACGGCGTGAAACGCCTGCGGCTGTCGTGCCAGAAACAGCGCCAGGATAGCACCGCCCATGGAGTGGGCCAGCGCATAGCGCTGCTGGTAGTGGCCGCCCACTATCTCTTTCAGATAGAGCGTTTCCAGATCCTCCACGTAGTGCGTGAACTCCACGACATGGCCGCGGTGAGAATCCTGCAACAGACGATCGGAACGGCCCTGACCGCGATGATCGAGGATGACAACGTCAAAGCCGCAGTGAAACAGGTCATAGGCGAGTTCGGGATATTTAACGTAGCTTTCAATGCGTCCGGGGACAATCAGGATAACGCGCTGGTGCTGCGGTGCGGTAAAACGCACATAGCGCAGGGTCACGTTTTCCACGCCGACAAATTCGCGCTCTTCGCGGCTGTGCCAGAAGTCGAGCAGCGGACCGTGCGCAAAGGCGGCAAAGGCTTTTTCCCGATTGAGCCAGCTCGCTTTATGTCGTTCCATCTCCCCTCCTGCGTACGCCCAATAAAGGGGGCAGGCCGCGCATGCAGCCCGTAGCGTCACGCTTGTTTCTGGCGTATTGTGTCACATTTCCGCCCAGACAGGGAGCGCAACCCATGACCACTGAATGGTGGCTGACCTACCTTCTTACCACCACCATCCTTAGCCTTTCACCGGGCTCGGGCGCAATCAATACCATGAGCACCGGCATCAGCCACGGCTATCGCGGCGCGGCAGCCTCCATCAGTGGTTTACAGCTGGGCCTGGCCATTCACATCGTGCTGGTCGGCATTGGGCTGGGTGCCCTGTTTTCGCAGTCGCTGCTGGCGTTTGAAATCCTGAAGTGGGCAGGTGCCGCCTACCTGGTGTGGCTCGGTATTCAGCAGTGGCGTTCATCGGGGGCGATCGATCTGGATGCAGTCTCCCGAGCGATGCCACGCCGCCGCCTGTTCCAGCGCGCGCTGCTGGTCAATCTCACTAACCCCAAAAGTATTGTGTTTCTCGCCGCGCTGTTTCCGCAGTTCATCCTGCCGCACCAGCCGCAGGCAATTCAGTATCTGGTGCTGGGCGCAACCACTATTATCGTCGATATCATCGTAATGATTGGCTATGCCACGTTAGCCACGCGTATCGCCGGGTGGATTAAAGGGCCGAAGCAGATGAAGTTGCTGAACCGTATCTTTGGCGGGCTGTTTATGGCGGTTGGCGCGCTGTTAGCCAGCGCAAGAAGAATAGCCTGAAGAGCACGCCGATGTTTAGAGCCGTCGCGGCGCAGCCAGATTGCGGGCGGACAGTGCGCGCTAACGAAAAAAATAAGCGCACCGATGCTTAAGGCCGTCGGTGTCGCAGCCAGTTCGGTGCCGGCCAGCGCGCAGTCACCGGAGCGTACTACAGTACGTGAGGATGACGAGCACTGCCCGGTGCCGGAATGGCAAGTAAGCCAGGCCTTAACGAGAAATGATCAGGTGGATGCCGAAACCGGCGAATAAAACTCCCGCCACGCCATCAACCCATTTTGCCGCGCGCTGATATTTATCACGCATCCACGGCAGGGCAAAAATGGCCGCCACCAGCGTAAACCATACGAAAGTTTCGCCAATAATCAGCAGAAAAAGGCCCCAGCGCGCCAGCGCGCCCACGTCGTTGCCAACAAACAGCGAGAAGACGCTACCAAAGTAGATGATGGCTTTTGGATTCGACAAGTTGGTGAGGAAACCTTTCAGGAAGCTCATGCCCTTTTTCGGCAGCTCGACCACTGGCTCATCTTGCACGGGCTGCTTCTGGCGCTGGCGGGCGGAACAGAGCAGCTGCCAGCCCATCCATAGCAGATAGAGGCCGCCACCAACCATAATAATCTCATGCAGCCACGCCATTTTTTCCAGAATCAGGTGTAGCCCCATAAGCGCGACTCCCGCCCAAATCACAATGCCGAGCGTAATACCGAGCACGCCCATCATCGCCTCCTTGCGGGAGCGGCTGGCCGCCGTTTGCGAAACAAAAAAGAAGTCCGGTCCCGGGCTCATCAGCGCAACCAGATGCACCAGCGCAACCGTGGCAAATAACATCAGCATAAGTATTTTCCTTTACTCTTCATCAAGATGCTCTTTGATCATCACCAGGAAAGGTCTGCCAAAGCGCTCCAGTTTGCGGTGACCCACGCCGTTGACGCTCAGCATCTCCGACGCCGTCATCGGCATTTGCTCCGCCATCTCAATCAGAGTGGCGTCGTTGAATACCACGTAAGGCGGGATATTCTCTTCATCAGCAATGGCTTTACGCAGCTTACGCAGCTTGGCGAACAGCTTGCGGTCATAATTGCCGCCGTAAATTTTTGGCGAGCTGCTGCTTTTTGGCTTCGCCGCATTGAGGCGTGGCACCGCCAGCATCAGGGGCATTTCGCCGCGCAGCACCGGGCGCGCCGCTTCCGTCAGCTGCAACGCGGAGTGCATGGCAATATTTTGCGTCACCAGCCCAAGGTGGATCAGCTGGCGTAGCACACTGACCCAGTGTTCGTGGCTCTGATCGCGGCCAATGCCGTAAACCGGCAGTTTGTCGTGTTCCTGGTCGCGAATGCGCTGGTTATTCGCGCCACGCAGCACTTCCACTACGTAGCCCATACCAAACCGCTGGCCGACACGATAGATGCAGGAAAGCGCCTTCTGCGCCTCCACCAGGCCATCGTAGCGCTTGGGCGGATCCAGACAGATATCGCAGTTATCGCACGGCTGCTGACGGCCTTCGCCAAAGTAGTTCAGCAGAACCAGACGACGGCAGGTCTGTGCTTCGGCGAATGCGCCCATGGCGTTGAGTTTATGCCGCTCAATATCCTGTAGCGGTCCCGGCGTTTTCTCTTCCAGACATTTGCGCAGCCAGGCCATATCTGCCGGGTCATACAGCATCATTGCTTCGGCAGGCAGCCCGTCACGCCCGGCGCGGCCGGTTTCCTGATAGTAGGATTCAATATTGCGCGGAATATCAAAGTGCACCACAAAACGCACGTTGGGCTTGTTGATGCCCATGCCAAACGCTACCGTTGCCACCACAATTTGCAGATCGTCGCGCTGGAAAGCCTCCTGCACGCGGGCGCGCTGCACGCTGTCGATCCCGGCATGATAGGCGCCGACGCTTAGCCCACGGCTTTGCAGGCGGGCAGCGGTGTCTTCAACTTTCGCGCGGCTGTTACAGTAGATGATGCCGCTTTTTCCACGCTGATCCTGGACATAGCGCAACAGCTGTTCAGTTGGCTTGAACTTCTCTACCAGCGTGTAGCGGATATTGGGACGATCAAAGCTGCTGATCTGAATCAGCGGATCCTGCATATGCAGCAGGTGGACAATATCGTTGCGGGTCGTTTCGTCGGCGGTCGCAGTCAGCGCCATCACCGGCAGCTGCGGAAAACGCTGGCGCAGTTGACCAAGCGCCCCGTATTCAGGGCGGAAATCGTGGCCCCACTGTGAAATACAGTGTGCTTCATCCACTGCCAGCATCGCGGGTTGCCAGTGAGACAGACTCTCCAGGAAGTTATCCATCATCAGACGTTCAGGTGCGATATAAAGCAGCTTCACGCGCCCGGTGCGACAGTCGGCCATGACCTGCTGCTGCTGCTCGCGCGTCATGGTGGAGTTGAGGCATGCCGCCGCCACGCCGTTTGCCAGCAGCTGATCCACCTGATCTTTCATCAGTGAGATGAGCGGCGACACGACCAGCGTCAGCCCTTCTTGCACCAGTGCCGGGATCTGATAGCAGAGTGATTTACCGCCGCCGGTGGGCATAACGACCAGACAATCTCGCCCGCTCAGCGCCGCATCAATAATGGTTTGCTGGCCGGGACGAAACTGCTGATAGCCGAAGGTATCGTGTAATACCTGCTGCGCCAGCGATTCCTGATTATGTACTGCCGAGATTGCCACGGTATTCCTGTTGTTTTCTGAAGGGTCAGAACAGATCGTTTAGCATGACGCCAACGCCGAGACGCGTCTGACGATGGTTGTAGTCGATAAGCGACTCGCCGTAGCCGCTAAACACCTGGGTATAGAAGCGAACGTGTTCGCTGATGGGATAGCTCCAGCCTAGTGTCGCGCCACCAAAACCGGTGTTCCAGTTATAGTTGCCTTCCACGCTGAAAATGTTGTCGCCCGCCGCATAACCCAGTTTCAGGCGGTAATAACCCATATATTTGGTGATGTCCGGGTTATCGTCTTCACTGTCTGGAATGCGATACCAGGGTTTGACTTCAGCCAGAAAATTGCCGTTTTGCGCCATCAGGCGCGCATAAAGGCGATTCCAGCTGCGGGAGGTTGGATCGCTGCGACCGTTGGAGTCGTGATTAAAGCCGACTTCCACATCGCGCAGCGTCCAGCCAGCAAAATCGTAATCCGTCGCCCAGCCCAGGAATACCTGTGGCTCGTAGTTGGTTTCGCGAAACGGCGATGACTCTCCGCGGTTCGACAGCTGCCACCATGAGCGCTGCGTATAAGAAGCCGCCAGCACGGAGTTGTCTCCCAGAATACCGCGCCAGAGCGGAAACGCCAGACTGAGCTGAAATTTCACCTCATCTTTGCGCGCATTATCTGCCCAGTTATAGGAGGCGATCGCCTCTTTGTTAATATCGCTGGTATAGGTGTAGAGCAGATAGTTGCTCTCATAGGGATAGAGCACGAACGGGTTATCATGCTTCTCCAGCAGGTTAGCGATAATGCTGCCGCGTACCTGAGGCGTATCGTGCACCTCTTTAACGGTGGCTTCCTCTGCCTGCGCCAGTGCAGGAAGTAACAGTGCGGCTGCTAACAAGGCGCGATGCTTGCGCATAACATTCTCCGGTGAAAGCTGCGTATCGAATTAATGGGGCGTCGTCAAAAGGAGGCCATTCTACACGCAAAAGTCGGTGAAGATGAGCGCTGATTTCTGAAACTGGAAAGCCCCTCGCGCGCGGCTTAGAATACACAACTCGTTAACATTTTGCGCCGCTCAGGGCGTACTCGCAGGATCGTCATTATGTCTTCAGTGCTGCTGACTCAGCAGGAAGCCCGCCGCATGGTAGGCGAAATTTTTATTTATCATATGCCCTTTAATCAGGCGCTGGGCCTGGAGCTGGATCGGCTGGAAAGCGACTATGCAGAGATCAGCTTCGCCAATAAAACCATGCTGGTCGGCAACGCGGCACAGCACATCTTGCACGGCGGCGTCATCGCCTCGGTGCTGGATGTCGCCGCCGGTATGGTCTGCGTCAGCAACGCGCTGACGCGCGCGGAGAGCATCAGCGAAGAGGAGCTGCGTCAGCGTCTGTCGCGTATGGGCACGATAGACATGCGCGTTGACTATCTGCGCCCTGGCCGCGGTGAACGCTTTATCGCTACCAGCAGCCTGCTGCGCGCCGGAAATAAGGTGGCCGTCGCGCGCGTAGAGCTACATAACCAACAGGGCGACTATATCGCCACGGCGACGGCAACCTACCTGATTGGTTAATGCTGGACGCTGTGTCAGAATCGACTTTCATCCGGACGCTATATATGGATACGCAACAAACCCGACAGGGCATCGGCTTCGCGCTCGGCGCGTACTTTATCTGGGGCATCGCCCCGGCTTACTTCAAGCTGGTCAAAACCGTTCCACCCACAGAGATTATGACGCACCGGGTTATCTGGTCAGCCCTGTTCATGCTGGGCCTGATTAGCCTCAGCCGCAGCTGGAAGCAGGTACGCAGCGTGCTGGCGCAGCCGAAAAAAGTGCTGCTGCTGGCGCTCACTGCCGTGACCATTGGCGGTAACTGGCTGCTGTTTATCTGGGCGGTGAATAACCAGCATATGCTGGAAGCCAGCCTGGGCTACTTTATTAACCCGCTGATCAACGTGGTGTTCGGCATGCTGTTTCTGCGCGAGCGTTTTCGCCGCTTGCAGTGGCTGGCGGTGCTGCTGGCTGCGATCGGTGTGCTGGTGCAGCTGTGGCAGTTCGGCTCACTTCCCCTGATCGCACTGGGCCTGGCATTGAGTTTTGCCTTTTATGGCCTGATACGCAAAAAAATACAGGTCGACGCGCAGAGCGGCATGCTGATTGAGACGCTGTGGCTGTTTCCGCTGGCGGCAATCTATCTGTTTGGCGTCGCTGATACCGCCACCAGCCACCTCAGCGCCAATCCGCTGAGCCTCAACCTGAAGCTGATCGCGGCAGGCATTGTCACCACTATTCCACTGATGCTGTTTGCCGCAGCCTGCACGCGGCTACGTCTCTCCACCGTTGGTTTTTTCCAGTATCTTGGCCCCACGCTAATGTTCCTGCTGGCGGTGCTGTTTTACGGCGAGACGATCACGCCCGACAAGCTGGTAACGTTCGCATTTATCTGGCTGGCGCTGGCGGTGTTTATTTTCGATGCGGTCGTGGCGACGCTGCGCAGTCGCCGCTATGTGAAAAGCGCGGCCTGGCCTCGCGTCCCGCCGACGGCGTAAAGGCGCACCCGATCATCGCGGTGCGCCTTCGCGCGAAGGGTTACAGCCAGTTTTTGCGCTTGAAGTAGAGATAAGGGGCCAGGCCGGCAAGGATCATCAGGCCAATGGCCGCGGGATAACCAAAGCTCCATTTCAGTTCCGGCATAAACTCGAAGTTCATCCCGTAGCTCGATGCGACCAGCGTTGGCGGCAGGAACACCACCGAGACCACCGAGAAGATCTTGATAATGCGGTTCTGCTCGATGTTGATAAAGCCCATCGCCGCCTGCATCAGGAAGTTTACCTTCTGGAACAGCGATTCGTTATGCGGCAGCAGGGATTCGATATCGCGCAGGATCTCGCGCGCCTGCTCCAGCTGGTTGTTCGGCAGACGCGCCTTGCGCACCAGGAAGTTAAGTGCGCGCTGGGTATCCATCAGACACAGCCGCACCTTCCAGCCAATATCTTCCAGTTCAGCCAGGCGTGACAGCGCCTGGTCATACTCTTCCCCCTGCTGCCCTTCCATAATCACGCGGCTAAGCTTCTCCAGCGCGCTATAGATGTTCTCAATCTCATCGGCCAGCTGCTCAATCTTGGTCTCAAACAGGTCGAGCAGTAGCTCAAAGGCGTTGCCGTCGATCAGAGTCTGGTTGCGGGCGCGCATACGATAAAGGCGGAACGCCGGTAGCTCGCGCTCGCGCAGCGTATAGAGACGCCCCTCGCGAATGGTAAATGCCACGGTGGAGTTTCCGGCATGATCCTCTGCGTCTTCATAAAAGAAGAAGGAGTGAATATGCAGGCCGTCTTCGTCTTCAAAAAAACGTGCCGAGGCTTCGATATCTTCCAGCTCTGGACGTGTCGCCAGGCTTTGCCCCAGCTCGCGCTGTACGCGATCGCGCTCGCCCTCTTCCGGCTCGATTAAATCGACCCAGACAGACGTCGTCAGCCTGTCGTTTTCGTCTTCCAGCTCCAGACGCGTCAGGCGGCTGCGATCCAGTTTAAATGCGCTCAGCATAAGCAATACTCCCCATTGCAGACTAAATGGGACAAGGCCGTTAGCCAGACGACGAAGATGCCGATCGGGCACGGCAAACGCCTGGACACGGAAACGCTCGTTCAGAAGGTGAATCAGTGCTGACTCATGCGACGGGACAGAAAGGGAGGTCGCTGATAACCGCTAAGGCTACCAGCTAAAAGAGGTAGCCTTAGATGTTATTCCTGGTAACCAGGTGACTGAGCCAGCATCGACTGGGCGTATCCAAGGCATTGTCCTCTCATGATAATAGTGCGCGCATGTTACGCTGAGACGAAAAAGTCGTCAACCGATGACTAAGCGGTTTCCAGCTTCGCATAAGCGGCGACCAGCCACTTAATCCCCTGCCCCTGAAACGCGACCTGAACGCGGCTGTGCTCGCCGCTGCCCTCCAGATTGATGATGGTGCCTTCACCAAATTTCGCATGCTTCACGCGCTGGCCGAGCGAGAAGCCACTGTCGCTTTTCGAGACCGGCGTCCCCATACGCTGATGGCTGACCGGACGGCTGACGCTGGCGCGCAAGCGTACCTCTTCCACACACTCTTCCGGCAGCTCACCAATAAAGCGCGACGGTCGATGATAGACCTCTTTACCATAGAGGCGTCGCGTTTCGGCATAGGTCAGGGTCAGCTTCAGCATGGCGCGCGTCACACCCACATAGGCGAGGCGGCGCTCCTCTTCCAGACGTCCCCCCTCATCAATCGACATCTGGCTCGGGAACATGCCTTCTTCCATGCCGACAATAAACACCTGGCTGAACTCCAGCCCTTTCGCGGAGTGCAGCGTCATCAGCTGCACTGCATCCTGCCACTTATCCGCCTGGCCTTCACCTGCTTCCAGCGCCGCATGAGACAGGAACGCCTGGAGCGGCATCAGGTCTTCATCTTCATCCTGATAGCTGAACTGGCGCGTCGCCGTCACCAGCTCCTCAAGGTTTTCGATACGCGCCTGGCCCTTTTCGCCTTTTTCCTGCTCATACATCATCCACAGGCCGGAATCTTTGATCACGCGGTCTGTCTGCACGTGCAGCGGCATGTCAACGGTTTCTGTCGCCAGCGAGTCGACCAGCTCACAGAAGCGCTGAAGCGCCGACGCAGCGCGGCCCGCCAGCGCTTTGGTTTGCAGCAGCTCACGCGTCGCCTGCCACAGCGTCATCTGGCGTTCGCGCGCGGTCTGGCGCACCACATCAAGCGTGCGATCGCCCACGCCGCGCGTCGGCGTATTGACCACGCGCTCAAAGGCGGCGTCATCGTTGCGGTTAGCGATCAGGCGCAGATAGGCGAGCGCGTCTTTAATCTCCTGCCGTTCGAAGAAGCGCATACCGCCATAAATGCGGTACGGCATGCTGCTCTGCAACAGCGCCTCTTCCAGCACGCGCGACTGGGCGTTGCTGCGGTAAAGAATGGCGCAGTCCTGTAGGGCATTGCCGTTCTCATGCCAGCTTTTAATACGGTTAACCACAAAGCGCGCTTCATCCAGCTCGTTGAAGGCGCAGTAGATTGAGATGGGATCGCCGTCGGTGCCGTCGGTCCACAGCTCTTTACCGAGACGGCCATTGTTGTTGGCAATCAGGGCGTTGGCGGACTTCAGAATATTATTGGTGGATCGGTAGTTCTGCTCCAGGCGAATGGTTTCTGCCGCCGGGAAATCCTGCAAAAAGCGCTGGATGTTTTCAACCTGCGCGCCGCGCCAGCCGTAAATGGACTGGTCATCGTCGCCGACAATAATCACGCGCCCGCTGTCGCCCGCCAGCATGCGGATCCAGGCGTACTGGATGTTGTTGGTGTCCTGAAACTCATCCACCAGGATATTGCTGAAGCGCTCGCGATAGTGGTTGAGGATATGCGGCTTATGCAGCCATAGCTCATGCGCACGCAGCAGCAGCTCGGCAAAATCGACCAGCCCTGCGCGATCGCACGCTTCCTGATAGGCCTGATAGATACGTAGCCAGGTCTGTTCAACCGGGTTACCGTAGCTTTCGATATGCTTCGGGCGCAGCCCTTCATCTTTTTTGCCGTTGATGTACCACATACCCTGACGCGCGGGCCACTGCTTCTCATCAAGGTTCATCGCCTTAATCAAACGCTTTAGCAGACGCAGCTGATCTTCGCTGTCGAGGATCTGAAAATCCTGCGGCAGACCCGCGTCAAGATGGTGCGCGCGCAGCAGACGATGAGCGAGGCCGTGAAAGGTGCCGATCCACATACCGCCCTGGCTGGTGCCGATCAGCTGCTCAATACGGTGACGCATCTCGGCCGCCGCTTTGTTGGTAAAGGTCACCGCCATAATCGAATAAGGCGAGCAGTTTTCTACCGACAGTAGCCAGGCGATACGATGCACCAGAACGCGTGTTTTTCCACTGCCCGCGCCTGCCAGCACCAGCAGGTTACTGCGCGGGGCCGCGACGGCCTCGCGCTGTTTGTCATTCAAACCGTCGAGCAGATCAGAAACGTCCATAAGCACCGTTCACTAAAGAAAACAAAAAGCGAACCCTGAATCATTCGGCTGACAACAGAACGCCTGACTCAGGGTATGACTGGATAAATCTACAGCTATTATAACAGTGAGGTCAGGGATGCCAATCGCGAAATCTCAACGTGCGGCAACAGGCGCGCATCACCCGCCTGCATCAGATTGCCGCCGCGCAGATTAATCCAGCACGCCTGCATACCGCAGCGCAGTGCGCCAGCGACATCGGTGGTCAGGTCGTCACCCACGTGAAGAATGTGCTCCGGCGCAATGCCGAGCCGCTCAGCGGCAAGATGATACATATCCTGCCAGGGCTTGGCGCGGCCATCCGGCCCGGCACGCAGGGCGAACTGGAAATAGTCGGCGATGCCGAGCTGCTCTGGCCGTGCATTACCGTTGCTGATCGCCACCAGCGGCACCTTTTCGCCCAGCGCCTTCAGGGTCTGATGCGTCTCTTCAGGCATCTCGACCTGACTGCGCCAGTGGTGAAAAACGCTCATCACCTTTTCAGCGCCTGCGGTCGCCTCTTCCAGGGGTAAGCCAGCCCTGATCAAGGCCAGCTCGACGGAGCGACGACGCCACTCCGACACGTCATGATAAATATCGGGTTCGCGCACCAGCAGTTCGTCACGCAGCGCCTGATAGTCCAGCGGCGTAAAGTCGCGCAGCGACGGATGACAGGCCTGCAACGCCGCATGCGACTCAGCCGTGGTTTTGCGGATCACCGGATGGTTATCGTAGAGCGTATCGTCGAGGTCGAAAGTGATCGCTTTAATGGTGCGTAGCGGACGGTAAAACTTCATTCGTTCTTTCCTCGTTTGGCGCGGGGATGCGCAGCATCGTACACCGTGGCCAGATGCTGGAAATCGAGATGGGTATAAATTTGCGTGGTCGAGAGGTTGGCATGTCCCAGCAGCTCCTGCACCGCGCGCAGATCGCCGCTCGATTCCAGCAGATGCGTGGCAAACGAATGGCGCAGCTTGTGCGGATGGATATGGCTGGCAACGCCCTGTCTGACACCCCATTCAGCGAAGCGTTTCTGCACGTTGCGCGCTGAAATGCGGCGACCACGGCTGGAGAGGAACAGTGCGTCATCCTCACTGCCAAACCCAGCGCGCAGCGGCAGCCAGTACTCCAGCCAGGTCACAGCGGTACGGCCAACCGGCACGCGACGCTCTTTGCTGCCTTTTCCCACGACCCAGACTTCACCCGTCTCAAGATCGACATGGCCGCAGTCCATATTGACCAGCTCTGACAGTCGCAGTCCGCCGCCATACATCACCTCCAGCATCGCACGATCGCGCACCGCCAGCGGATCGTTGAGATCGATGTCCAGCAGCTGGTTTACTTCATCGACGTCAATATTTTTTGGCAGATGTCGCGCGTTGCGCGGCGTGGTAATGCCTTTGGCAGGATTGGCAGAAAGTTTGCCCTGGCTAACCTGCCAGTCAAGAAAGCTGCGCAGGGCAGAGAGACGCAGCGCCAGGCTGCTGGCTCCTAACCCTGCCCGGCGGCTGCGCGACGCCATGCTGCGAACCTGCGCCGGCTCAAGCGATGACCAGCTCTCCAGCTTCAGCGCTTCGGCCATCTCCGTCAGCGCCATAAGCTGGCGCGCGTAGTTTTCCTGCGTCAGGGGGCTGAGCTGGCGCTCAACCTTGAGATAGCGCAGAAATTCATCGACGGCCGTCTGTAGCGCGTTCATGCGCGTTCTATCCAGCGCGACAGCAGCTGCGGCATCATGTGCGCCAGATGCTGCAACAGCAGTGTACCCATACCAGCCTGATAGTGCTGGCTGTCGCGGCTACTGAAAATCAGTACTCCCAGCTCACCCTGCTCGCCCATTAGCGACATCGCTACTGAGCCGATCGCCTTCGCCTGTGGCAGCAGCAGCAGCAGTTCCGGTCCGTTCAGGCTACCGAGAAAATGGTGCTGCTGGCCGAAACGCTGAATACGTAACGGCTCAAATGCCTGGCGCGACAGGCCAAGCTGAACAAATTCTGATGGCGCGCCCAGCCGCCACCGATCGGCAAAAAGACGCAGGTTCGCCCCCGCCAGGCCCAAATCGCGCGCCCAGCGATGCAGGCGGTTGAGCATATCCTGTAGCGAGTCCGCAGCGGCCAGGTGCCCCTGCAACGCCAGCAGCCGATCGAACAGCTCATGGTTAGCGCTGGCCTGCTCCATCAGCAGTGTGATCTCTTCCTCCAGCCGCTGAATGTGATTGCGCTGGCGCGCCATGTGCCACTCCACCAGCGACACGCTGCCGCGTACCGGATGCGGCACCGCCATCTGCTCGACCCGGCGGGCGTTGCGGATAAAGAAGTCAGGATTTTGTTGCAGGTAATCGTTAACAGCCTGATCGTCCAGCAGAACCGTATTGTCCGTCTGCTCTTCGATATTTTTCATAGATGAATAAACCCATCGTAGACGTGTGTGGCGGGACCGGTCATAAACAGCGGCTGCCCCGCGCCTTTCCAGGCAATATGCAGCGTGCCGCCCGGCAGATCGACACGTACCTTCGGCGACAGGATGCCCTGCTGGATCCCGCAGGCGACCGCAGCGCAGGCACCGCTTCCGCAGGCCTGGGTTTCACCTGCACCGCGCTCGTAGACGCGCAGGCGAATATGTTCTGGCGACACCACTTCCATAAAGCCGACGTTCACCCGCTCGGGAAAGCGTTCATGGCTCTCCAGCGCCGGGCCCAGCGTCTCGACCGCAGCGGTCTGCACGCTGTCGACCTGAATCACGCAGTGAGGATTGCCCATAGAAACCGCGCCAAACATCACCGTTTGCTCGGCAACGCGTAGCAGATAGAGGTTTTCCGCTTTGTTGGCGCGAAACGGCACCTGCTGCGGCTCAAAATTGGGCTCCCCCATATTGACACGCACCAGCTCTTCCGGCGTCACGCTCAGAACCATGCGGCCCGTTTGCGTGCTGACGCGTATCTCGCTTTTATTGGTAAGCCCCTTTAGCCGTACAAAGCGGGCAAAGCAGCGTGCGCCATTGCCGCACTGTGCCACTTCGCTGCCGTCGGCGTTAAAGATGCGATAGTGAAAATCGAGATCGGGATCGTAGGGCGGCTCGACGATCAACAACTGATCGAAACCGATCCCCAGATGGCGATCCGCCAGCCGGCGAATCAGCTCCGGCGAGAAAAAGACGTTTTGCGTCACGGCATCCACAACCATGAAATCGTTGCCGAGGCCGTGCATTTTGGAGAACTGCATTTTTTGCTCCGCCGGGTGCGCCATTACAATTAGTCTGCTGACATGCTGGCGTTGCCGCCACTCACTAATCCCCTGGTATCAGCCTGCGCCGCACGCTTTTGCTGCTGCTGTTTCTGCTGCTCAGCCTGCTGAGGGGTTTGCGTTTTGGGCTGCTGGGCGGGCGGGAAGTAAAGCGGTCCTTTCAGTCCACAGCCTGCCAGGGTCGTTAGCGCCAGCGCCATTGCCAGCAGGCTTTTTACTCTCTTCATCTGTTCTGCTCTTCTGTCCTTAACCTGGTTGCTTATCATCGCAGTTGAAGATGGAAAAGCAACAGGAAATCCCCGCAATTCACGTGCGCACGGTGACGTTCTGAGGGAAGTGCCGCGCGGTGGGCGTGGCGTCAGTGTACCTGGTAACGCGGCTGGTAGTCGCCGTTATCGTTATTCGGCTGCGTGGCGCAAAGCTGCGCCAGCGTCTGGCTGCGGAACGGGATCACCTGGAAGCGGTCGCCGCTGTTTACGATCTGATAAAACTGCGGCAGGTTAAAGTTGATAAAGCTGGAACCATAGGTAAAACGGTCGTGTGATGAGGAGTAAAAACGGCTGACGTCGCGCACCAGCTCCTCTTTGCTGCCTTCGCAGTGGTGATAGACCTCAACGCGGTTAGTTTCATCCAGAATATAGATGTTGAAACCCTGCTCGTCGGTGGTGTCTTCAAAGAAGAACTGAATAATTCCTTCACTGGCGTAACCGTTCACCACCGGCGGCAGCGGCGTCTGATTCGACTCGACTTTAATCGACAGGCCGTGCAGCTTGTTGTTAGAAATCGCCCCGTAAAATTCGACGGCGTTTTCCAGTTTCTGCACCGATACACTCATGCGTTCAAAGAAGAGGCCCCACGTCTCACCTGCCATGCGCAGCGCCTTAAAGCGTCCCGGCTCCTGGCGAGTACTGGAGAGACGCAGCTCAATGCACTCAGAAACCAGCTGCTGCACGCGGGTGCGGATCAGGCCGCGCAGATGATGGCTATAGCAGAACACCTCCACCGTATCAGGCGGCGCGGCATCCTGATGCATTTTGCCGAGGATGGTTTTCAGTGCTTCAATCATCGCCTGCTCGCCGCTGAAGTGCAGCGTACGCACCTCATTCCATGAGTTGCGGTAGAGAAGATCGATACTGCCGATCAGACACTGCTGCTGCTGACCAAAGCTAAACACATCGAGCTTACGGAAGTCGAAATGCACCACCTGATTACGGAAGGCGGATGTCGGATCGTGCTCAAGGTTAACAATAATCGCCAGGTGACGGATTTCGCATGGGCTGTAGAGCGCTTTTGGCGTGGGCGCAGGCAGACGCAGCGGAAAGTGGGATGAAACGTCGTTCACCAGCTCCTGCAACCGTGCCAGGTCGCAGATCTCATTTCCTTTGATGTGTAAACGCGTTTTGCTGGTCAGCAGCCCGTTAAACCATGCCCAGGCCACCAGCTTGTTCAGATAGCGGTTATATTCCAGCGGCTGATGGCTGATAATCGAACTCATGTCAGGCGACTGGTTATAGAGATACCAGCCTGAACGGTTCGCACGGCCCGCAGGCACATGAATAAAGGTCAGGTTCTCTTCCGACAGGTCGGGTGAAATCTGCGGATTAACCAGCGTGACTTTTCCCGGCAGTGCTTCAAAGGCGGCGTACAGTTTACGCGTCAGCACGCCGATATCCTGCGGACTCGCACTGACGCTTAAATTGTTGCGGCGGGCAAAGCGGATCAGGTTGCGATAGCTTTGCATCATCGCATCCAGCAGCTCGTTGTGGGCTTCGCGCACGCGTTCTATTTTCCAGCCGTTGCGGTTATCGAGAATGGCCAGTTTTTCATCGTCCCAGCCCCACTCTTTAACTAACTGAGAGAGGATTTCGCGACGCCAGCCTGAACGGCTGCTGTTCGCGTCGGCGCTCAGCTTTTCGCAGACTTTCAGATAGAAGCAGCGGCGCACCAGATCAAGACGCGGCTGGTCATCAACGCTGGTCAGATAGTGTGTGACGCGTTCCAGCATCATGCAGTAGGGATCGAGGCCAAAGCTGACAATTTCACCGTCATGCAGGCGCTGTTTAATATCCATCGCCAGCAGCTGAGTATCGGGATACTCCCAACTATAGGCTTCCAGCAGCAGGGTTTTCAGCACCGCTTTGTAAGGTGAATCAATGCTTTTGTAGAGCTGCCACAGACTGGCACCAAAATATTCTTCCGCAGACAGCGTGCCCAGTCCGCCCAGATCGAGCCATTCGTTTGGCGTGAGCACCCCCTGCGCGTAGAGTGACATCACATAGTCGTCATAGTGATGCTCTTCTTCGCACGGCACCATGTTCCACAGAATACGTTTGCCCGCCATGCGCACGGCGGTACGATAGAATTCGTCCAGCAGCAGAATATGCTGCGTCGAGCCACAATCTTCAGCCCCGAGGCTGCCGCTTTCGTTGTGGCGAAAGCGATTTTCGTCAATCAAGAAAAAGCTGACTTCCACGCCCATCGACATGCACCACTTCTGCAACAGGGTGCATTTGCGTTGCAGATTGAGACGCTCTTCGTTGTCCAGCCATGACTGATGACATACCCAGATATCGAGGTCAGAAATCGTGTTCTGCCCCACTGAAGAGGTGCTGCCCATGGAGTAAATGGCGGTGATGGGCATCTCGCCGGTGCGTGAAGCATCAAGCGTCAGCTCGCGGTTGCCCGCCAGCCCTCGAAGCAGTTGCAGCTGGTTTTCTTCAGGCGTGAAGAAGCTGATGCCACGGGGAACGTTACCGTCAAAGTAACCTGGCATCAGCGGGTGATGATAATGTAATAAGGTTGGCAGCAGACTGTATACGTGCTGGAAAGCAGGTCCCATCGCAGCCAGCGCGCGATCGACGCGCAGCTGATTGATGGCATCCAGTCTCTGTTTCAGTGTCTCAATGTAGAGGTACAAGACGTTTCGCCTGATTGTCCCAGTGTTTAAGCAACCTGTTTCCGGAATCTGCCGCTTAATAATAAAAAAAGGGGGACAGATTATTGCTGGAAACGTGATCAATCTAACACCTGGCAGATTGACCGTAAAGAAAGTTGCGCTACTTAACAGTTTAGCACGTTCCTGTTCGCATCCTGCGCTTTCGGACACCGGCGTCCGCGTTTCCCTCTTTTAACGGGCAATCTTCCTGTCCGTCCGGTCAAATCGTCCGTTGAAACTGTCCGCCGTTGGCCGACAATGATAGGATATTCGGTGAACGATCAAAATGGTTAACAGCATGTTAGACAAAATTTTCAGAATTGCTACAAGACAAAGCCCCCTTGCGCTCTGGCAGGCACATTATGTCCAACAGCGCCTGATGGCAGCCCATCCGGGCGTGCGCGTTGAGCTGGTACCGATGGTGACTAAAGGTGACATCATCCTTGATACACCGCTGGCTAAAGTGGGTGGCAAAGGGCTTTTTGTCAAAGAGCTTGAGCTGGCGATGCTGGAAAATCGCGCCGATCTTGCCGTCCACTCAATGAAAGATGTCCCGGTTGCCTTTCCTGAGGGGCTGGGGCTGGTGACAATCTGTGAGCGCGAAGATCCACGCGATGCCTTTGTCTCAAACCACTACTCCTCCCTTGACGCGCTGCCGCACGGCGCTGTAGTGGGTACCTCCAGTCTGCGTCGCCAGAGCCAGATCAGTGAACGACGCCCCGACCTGGTGATCCGTTCGCTGCGCGGCAACGTCGGAACCCGCCTGTCGAAACTCGACGCAGGCGAATACGACGCCATTATTCTGGCGACCGCCGGGCTAAAACGTCTCGAACTTGAAGCACGTATTCGCCAGCCGCTGCCCGCCGAAATTTCTCTGCCTGCTGTAGGCCAGGGTGCCGTGGGCATTGAGTGCCGGCTTGACGACCATGAGCTGATCGGCCTGTTACAGGCGCTCAACCATGATGATACCGCGGTCTGCGTGAAAGCCGAACGCGCCATGAATACGCGTCTTGAAGGCGGATGTCAGGTTCCTATTGGCAGCTTCGCCGTGCTGGAAGGGGATGACCTGTGGCTGCGTGGGATGGTAGGTGCGCCAGACGGCAGCATAATGGTACGCGGCGAACGTCGTGGCCCGCGCACCGAAGCGGAAGCCATGGGCATTTCTCTGGCTGAAGAGCTGCTCGCTAAAGGCGCACGTGAAATTCTGCACGATGTCTATCAGGGGCAGCCGCCTGTATGAGCATCCTGATCACTCGCCCGGAGCCTGCGGCCAGTGCGCTGGTCTCGCGTCTTCACAAGCTCGGCAGCGAGGCGTGGAGCCTGCCGCTGATTGAGTTTGCCCCGGGCAGCGATCTTGATGTTCTGCCGCAACAGCTTGCCGCTCTGCGCGCTGGCGATCTGGTTTTTCTGCTGTCACAGCAGGTCATTTACCATGCGCAGCCCGCGCTAACGCGACACGGCGCAGCATGGCCGTCAGACCTGAACTATTATGCAATTGGTCGCAGCACGGCGCTGGCGTTTCACACCGCCAGCGGTCGTCATGTCGATTACCCACATGCGCACGAAACCAGCGAAGAGCTGATTCGCCTGGCCGCGTTGCAGCAGGTAGCGGGTAAGAAGGCGCTGATACTACGCGGCAATCCCGGACGAGAACTTCTGGCAGACACGCTGGAAAATCGTGGCGCGGATGTCTCTTTCAGCCAGTGCTATCAGCGCTGTCAAAAACAGTACGATGGTGCCATTGAAGGTAGACGCTGGCGCAACCGCGGCATCACAACGCTGGTAGTGACCAGCGGTGAAATGTTACAACAGCTGTTTTCGCTGTTCCCCGCGATCGATCGTGAGGAATGGTTATTGCGCTGTCGACTGGTTGTCGTCAGTGAACGTTTGGCTACGCTGGCCAGTGAACTGGGCTGGTACGATATTCAGGTAGCCGATGGTGCCGATAACGATGCGCTGCTGCGTGCGTTACGCTGAACTTACTCATGGGATGTACCACAGATGACGGAACAAAAAGCGACCTCCGCCCCGGTTGAAGAGACCACGCCAGTGGTAGACACTTCGCCCGCCTCACCTCAGAAACCGCCTCGCGATAAGAAAAATGGCGGACTGGTGCTGGGCGCAGTGGCGATTGTCATTGCCCTGGCAATGGGGGCAGGCCTGTACCTGAACGGGAAACACCAGACAGATCTTCAGGCGCAGGCAAACCAGAGCCTGAGCGACAAACTGAATGCCTTGCAGCAGCAGGCAAACAGCGATAAGCAGCAGCTGGCTCAGCAGCTCAGTAGCGCACAAAGCGCGCTGAATGATGCCCGAAATCAGCAGGATTCGACGGCGAAAGAGCTGGAAACGCTGCGTGAAAAAGTCGCTTCGCTATCAGGTAATGACGTGCGTACCTGGTTAATTTCGCAGGCGGATTACCTGGTGAAACTGGCCGGGCGCAAGCTGTGGAGCGATCAGGATGTCACAACTGCGGCGGCGCTGCTAAAAAGTGCAGACGCCAGCCTTGCCGATATGAATGATCCAAGCGTGACCAGCGTGCGTCGCGCGCTTACGCAGGATATCAGCACCCTCTCGGCCATCAACCAGATCGACTATGACGGCATTATTCTGAAGCTAAACCAGCTGTCGAATGGCGTCGATAATCTGCGTCTGGCAGACAACGACAATGATGATGCGCCTATGGACAGCGATGAGGGTGAACTCTCCTCTTCGCTACGTGAATGGCGCCAGAACCTGGTGAAAAGCTGGCACAACTTTATGGATGACTTCATTACCATCCGCCGTCGCGATAACACCGCGCAGCCATTGCTGGCTCCTAATCAGGATGTTTACCTGCGTGAAAACATCCGTTCACGCCTGCTGATTGCGGCGCAGGCGGTGCCACGTCACCAGGATGAAATCTACAAACAGTCTATTGATACCGTATCCAGTTGGGTACGTGCCTGGTATGACACCAACGATGCCGCCACCAAGGCCTTTCTGGCACAGCTGGATGAGCTGAGTCAGCAGAGCATCAATATGGATCTGCCGGACAGTCTCGAAAGCCAGCCGCTGCTGGATAAGCTGATGCAGACGCGCGTGCGCAACCTGATCGCGCAGCCGTCCGTCGCCGCTGATCAGCAAGGAGGCTAAGCCTATGCTCAAGGTATTTATTCTGTTTGTGCTGCTGATCGCCGGGATTGTGGTCGGCCCAATGATTGCTGGTCATCAGGGCTACGTGTTGATACAGACCGATAACTGGAACGTAGAAACCAGCGTAACGGGGCTGGTGATTATCCTGATTATCAGCCTGTTGATTATTCTGGGCGTGGAGTGGCTGCTGCGTCGTCTGTTCCGCACCGGTGCACGCACTCGCGGCTGGTTTACGGGACGCAAGCGCCGCCGCGCGCAGCGCCATACCCAGACCGCCTTGATGAAGCTGGCCGAAGGCGATCATCGCCAGGTTGAAAAACTGCTGTCAAAAGATGCTGACCACGCTGAAGTACCGGTGGCCAACTATCTGCTGGCAGCCGAAGCCGCACAGCAGCGCGGCGATGAAATTCGCGCCAATCAGCATCTTGAGCGCGCTGCCGAGCTGTCAGATAACGATGTTATTCCGGTTGAGATTACCCGCACCCGCATCCTGCTGGCGCGCAATGAAGATCATGCTGCGCGTCATGGCATCGACCGTCTGCTGGAAGTCGCGCCGCGTCACCCAGAGGTTCTGCGCCTGGCAGAGCAGGCCTACGTACGCACCGGGGCCTGGAGTTCGCTGATTGATATCCTGCCAGCGATGGAAAAATCGCAGGTGGGAAATGAACAGCATCGTGCCGACCTGCAACAGCAGGCATGGCTGGGCCTGATGAATCAGGCAATGGCCGATCAGGGCAGCGATGGCCTGAAACGCTGGTGGTCAAATCTGAGCCGTAAAACGCGTCAGCAAACGGCGCTACAGGTGGCGATGGCTGATCATTTGATCGAGTGCGACGATCACCAGACCGCGCAGGAAATTGTGCTGGACGGCCTGAAACGCCAGTACGACGATCGTCTGGTATTGTTGATGCCACGTATTAAAAGCACCGCGCCTGAAGCGCTGGAAAAAGCGCTGCGCCAGCAGATTAAACAGCATGGCGCAACACCGCTGCTGCATAGCACGCTGGGACAGTTGCTGATGCGTCATGCTGAATGGCAGCAGGCGGTTGAGGCGTTCCAGCAGGCGCTGGCACAGCGTCCTGACGCCTTTGACTATGCGTGGCTGGCGGATGCCTACGATCGTCTGCATCGTCAGGAAGAAGCGGCGAAAATGCGCCGGGAAGGACTGTTGCTGACGTTAAAAAACAATCCGAATGCTTAATGTTGTTGTTACTTTTTGATGCCGGGCTTGCCCGGCTTTTTTTTGCCTGTTTTTCAGCGCAAAAAAATACCTGCCAGAAGCAGGTATAAGATCAGGTCGGTAAGGCAACCTTATGGTACCTGACTCAACGGTGTGTCTGTTGACCCTGTAAGGCGTGAGCGATGCAGGCAGGCAGACAACAGGTACCCAAAAGTGGCTCTGCATCATTCCCAGGTTTATGCAGCGTAAGCAGACATAAGAGGTGGAATGAGCATCTACGCGATAATTATTGCACAGAGCGTGCCAGATTGCCGAAAAGAGATTAATCCTTTATTTTTTATAGGATTAAAAAAAGGGGTCGTGGCAGCGGTTGCCAGATTGTCGGTAACAGACGACATCAAGCTGCTTTACTGTCTGTGTTTTGAGACAAAAAGAGCACGCTCTCTACATCTACATAGAAAACAGATAATTAGTTGTCTCAAACTAACGACAAACCTGTTTTAGTGCAGAGTGGGAAAGCATGACTGGAAAAACTCAGCGTCCTGCCGTCCATCTCTTGTCAAAGAGGCAGCACCTCAGCCAGCGCGCAGATGGCATAACATGGAAGAGCAAAGCGTTTACGACAGCGATGTCGCGGAATGATCAAGCCCAGGTACGAGCGAGCTGGCGCTCCGTCTGTGTCATCTGCGGGTACACCATCTCCACCGTCTCTTTTCTGAAGACGAAAAAAAACCTGCTTTTTCAAGCAGGTTTATAAAATGGTCGGCGAGAGAGGATTCGAACCTCCGACCCACTGGTCCCAAACCAGTTGCGCTACCAAGCTGCGCTACTCGCCGATAATTTTTATTGTTCTCTTTTGCCTGGTGCGAAGAGAGGGACTTGAACCCTCACGTCCGTTAAGACACTAACACCTGAAGCTAGCGCGTCTACCAATTCCGCCACCTTCGCATATCCCAGCAAAATCTGGGGTGGCTAATGGGACTCGAACCCACGACAACTGGAATCACAATCCAGGGCTCTACCAACTGAGCTATAGCCACCACAATTTGGTATGTTGCAAGTCGCTGACCTACACCATGTAACTCTTTACTAACGCGGTAATGTAACCACCGCAGCTCCTGCGCACAAACTTAATGGCGCGCCCGACAGGATTCGAACCTGAGACCTCTGCCTCCGGAGGGCAGCGCTCTATCCAGCTGAGCTACGGGCGCGTAGCGCCGTTGCGGATGGGCATACTACGGGCTTGGGGTGATCCTGTCTAGTGCTTTTTTAATAAAAAAACGCGTTTGATTACGCTTTGTGCATTTCGTCGAGTAATTCGGCACTTTGGCTATTTCCTCACCTGAAAAACACTGCGCTTATCAGCTATATCAAAGATCGCCGCGCCAGTGATAGCGTAAATATTTTATCAGTTTTAACTGGCGACCCAGCCGACTGGGCTGTCGAATCAGCCTGTAGAGCCATTCCAGTCCCAGACGCTGCCAGATCTTCGGTGCGCGCTTCACGTGCCCGGTAAAAACATCGTAAGTACCGCCCACGCCCATATACAACGCATGAGCCCAGTGCGCGCGACAGTCACGCATCAGGAGTTCCTGCCGTGGTGAGCCCAGCGCCACCGTCACAATGCGCGCGCCGCTGGCCGCAATGCGGCTAAAAAGTGCCTCGCGATCGGCAGGCGCAAAATAGCCGTTTTGCGCACCGACAATATTCACATTCCACTGACGACGCAGTTTCTCGCAGGTCTCATCCAGCACCGCCTGACGTCCACCGATTAAAAATACCGGCGTCCCCTGTCGGCCTGCGCGCGCCATCAGCGCCTCCCACAGATCGGCACCGGCAATACGCTCTACCGCTGCATGGGAATACTTTTTGCGAATGGAGCGCACAATGCTGATGCCGTCAGGGTATTTGAACTCCGCCTCCTGCAACAGCGCACGCAGCTCATCGTCATGCTCTGCTGTCAGCATCTTCTCGGCGTTGATGGCGACCAGCGTTCCGCTGCGCACGGTTTCACCCGGCAGCAGAAAATCGACAAACGCGGACATGCTGTCAAAACCATACAGCGACACGCCGCGAATGATATACTGCGGCGCTTCTGGTAACCTTGTCATGGTTGAGTTCTGTTTTCCTGTTGTGCCTAATGGCGTTAAGCCGGACTTTGTAACACCCGGTCGCTGCGACGTCGAATCAATCCGGCGCGATTCAGCAGCCAGTAAAGCATCTTCGCTACGCCGAGGCAGACCAGAAAAATCAAAGCAAAAAAGACGACGCGTGAGCCGAATGCGTCCAGCCCTTCGCGCGCCAGTACAATCATATTGAATACCGCGCCGAAGCAAAAACTCTGCATAACCGCACCGCGGTAGCGATTATCGGCGTCGCGTCCGCGTCGGTAGAGCGTATCAAAGCCCTTAATAATAAGTCCCACCGCAATCGCGCCAGGCAGGATAAACCATACGCCCCCCATTACCAGCAATGAACCGAGCAGCGTAGGCGAAATCGCCAGGCCAGAATGGTTGTTGAGCACTTCCCAGGTAAAGTAGTTCGCGCTGTTCAGCACCATTGAGGGTCTGCCAGGCCACAGCCAGCCGGGAATATAGACATAGAAGTCGCGCCAGATGGGTGCCAACCCCTGAAACGCGATCCTGGAATAATTCTCCAGCAGCAAGGCCAGATTCTCCCACGGCGAAAACGTATCGCGCGTCAGATAGAGAAAGGTATAGAACGCCTCGTCGCCAAATACGCTAAGGTTATAGCGTCGCAGCGCCAGCCAGAACATGCCACAGACGGCCAGCACACCTGCCGCTGCCAGCATCCATAAACTGATCCAGCCGCGCGTAATGCCGATAAACAAAAACAGCGCAAAAGCGATAATAATATTGGCGCGCGTACCGCCCACCAGCGCGTAGGTCAGCAGGCCAAAAGCCACCGTTACGACCAGGAACAGCAGCCAGTTACGCTGTGTGGGGCGCAGAAAATAGAGGATCAGCATCGCCGGAATAAAGAAATAGAAAAAGCGCTTCAGTGCAACGCCAGAGACCTCGCTGGAGAAAATCTGGTTATAGGCTGTCAGCCGGAACAAAAGAAAGCCGTTATGCAGGAAAAACACCGTCACCGTCCCCACCGCCACTAAAGCCAGCAACAGGCAGGTCAGATGCGTCTCGACCCGGTTCATCTGAAGCCAGGGTTTAGCACGCGGCACGCTCCTGGGGCGCAGTCGCACCTTATAGCTGACGTAATAGACCGCGTAAAAAGCCGTTGCCGAAAGCAGGGCCTGAAGAAGATATTCCGGCGGCACAATCTCAACGTTAAAACGGAACACCAGCACGCAGCTTAGCGGAAATCCGAAATAGAAAGTGAGTAAAAACAGCAGCGTGAAAAAGAGGTGAAAATTAAAACGCTCACGTCTGAACTCACGCCAGGTCAGGGTCAGAATAAAACCCAGAGACAAAAGATAAACCACCAGCAGACCGCTGAACTGCATGAGGTTCATAAAGACTCCCCTTCACAATGACGCAATGCGTCGCGCCAGCCCGTCATATAGCCAGGCGCAAAAAAGGCGATAGCCTGCTTGTCGCAGCTCGCCAGCTGGCGGCGAGCTTCCGCCACGCTCTCGTGGTTCAACGCATCCCCGCTAAACAGCACCGGCAGTCCCTGCTCACTGATATCACGCCAGAACGGGTTAAGACGATTGAGTACAAAGGGCACGTTGGCCTGAATCAACAGAGAAAGCGTGCCAATCCCCTGCTGACGCTCGAACATAAAATAACCCAAATGACAGCGACTCAGCAGTGCCAGATAGTCATCAAAAGCCATATTGTCTCGCAGCAGCTCTGTCTGTCCGGCAGGAAACAGCTTCTCTGCTGCCACCGCAATCTCGCTAATATAGCTCTCATTGTTGGGCGGATAGCCCAGCGG
The DNA here is from genome assembly GCF_041386365.1 of Pantoea sp. KPR_PJ. Taxonomy (NCBI): domain Bacteria; kingdom Pseudomonadati; phylum Pseudomonadota; class Gammaproteobacteria; order Enterobacterales; family Erwiniaceae; genus Pantoea; species Pantoea sp. KPR_PJ. The sequence continues at coordinate 171,671 of NZ_JABMIK010000008.1, read as the reverse complement.
CACAACAACGCGCACCGCCTCACCAAACTGCCTGCGGATCGCTTTCAGTCCTTCTATATGCCGATTACTGGCGTCGCCAGAGTTGCCCAGCAAAATCGTAAAGCGTTCGTCAGGCGTGCTCTGCGGCGCAGTAGCAGGCATTTTGGTCGGGAAGTAAAGCCGGGCGGTTGGTACGCGTGGATGGCGCTGCTGGTAATAGTGCAGATCGCCCTGCGTGGCAAAAACCTGCGCCACCCGGCCCTGCGCGATTCGGCGCAGCAGATAGAACAGGCGAAACTTCAGGCTGCGCGACTCTTCATAGAGATCTGCGCCCCAGACGTGCCAGTAAAGCTGGCTGGGGCGGATTTTACCGCTCAGTAACGCCAGCCAGATGCCTGGATTGAACTGCCCGTGGCAGAAAAAGCGCTGCTCACGGTTTTTTGCCCGCCCTGTCAGCGTCTGGGCCAGCGCTTTTTTACTGGGAAAGGTTTCAATATGCAGATGAGTAAACGCAGAAAACGCAGCAGGCTGCTGCGTCACCACCATAAAATGACGTGGTTGTGCTACAGGCAGTTCAATGCTTAACACGTCATTGAAGAAGCGCAGCACCGTCTGATTGTGATGCGGGATATCCGATCCCAGAACGTGAATTAACGTCATTTTTTCCGGCAATAAATCATAAATGCGCTGCAGCAGAGCGCGAAATAACAGATATAGGTCGCCATATAGGCCTGGGCCGCCCCAGTGACGCCTGACAGCGGAATCAGCCAGCGGGAAAAACCCGTCAGCAACACAAACTGACTGATTTCGGCAAGAATATAAAAACGCAGTGATGCCTTAGCAATGACCAGATAACCGAAAACGTAGGCACCGACCTTAAACACATCGCCACACAGCTGCCAGATGAAAAGATCGCGCATCGCGTGGAAGGCGGGAGAAAACAGCAGCCAGATCGCCACATCGCGCAGCAGCCACACGCAAAAACCCAGCGCCGCCACCGTGGGCAGCACAAAGCGCAATGCCCGTCCGATCTCACGCGCAATGTCGCGCTTCTGTTCCAGCCGCGCCAGCGTGGGTAGCAGCCAGACGCTAAAGGTTGCGGTAATAAACTGTAGCCAGGCATCAGAGATACTGGTGACACCTTGCCATAACCCAACCTGCGCCCAGCCCTGATGTTCAGCCAGCAGATTACGCATCATGACCCAGGCCACCGGCAGCGTAACTGACGTGATCGCTGCCATCAGCGTGAATTTTGCCAGGCTGCGTGCATGTTCGGGATGCCATTGTGGTGTGAGCCAGCTGAGCGGCAGCGGTGCTCGCCGCTTGAGTATGGTCATCGCCGGAACGATCACCAGCGCGGGTACCAGTGCAAAGCCCACCAGCGCACCTGCATAGCCGCCAACCCACCAGCACAGCACATAAGCGGCCACGCCAATGAGACTGCCGACAATCAGCGACAGCGCATTGCCGCGCGCGTCACGATAGCCTTTCAGCAGCGCCAGCGCCAGGTTAGCCCAGGCGATACCAAACTGCAGAAAGGCAACAATGCGCACCACATTCTCAAAGCGCGTGTGGCCAAAAAGCGCCTGGCTAATCGGCGCAGCGGCCAGCAGGAATACCAGTGCCAGCAGCGCCGAAAATCCCAGCACCATTGCCGATGCCGTCCCCAGCATGGCACGTAGCGGTCCCGGCTGATCCTGATATTGCGCCACACAGGTGGTGACACCGTTGAAGATGCCCGCTCCCGCCAGCACACCCAGCACGGTGATCAGCTGGCGAAAATTTCCCGCCTGCCCCACGCCTTCCGGGCCGAAACTGACCGCCAGCAGTTTTACCACCAGCAGCCCGGCAGCAATCTTCACCAGCGTGGACGATGCCGTCCACACTGACGCTTTTGCCAGCGACATCAGGCGAAAAAGCTCAGCAAGGAGCTGATAACCGTGTTCTGGTTATTGTCCGTCAGGTTATAGAACAGCGGCAGCCGCAGCAGCCGCTCGCTTTCATGGGTGGTGAAGCGGTCCTCATCATGAAAGCGGCCAAACTGTTCGCCCGCAGGCGAGCTGTGTAGCGGAATATAGTGGAAAACCGTCAGGATCTCGGCCTCTTTCATCCAGTTGATCAGCGCCTGGCGATCGTCACTGTCGCGCAGCTTGATATAGAACATATGCGCATTGTGTTCGCACTCGGCAGGCAGCGACGGCAGCGTGATGCGCCCTTTCACCGCCAGCGGCTGTAAGGCGTCGTAGTAGCGCTGCCACAGTCGTAAGCGCTGTTGATTAATCCGATCGGCCGCCTCCAGCTGCGCCCACAGGTAAGCCGCCTGTAAATCCGCCATGAGATAGCTGGAGCCAATGTCGCGCCAGGTGTATTTATCAACCTGGCCGCGGAAAAACTGGCTGCGGTTAGTGCCTTTCTCGCGAACGATCTCGGCACGCTCCACCAGTGCAGCATCGTTGATCAAGGTTGCGCCGCCTTCGCCGCCTGCGGTGTAGTTTTTGGTCTCATGGAAGCTAAAGCAGCCAATATGGCCGATGGTGCCCAGGGCGCGTCCTTTATAGCGTGACATGACGCCCTGTGCCGCATCCTCAATCACATAGAGCTGATACTTTGCCGCCAGCGACATGATGGTATCCATTTCACAGGCGACGCCTGCGTAGTGCACCGGCACGATAGCGCGCGTTTTATCGGTAATCGCCGCTTCAATTTTGCTTTCATCAATATTGAGCGTGTCGGGACGGATATCCACAAAAACGATGGTTGCTCCACGCAGTACAAAAGCATTCGCAGTGGAAACAAAGGTGTAGCTCGGCATAATAACTTCATCGCCGGGCTGAATATTGATCAGCAGCGCGGCCATCTCCAGCGAGGCGGTACAAGAGGGCGTCAGCAAAACCTTTTTGCTGCCGAACCGCTGCTCCATCCACTGCTGGCAGCGACGGGTAAAGCCGCCATCGCCGCACAATTTTCCACTGGCCATTGCCGACTGCATATATTCAAGTTCGCTGCCGACAACCGGCGGCGCATTAAATGGGATCATGACCTTTCCTGTAAAACCAGTAGGCGGTGCTTTCCAGCCTGGCACCGCTGCGTAAATAGAGTCGCATTGCCGTCAGATTGCTGAGCTGCGTTGCTACGCGTAGCTGTTTCAGCTGACGCACCCGGCCCCAGTCAGCCCCTGCCAGCAACAGGCGCTGGCCGATACCCTGGCCCTGCGCATGCGGCAGCACGCCCAGCAAGCCAACGCGCACGTCGCCTTCTGTTTCGCGCAGAGAGATAAATCCCTGTAGCGCACCGAACGGGTCGCTGGCGATCAGGCACTGATGATCGAAGGTGCCGCGTATCGCGTTTTCAATCCACTGCGCGTAAAACCGGCCGCTGTCGCCTGCCGCGAACCAGGGTGCACGGAAGCGGCTCTGTACAAACAGCTGCGCCGCCGCCGTGCGCAGCTCGTCGATTTGCGACTCACGTGCGATGCGAATACCGGACTGTCGTTCGGTGCGTGTAATGTTCATCGCCAGATCGGCTTCACCCTCTGCCAGCTGAAAACCGTACTGACAGAGATCATCCGTGACGTCGATCCGATCGGCAGGAACTTTGATTTGCCACAGGCTGGCCGGATGGCGTAGCGCTTCGTCCAGCGGCAGCTCGCCATCCAGCTCGAGACGCGCCGTCGTCAAGCCGAAAAAGGCGCTTTCCCACGCAAGGGGATTAATACTGACGCGGACGGGCATGCAGTAAATCCTGTTGAAGTTTGTTCACCGCCACACTCCCCGCGTATCCACGATCCAGCTTTGCGTCACCTGAGACGCATCAACGGCACGAAACTGATCGTGATCCACCAGCATGACCAGCACATCAGCCTGCGCCAGCGCCTGATCGCGTGACACCAGCTCAGCGCTGTTGCCAAACGCGCCGGGTAGCGCCTTGATATGCGGTTCCACTATCCAGCTCTGCCCGCGATGCCATTCGGCAATCATCTGGGCGACATGCATTGCTGGGCTTTCGCGCAGATCGTCAATATTGGGTTTAAACGCCAGGCCAAAACAGGCAATAACCAGTTCATCGGCTCGCTTGCCGCTTTGGGTCAGGCAGTCAGCCAGCGCCGCTTTTACCTGATTCAGTACCCAGTGCGGCTTGCTGTCGTTGACCTCGCGTGCGGTTCGGATCAGGCGCGCCAGCGATGGATTCTGCGCCACGATAAACCAGGGATCGACCGCAATGCAGTGTCCACCTACACCAGGGCCAGGCTGCAAAATATTGACGCGTGGATGGCGATTCGCCAGCGCGATCAGTTCCCAGACGTTAATGCCCTGATCGGCACAGATCAGCGATAGTTCATTCGCAAAAGCGATATTAACATCACGGAAACTGTTCTCTGTTAGCTTGCACAGTTCAGCCGTCCGCGCATTGGTCTCTACGCATTCGCCCTGCAGAAAGATGCGGTAGAGCGCGCTGGCCTGCGCTGAACACGCCGGTGTCATGCCACCAATGACGCGATCGTTATGAATCAGCTCCTGCATAATTTTGCCAGGCAGCACGCGTTCCGGGCAGTAGGCAATAAAAATATCTGGCGTTCCGCCGTGCTGCGGAAAACGCAGATCCGGGCGCGTCACCGCCAGCCACTCCGCCATCTGCTCAGTGGTACCAACCGGCGATGTCGATTCCAGAATGACCAGATCGCCTTTTTTCAGTACGGGTGCAATCGACTCAGCGGCCGCCTTAACAAAGCGCAAATCGGGCTGGTGATCGGCCATAAAGGGTGTCGGCACCGCGATCAGGAAGGCGTCGGCTGCTTCAGGCTGCGTCGTGGCACGTAAAAACCCTTGCGAAACGGCCTCATGCACCACCTTGTCGAGTGCAGGTTCGACGATATGAATTGCCCCACGATTGATGGTCTCTACCGCATGGGCGTTAATATCCACGCCTGTGACCTTTCTCTTCTGCGACGCAAATACGGCGGCGGTAGGCAGGCCGATATAGCCCAGACCAATAACGGAAATGGTGTCGAAACTCATAGGTTAACTCGGATATCTTTCAAGGCTTGTAATATGCGCTGACAGGCGTTGCCATCACCGTATGGATTGTGCGCGCGGCTCATGGCTTGCCACGCTGACTCGTCAGTCAGCAGCAGGCTGACTTCAGCTACGATTTTTTCCACGCTGGTGCCAACCAGCTTTACCGTACCCGCATCAACCGCTTCAGGCCGTTCGGTGGCGTCACGCATCACCAGCACCGGCTTGCCCAGCGAAGGCGCTTCCTCCTGAATCCCGCCGGAATCGGTGAGAATCAGCCAGGCCCGGTTCATCAGCCAGACAAAAGGCAGATACTCTTGCGGCTCGATCAGCACGACATTATCGATACCGCTGAGAATGCGATTAACCGGCTCGCTGACGTTGGGATTAAGGTGCACCGGATAGACAATCTGTGCCTCAGGATGCTGTCGCGCAATACGCGCCAGCGCGCTGCAGATTCGCTCAAATCCCTCACCAAAGCTTTCACGGCGATGACCTGTGACCAGCACCAGCTTTTTCTCGCTGTCGAGAAACGGATAACGTCCGGCAAGTTGCGCGTTGAGGCTGGGCTCAGCAATAACCCGATCGCGTACCCAGAGCAGCGCATCGATCACCGTATTGCCCGTGACAAAAATGCGCGCATCGGGCAGGTTTTCTGCCAGCAGATTCTGGCGTGAGCGTTCTGTGGGTGCAAAGTGCAGCTGAGCAAGGTGGCCGGTCAGCTTGCGGTTGCCCTCTTCCGGCCAGGGTGAAGTGAGGTCACCGGTGCGAAGTCCTGCTTCCACATGGCCCACCGGAATCTGCTGATAAAAGGCGGCCAGACTGGCGGCCAGCGTCGTTGTGGTGTCACCATGCACCAGCACCACATCAGGTTTAAAGTCGAGGAGCACGGTTTTCATGCCCTGCAGAATGCGGCAGGTAATCTCCGTCAGGCCCTGTTCCGGACGCATGACATCTAAATCGTAATCCGGTTGTAACGCAAACAGGCGAAGAACCTGGTCAAGCATCTCGCGATGCTGCGCCGTTACGCACAGTCGGGAGTCAAAATCAGGATCCTGCGCCAGTGCCTGTACCAGCGGTGCCATTTTTATCGCTTCCGGGCGAGTCCCGAATACAGTAAGCACTTTCACGCGGTATCTCTCACTGATTGAACGCCAGAACGACGCGCCAGCGCAACGCCAGCACCCGTTAATGCACCCAATGCGCCCCACATAATCATCATAAACAGACGACGCGGGCTGTCGCGCGATACGGGCTCCTCTGGCGTACGCAGATAACGATAAGTCTGGAAGGTACGGTTCAGCGTTGGCCCGGCACTGAGGGTTGTCAGCATCGCTCTGTTCTGATCATAGCTGATATCGTAAGTCGGTCCGGTGGCCTGAAGGGTCTCCAGCTGCGCCCGCAGCTGCGGCTCGCCCAGCAGAAAGAGATCGCTGTCGGCGATAGGCTCGCGCGCGTCGCGCGAGCGGTTTTCCTGAATACCCTGCTGGCTGGCCACTTTCAGCGCCTGCTGCAAACGATGCTGCTGACGCTGGAAAACGGCATTGGCCACATCCTCCTGGCGCTTTACCTGTGCCTGTAGCTGCTCGCTGCGTGCCTGCCATGCGCCTTTCAGCTCACCATTAAGATGGCGTGCCGCACGCTCGCTGGCGAAGGCGATATACTGGCGCAGCAGGTTGTTAGCGTCGCTGGCGGTTTCCGCAATCAGCTTTACGCTGTCGCGCGTATTGCGCGCGGTATCAGCGGGCAGAAACTGAATATTAGCGACCATATCGTCCAGTAGCGCCGCATCGTTATGCGCATTACCGGAGCGGCGGCTTTTGTAATACTCCGTTTGCTGCCAGAAGTCGCGCCGCGTATCCCAGGCTCCCAACTGCATAACGAACTCCTGGTAAACCTCATCCATAATGGTCGGAGACGGTGTCGCCAGATTGAGCGTGTTGTTACGCACGTCGAGATTGTTCAGGAACTGCTCTTGCGCGTAATAGGTGTCGAGCATATTCACCGTCGGGCGATCGGTGATGGCCGTGGTGCTCCACGCCTGTTTCATCAGCAGCGAGGCGAGCCAGGCGACCAGCGCAAAAAGTAGCGCCAGCCCAATGATCCAGCGTTTACCGCGCCACAGCGTACAGCACAGGCCGCGAATATCCAGTTCGTTCTCTACAACCTCAGAGGTCATAACAGGGCAATCCTTATCAGGGTAATTTTTTCTTAGTGTCGCCACGCGCATTCAGGCGGCGTTTTAGACGTCGAATCAGGCGCGCCACGCGCCAGGCATGTTTCAGGCAGTAGCCATAGAGCATAAATGCCATCAAAAACAGCACCAGCATCATCCATTCAGGAATGAAGGCGAGGTATTCCCCAAGCACACCAATGCCCGCGAGAATCGCGGCCGCCACGGTAATTAACACAAACGCCTGACGTGAGGTAAAACCGGCGCGCATGATGAGATGATGGATGTGCTGACGATCGGCGGAAAAGGGGCTCATGCCTTTGCGCAGACGGCGATACATAATCGCCACCATATCCATCAGCGGGATAGCGATCAGCCACAGGGCGGTAACAGGCGTAATTGGATGGCTAAGACCCTGGGTGGTTTCCAGCAGGATCCAGATAATGGTGAAGCCAATCATGGTGCTGCCTGCATCGCCCATAAAGACTTTATAGCGACGGCCAAGAAAGCCCAGATTCAACAAGATATAGGGGATGGTGGCGGCGATCATCGCGAAGCACCATATCGCGAGGCTGTACTGGCCATCAAAGCAGAGAATAATGCCCATCGCAGCAAAGGTGACAGAGGAGAGTCCGCCCAGCAGGCCATCAATCCCATCCACCATGTTAAAGGCGTTGATGGCGGCCCAGACGGCAAACAGCGTCAGCACATAGCCAAACGGCCCGACAACCAGCTCTACCGGACCGATAATAAAACCGAGGCTGAGCAGATAGAGTTTGGCCCCGACCATCATCGCTACCGCGACGGCGGCCTGCACCACGGCGCGGATTTTCACACTGATGTCGAAACGGTCGTCAAGCGCGCCCACCAGCACCAGCAGCCCGGCACAAATCAGGTAGAGCGTCGCGTGGGGCAGATAGAAGCGGGTGATCAGAAACATAAAGCAGATGCCGGCATAGACCGAAATACCGCCGACCAGTGGAATAGCACCGTGATGGCGTTTACGGGAATTAGGCGTATCGACCAGGCCAATTTTTTTAGCCGCCTTACGAGCAAAAAAAAGGAAAACTAAAGAAAACAGAAAAGTAAGGCCCAGCTCAGTACTCATAGTGAGTAAATTCACGTTAAACGCTCTCAGCTAAAAACAGGGAGAGGATAAACAAACTGCATGTTTTTGCCTTTCATCCCGAGTCCGAATTCTGCTTCCGCCAGCGTGCGAACGGTTGTTTTTTGCGCACTGACGCCACAGTCATTATAAATGCTCCTGCCAGCGGTAATCCTAATGCGCACAAATAAAAAACGCCACGTTAAGACGTGGCGTTAGTGCGATTTCCTGATCATTTAGGCTAAAAAAGTCGGTCTGGCCGTGCCGATTAGCCCGAACAGGATTACGAACGTTTCATCATATCGAAGAATTCGTCGTTGGTTTTGGTCATCGCCAGTTTGTTAATGAGGAATTCCATCGCGTCGATTTCGCCCATCGGGTGAATAATTTTGCGCAGGATCCACATTTTTTGCAGCTCTTCCTGAGAAGTAAGAAGCTCTTCTTTACGCGTACCAGAACGATTGTAATCGATCGCCGGGAAGACGCGTTTTTCAGCGATTTTACGCGCGAGATGCAGCTCCATGTTACCGGTGCCTTTAAACTCTTCGTAGATCACTTCATCCATTTTTGAACCGGTGTCTACCAGCGCGGTCGCGATAATGGTCAGGCTACCGCCCTCTTCTACGTTACGTGCTGCACCGAAGAAGCGCTTAGGACGATGCAGAGCATTCGCATCCACACCACCGGTCAGTACTTTGCCTGACGCCGGAACCACGGTGTTATAGGCACGTGCCAGACGGGTAATGGAGTCGAGCAGAATGATCACATCTTTCTTGTGCTCAACCAGACGCTTCGCTTTCTCGATGACCATCTCAGCAACCTGAACGTGGCGTGAAGCAGGTTCGTCGAAGGTAGAGGCAATGACTTCACCTTTGACCAGACGCTGCATCTCGGTTACTTCTTCCGGACGTTCGTCGATCAGCAGCACCATCAGTACGCAGTCTGGATGGTTATAGGCGATGCTCTGCGCAATGTTTTGCAGCAGCATGGTTTTACCGGCTTTCGGTGGTGCAACAATCAGACCACGCTGGCCGCGACCGATGGGTGAAGCCAGATCCAGTACGCGAGCGGTCAGGTCTTCCGTTGAACCATTGCCGCGCTCCATACGCAGACGGCTGTTGGCGTGTAGCGGCGTCAGGTTTTCAAACAGAATCTTACTACGCGCGTTTTCCGGCTTATCGTAGTTAACCTCGTTAACCTTCAGCAGCGCAAAATAACGCTCACCCTCTTTCGGCGGACGGATTTTGCCGGAAATGGTGTCACCAGTGCGAAGGTTAAAGCGGCGAATTTGGCTGGGAGAAACGTAGATGTCGTCGGGACCGGCGAGGTAGGAGCTGTCTGCAGAGCGGAGGAAACCAAATCCATCCTGCAATATCTCCAGCACACCATCACCGAAGATGTCCTCGCCGCTTTTCGCGTGCTGTTTGAGGATGGCGAAAATAATATCCTGTTTGCGCATACGCGCCAGGTTTTCCAGCCCCATATTTTCGCCGAGGGTTATCAGCTCAGAAACCGGCGTATTCTTTAATTCGGTAAGATTCATAGTGATGGGTTCTTAAACTCGGGGTAATTCTCGAAATGTTGGTCGTGAATGGTATGGCTTAATATTCCATGCCTGTTAATAGCGCTTTCAACTCTTCTCGACGATCATCGTCAGGGATGGCGACTGGAAGCGAGAGAGACGGTTGAAATGCGATGCCAAAAAGTGGTGCTATAACCGTCAGAATTGCTAAACGCTGTATACGGAACGTGCTTCAGGGTTTAACAAAGGAAATCTTTAAGATGCAAACTACAAGGTAAGTGCGTAATGCAGTGAAAGTAACTTAGCACGCTAAAATGCGAACGTCCAGCAGTGGAAGAAAAATCACCACTACCGAACGTTCTGCCCTGATTACGCCAGGTTGGCGTTCAGGAACTCTTTCAGCTGGCTTTTAGAGAGCGCGCCCACTTTAGTGGCGGCCACTTCACCGTTTTTGAACAGCAGCAGCGTTGGGATGCCGCGGATGCCATACTTCGGCGCGGTGCCCGGGTTATCGTCAATGTTCAGCTTGGCGATAGTGAGCTTACCGTCGTACTCTTCAGCAACTTCGTCGAGAATCGGGGCGATCATTTTGCAAGGACCACACCATTCAGCCCAGAAATCAACCAGTGTGACACCTTCTGCTTTCAGAACGTCTGCATCGAAACTGTCATCGGTGAGGTGAACGATTTTATCGCTGCTCATGTATTACTCCACAAGATTATGCCTGGCGAATTGGCGTAAAGTTTGCCAACGAAGGTTGACTTTATTTCATCGGATACGCTTTCGTAAAGCGATAGTAAGCTGATATTCTACCACACTATGAGCAAAACACACTTAACAGAAAAGAAGTTTTCCGACTTCGCCCTGCACCCTCAGGTCGTGGAAGCCCTTGATAAAAAAGGCTTTCATCACTGCACGCCTATTCAGGCGTTAGCTCTGCCCCTTACGCTTTCCGGGCGTGATGTTGCAGGCCAGGCGCAAACCGGTACCGGCAAAACGATGGCGTTCCTGACGTCGACGTTTCATCATCTTCTCTCTCACCCGGCGCAAGAAGGCCGCCAGATCAATCAACCACGCGCGTTGATTATGGCACCGACACGAGAACTGGCTGTGCAGATCCATGCTGATGCTGAACCGCTGGCACAGGCAACGGGTTTGAAGCTGGGTCTGGCTTACGGCGGCGACGGCTACGACAAGCAGCTGAAAGTGCTGGCCGACGGCGTTGACATTCTGGTCGGCACCACGGGCCGTCTGATCGATTACGCGAAACAGAACCACATTAACCTGGGTGCAATCCAAGTCCTGGTTCTGGACGAAGCCGATCGCATGTTCGATCTCGGCTTTATTAAAGATATCCGCTGGCTGTTTCGCCGCATGCCGCCTGCTACGCAGCGCCTGAGCATGCTGTTCTCCGCGACGCTGTCGTGGCGCGTGCGCGAGCTGGCGTTCGAACACATGAACAACGCAGAATACGTTGAAGTCGAGCCAGAGCAGAAAACGGGTCACCGTATTAAAGAAGAGCTCTTCTACCCTTCTAACGACGAGAAGATGCGTCTGCTGCAAACGCTGCTGGAAGAAGAGTGGCCAGATCGCGCTATTGTCTTCGCCAATACCAAACATCGCTGCGAAGACATCTGGGGCCATCTGGCGGCGGATGGTCATCGTGTTGGCCTGCTGACCGGCGACGTGGCACAGAAGAAGCGTCTGCGCATTCTGGATGACTTCACCAAGGGTGACGTAGATATTCTGGTTGCGACCGACGTGGCCGCGCGCGGTCTGCACATTCCGGCCGTTACGCACGTTTTTAACTACGATCTGCCTGACGATCGCGAAGATTACGTTCATCGCATCGGTCGTACCGGGCGCGCGGGCGCCAGTGGGCACTCAATTAGCCTGGCGTGCGAAGAGTACGCGCTGAACCTGCCTGCAATTGAAGAGTATATTGGCCACAGCATTCCGGTGAGCAAGTATAACAGCGATGCGCTGATGAGCGATCTGCCGCCGCCAAAACGTCTGGCGCGCAGCCGCACCGGTAATGGTCCGCGTCGCGGTGGCAATAACGCGAACCGCCGTGGCGCACCGCGTAACAACAACCGTAAACGTTCAGGTTAATCCACACATGCTAAGCGCATCGTCACTTTATGCTGCGATCGACCTGGGCTCCAACAGCTTTCATATGTTGGTGGTGCGCGAAGTATCAGGCAGTATCCAGACCGTCGCGCGTATCAAACGCAAGGTACGTCTGGCTGCCGGGCTGGATAAAAATAATCATCTCTCAGTCGAGGCCATGACGCGCGGCTGGGAGTGTTTAAAGCTCTTCTCTGAACAGCTGCAGGATATCCCTTCTGAACAGATTCGCGTTGTCGCGACGGCTACGCTGCGCCTTGCCGCTAACGCAGCCGAATTCTTGTTTACTGCACAGCAAATCCTCGGCTGCTCGATTAACGTTATCAGCGGTGAAGAGGAAGCGCGTCTCATCTATCAGGGCGTGGCGCATACCACTGGCGGCTCAGACAAGCGGCTGATTGTTGATATCGGCGGCGGCAGCACCGAGCTGGCGACCGGCGACGGCTCACACGCTTCTGTACTCTTCAGCCTGTCAATGGGCTGTGTTACCTGGCTGGAACGCTTTTTTAGCGATCGCCATCTGGCAAAAGAGAACTTTGCGGCAGCGGAACAAGCCGCACGCGACATGATTCGACCGATTGTCGCGCCGCTGCGTGCACACGGCTGGGAAGCGTGTGTCGGTGCCTCCGGCACTGTGCAGGCGCTGCAAGAGATCATGGTGGCACAGGGGATGGATGAGCGTATTACGCTGAGCAAGCTGCAGCAACTCAAGCAGCGCGCCATCCAGTGCGGCAAGCTGGAAGAGCTGGAGATTGAAGGATTAACGCTGGAACGTGCGCTGGTCTTTCCCAGCGGCCTGTCGATTCTGATTGCCGTGTTCCAGGAGCTGGCGATCGAAAGTATGACGCTGGCCGGCGGCGCACTGCGTGAAGGGCTGGTCTACGGCATGCTGCATCTGCCGGTCGATCGCGATATTCGCACCCGCACGCTACAGAACGTACAGCGCCGCTTTTCCATTGATGTGGAGCAGGCAGTACGCGTGCGTCAGATGGCCGACGCCTTTTTTCGTCAGGTCAATGGCGTGTGGAAACTGGATCATCGCTGTCGGGAGTTACTGCTTAGCGCCTGCGCAATACATGAAATCGGCCTCAGCGTCGATTTCCGCCAGGCTCCGCAGCACGCCGCCTATCTGGTACGTCACCTCGATCTTCCTGGCTTTACCCCGGCACAAAAGAAACTGCTGGCCTGCCTGCTACAGAACCAGAGTGGCAGCATTGACCTGGCGCTGCTGACGCAGCAGAACGCCGTGCCGCCGCGTCTTGCCGAACGCTTATGCCGTCTGCTGCGGCTGGCGATAATCTTCTCCAGCCGCCGTCGCGATGACACGCTGCCTGCGGTGCGCCTGCAGGCCACGGAGGATGAACTGCGTCTGACGCTGCCGTCAGGCTGGCTTGACGCTCATCCTCTGCGCTCTGAACTGCTTGAACAAGAGAGCCACTACCAGTCCTACGTGCACTGGCCGCTAGCGGTTGCTTAATTTAAAAAGGGCGATTAGCCCTTTTTCGCCTTATCGAGCATTGCACGTAATCCCGCTACACGGCTCTGTCCGGTTTTCATGCGCTCTTCTGCGCTCACCACCTTGCGCTCCGTTTCCCAGACCACATCATCCTGCGGCAGCTCCAGCAAAAAGCGGCTCGGCTCCGGCCGCACCAGCTCGCCATACTGTCGGCGTTCGCGGCACAGCGTAAAGGTCAGCTCTTTCTGCGCGCGCGTGATGCCGACATAGGCCAGGCGGCGCTCCTCTTCAATGTTGTTCTCATCGATGCTGCTCTGATGTGGCAACAGTCCCTCTTCCATACCCACTAAGAAGACGTAGGGAAACTCCAGTCCTTTTGAGGCGTGCAGCGTCATCAGCTGCACCTGATCGAGCTCTTCATCGCTTTCGCCGCGCTCCATCATATCGCGCAGGGTAAAGCGCGTGACCACCTGAGTCAGCGTCATCGGTTCGTCAATCTCGCTGCCTTCCAGCATCTCGGTCATCCACTGAAACAGCGTGTTAACGTTCTTCATGCGCATTTCGGCTGCTTTCGGGCTACCCGAGGTTTCAAACAGCCAGCTCTCGTAATCGATGCCGCGGATAAGATCGCGCACCGCATTGACCGGCTCGCGCTCGGTCATCTGTACGATCTCATTTAGCCAGTGGGTAAAACGCTGCAGGTGCTCCAGACCACGGCCGTTTAGCGTCTGCCCTAACCCTACGTCAAAGCTGGCATTGAACAGGCTCTTATTACGCAGGTTCGCCCATTCTCCCAGCTTTTGCAGCGTCGCCGGGCCAATTTCGCGGCGCGGCGTGTTAACGATACGCAAAAACGCGCTGTCGTCATCCGGATTAGTCAGTATGCGCAGATAGGCCAGTAAGTCCTTGATCTCCGGACGTGAGAAAAAGGAGGTGCCACCAGAAATACGATAGGGAATACGGTTCTGCATCAGCAGCTTTTCAAATACCCGTGACTGGTGATTGCCGCGATAGAGAATGGCGTAATCTTTGTACTGGGTTTTGTTGATAAAATGATGCGCTATCAGCTCACCCGCCACGCGCTCCGCCTCATGCTCTTCATGATTAGCCGTAACGACCTTCAGCTCACTCCCCAGGCCCAGCTCGGAGAAGAGCCGCTTCTCAAACACGTGCGGATTATTGGCGATAAGGATATTCGCCGCTTTTAGAATGCGCTGCGACGAACGGTAGTTCTGCTCCAGCTTCACCACTTCGAGCGCTGGAAAGTCCTTTTTCAGCAGCACAAGGTTTTGCGGACGCGCACCACGCCACGAATAGATAGACTGATCGTCATCCCCTACCACGGTAAAACGTGCCCGGTGCCCCACCAGCAGCTTTACCAGCTCATACTGGCTGGTGTTGGTGTCCTGATACTCATCGACCAGCAGATAGCGGATGCGCTGCTGCCAGCGCTCGCGAACCTCTTCATTACGCTGCAACAGCAGCGTCGGGAGCAGAATCAGATCGTCAAAATCGAGGACGTTGCAGGATTTCAGATGCTGATCGTACAGGCTGTAGCAGTGGGCAAAAATGTTGTCGCGCTCGCTGCGCGCCAGCGCGGCGGCACGCGGCGGGTCAACCAGGTCATTTTTCCAGTTAGAGATGGTAGAGATCAGCTGCTGCAGCAGCGTCTTATCCTCTTCCAGCCATGGCTGGGTTAAATCCTTCAGGAGCGCCAACTGGTCAGTATCATCGAACAGCGAAAAGTTCGACTTCATACCCAGCGCGGCGTACTCGCGCTTGATAATCTCCAGTCCCAGCGTGTGGAAGGTAGAAATCATCAGGCCACGCGCTTCTTTCTTGCCAAGCGTCTGCGCCACGCGCTCTTTCATCTCGCGTGAGGCTTTGTTGGTGAAGGTCACTGCCGCAATATGACGAGCCTGATAGCCGCACTCGCGGATCAGGTGGGCAATCTTGTTGGTAATCACGCGGGTTTTGCCCGATCCCGCCCCGGCCAGCACCAGACAGGGACCGGTGACAAACTCGACGGCACGTTGTTGGCTGGGGTTTAAACGCATCGTAAAAAATCGCTCAGTAAAAAGAGAAGGGGATGAAATAATGGGCCGCCAGTATACACAATCGGGAGACTATCATGGCGAAAACTGCGGCGGCTTTACACATCCTGGTGAAAGAGGAAGCGCAGGCGAGAGACCTGCTGGCGAAGCTGGAAAAGGGTGCCAGTTTTCAACAGCTGGCAAAGAAACACTCAACCTGCCCTTCCGGGCGCAACGGTGGCGATTTAGGCGAGTTCCGTCAGGGCCAGATGGTACCGGCCTTTGACAAAGCGGTTTTCACCTGTCCGCTGCTGAAACCTTACGGGCCGGTGAAAACCGCGTTTGGTTATCACATTATCAAAGTGCTCTACCGCAACTGATTACTTTCTGTTCTTCATCTGCTGCAACACATTGCTGCACTGGTTCTCGTCGTTATCGCTTGGGCTAATTAACGCCAGCAGCGCGGCAGCCGGAGCGACCACGGCACCCAGTGCTACCGCAGCCGCGCCGCGTGCCAGCAGTGGCCCGGCCTTCACGCCTGCGTCTGGGTTTTTGAACGTTCCACGTACATAGAGCGGCGAGCGCAGCGTGACGATGCGGATGCCCTTACTCTCTGGGTTAATTGACAGGTCCATGCGCTCATTAGCGAAGTTAACGTTGCCGCTCACATTGATCACCGCGTTCTCGGTATCAAACACAAACAGGTTTGGCGTCGCCAGACCGTTTTGCAGCTTCACATCGGTGGCGGCACAGTTAATACGCACCTCATCATCACCAAACAGTTTGCCGACCAGATAGTTACCAACGTTAAGTCCGGCAATTTCCATCAGACTGCGGCTAATCAGGCCATTGTTCATTAGTAGCTTCAACTGGCCGTTGCTGGTTGCCAGCAGGTCCGCGACGGAATTGCCGGTACCGGTAAAGCTGGCATCGCCGTTAAGCTGGCCCAGACTGCGCTGCATCGCTTCTACATTCGGAAAGAGCTGGCGCAGATGCAGCCGACGCGCGTGAATATCAGCGCGGCCACGCATAGGCGTTCGGTTCCCTTCAAGACGAATCGTGCTGTTCAGCGACCCGCCTGCCATACCGAAGCGCAGCGGATCGAGCAGCAGATCGCCGTTTTTCAGCTGTAAATGGGTATAAAGATCGCTTAACGGCAGTGAACTGCCATGTTCAATACGCTTACCGCTAAACTTCACGTCAGCGTCCATAACATCCCAGCTTTTGGTATCGAACCTGTCATGCGGCAGCACGCGGTCGGCCGGCTGCGTCGTTTTATCGCCGCGCTTCGCCTTTGCCTGCTCGGTTTTTGCACTGCCTTTACCTGAGTCAACGCCGATCAGCGGCCCCAAATCCGCCATGCGCAGCTGTTTCGAACTCAGCTCACCCACCAGCGTTGGCCGGGGTTTGCCCTGCGTATAGGTGAGTGAACCGTGGATGTCACTGTCGCCAATATGACCGTTAAAGTTTTCATAGCGGTATTCAGGCCCTTTTTTCCCGGCAAAGCGGGCAATCAGGTGACCGTCGGTTTCATACGGCGGCGTGTCGGGCAGCAGTACACCCGTCAGGCCATAGAGGTTGGCAAGCGTGTCGCCAGAGAAACGCAGCCGTACATTAAGTCCCCCCATATTCATGGGATCCTGAATACCGCCCGTCACCTGCACGCGGGTAGTACCGTTACGCACGTCGGCCTGCACCGGGAAAGGGGTGTTTTTACTACGCAGCGACAGCATGCCGCCGGTTTTGCCCTCGCCTGTCAGACGTTCATTGTTGTAGGTGCCGCGGGCTTCCCAGCCAAAGACAAAATCGCCCGCGCCTTTCTGTGCGTCATCACCGCCAGCGATCTGCGCATAGGGTACGGGTTTGCCCAGCGGATTAATTTTCACCGTTACGTCCGCCTTATTTACCGCGTCGCGGTAGCGAACCTGCCCCTGGTCAAACAAGATATTATCGAGGCGGAATGACCAGGCAGAAGGCGGCGTATTGGGATCGGGGTTGTCGCTGTTGGCGAGATTGAAGGTCCAGTTGTTCTTTTTGTTGGCGGTCTGTATCAGGCGCGCATCCGGCTGCTGGAGCTTAATCCAGGGGATATAAACCTCTTTATGCAGCAGCGCCAGCGGTGCCAGCGTAGCGTCAACGCGCTCCAGATGCACCATCGTGACTTCCGCCATGTCGGGCGGATTGCCTACTATGATGTCCTGAGCGTGAACGTGCGGCCAGGGGATCCAGCTACGCCAGCCCGGTTCATCACGGTTACGTTCCCAGATGATGCCTAAATCGCCGCGAATAGCGAACTGGCGGTTAAGTTCCGTTGAGACTTTCTGGTTGATGGTTGGCTTCAGGCGATTCCAGTCAAATGTCGCAATGACGACAACCAGCACCACAACCAGCAATAAAAAAATCCCAACGACCCAGCTGACTATTTTCCCCGTACGTGACATCTCGCTTACTCCTTGCCTTTCCACCGTCTCCGTTAAAGATAGTCGAGACGCGATGGAAGGACATCAGGCAAGCTGAAGCGGTAAATGAATAAGTTGTGAAAAAGAGACCGGGCGTGAAAAAAAGTAGCCCTGAGCTGCCATTGCAGGTGAGGAACAGACCTGTTTCCACTCCTCTTCTGTTTCAACGCCTTCGACGATGACGCCGTTGCAGTAACGATTGATCAGGGCCAGCAGCACAGAAAACAGCGCTCTGCCCTCATCGGTTTTCCCCAGCAGGATAAAGAGCTCGCGCGACAGCTTAATATAGTCATATTTCAGTTCGGTAAGCGCGGAAAAGTTCGCCATGCCGGAACCAAAATCGTCCAGCCACAGCGGGCCCAGCTCAGGCATCTGCGCAATCATCTCCTCCTGTGGCAGCGCATGGTGCTCGGTCAGCTCAAAACGTACCCATGGAAGCTCGGTAATCAGGCGGCGAACAGGGGGATGCTGCTGAATCGCCATTAGCGTAGGCCCGTCAATATTGACCGATGCCACCACCTTGTTATCACAGAAGAAAGGCTGCCACTCTTTCAGTAACCTGAGCTGCTCGTGAACAACATGCAGGCGCTGATGAATCTCCAGCGCGTCAAAATAGGACTCCGGCGATAAACGCTTCTCGGGCGCGGTCGGGTGGGATACTGCGGTCAGGATCTCGATTGCCAGCAACCGACCCGAAACCTGATATATCGGCTGAAAAGTATAGAGTCGTTGGCACTGCTGCCAGAAAAGATGCGCTTTCTGCTGTGGGCTGATATCAGTTGAAGAAGGTAGCCGATGACTAATATTCTTCATCATCATGGTTTTTTCCTGGTTGGTGGCGAGAGCCATGTGACAACTCAGCGGCAAGTATCGGCTATTGCCGTTATTACTTTATCCATTTTCTGGTCACATAAGACTACAGAGTGTACCAACCCGAATAAGACACAATCGTGAAAAAAAGCCTGCCTTTTCCCGTTAAATCGCCGCTAAGAAAGCGTTTTTTGCCTTTAAGTGGAATTAAAACGCCGTTTTAAAAAACGTTGACGTCTGCCATACCAGACGCGAGACTAAGGCACTATTTCTCCACAGGCCAAACACCATGACGCATAAAAAAATAGCCATTATTGGCGAGTGCATGATTGAGCTGTCCGAAAAAGGTGAGAACATCAAACGCGGCTTTGGCGGCGACACGCTGAATACGGCAGTGTATCTGGCACGCCAGGTCGATGACGCCCAGCTGAGCGTGGATTACGTGACGGCGCTGGGCACCGATTCGTTCAGTGAACAGATGATTGCCGCATGGCAGCAGGAAAAAATCAGTACCCGGCTGATCCAGCGGCTGGAGAATAAAATGCCCGGCCTCTACGTCATCGAAACAGACGATAAAGGCGAGCGCACCTTCTGGTACTGGCGCAGCGATGCCGCTGCACGCTACTGGCTCGATGGCCCGCAAGCCGCCGCGATAGTCGATGAGCTGGCTCGCTACGACTATCTCTACCTGAGCGGCATCTCGCTGGCAATTCTGCCGGCCGACAGCCGTGAAAAGCTGATGACGCTGCTGGATCGCTGCCGCGCCCATGGCGGCCAGGTGATTTTTGACAACAACTATCGTCCGCGCCTCTGGGCTGACAGCGCGAGCGCGCAGCAGGCCTATCGCGCCATGCTACAGCGCACCGATATCGCCTTTCTGACCCTGGATGATGAAAATCTGCTGTGGGGCGACCATCCGGTCAGTGCGGTAATTGAGCGCACCCGTGAGGCGGGTGCCCGTGAAATCGTGATCAAGCGTGGTGCAGCATCCTGTCTGGTCGCGCTCGGTGATGATGCGCTGATTGATGTGCCCGCTGTTCGTCTCGATGCTGCGCGCGTGGTTGACACCACTGCCGCAGGCGACTCGTTCAGCGCCGGTTATTTGTCACGGCGTCTGACCGGCGGCTCGGCGGAGGCATCAGCCGAACGCGGTCATCTGACCGCCAGCACGGTGATTCAGCATCGCGGTGCAATTATTCCGCTCGACGCAATGCCCGAATAAAAACAGGCCCCGCGCCAGGCGGGGCAAACCGTTTCGGCATAACAGAGCGAATTAAAATCCCCTGCATTTGCGTTAGCGCGCGACATTAAACGGTGAATTCCCCTTAGCAACAGCGCTGTCGCTGGTACGGTTTTTTTCGCCGTCAGCAGAGCCTGTTTTTGTGCGCAAACCCTGTCAGCGCCGTCACGCCAGGCATAGTCTGAATCCTTCTCAGCAGACGGTTTTCGGATGGACGACCGCCTGAAAAAAGACCATCTTTTCCTCAATAACAGCAGGACGCTGTTTATCCGGCCGCGAAAAAACAACGACAATACCCCTCGCATCAGGACCGTTTTATGCACACAGAAATTATCAATATCTGGCCAAATGGTGACGCGCCAGGCGCCAGCGATTCGCGCGCGCAGCCGCAGATTGTTGATCTGGCTAAAGAGTATGAACCTTACGACCGCGCAGCCACTGGCGTGCGCTGCCCGGAAATTGCGCTCTGGTATCCTGAAGAGTCCAACGGCATTACGCTGCTGGTCGCGCCGGGCGGTGGCTATCAGCGCGTGCTGATTGATCGTGAAGGCAGCGCGCTGGCCACCTTCTTTACCGCCATGGGCTACACGCTGGCGGTGATGACCTATCGCCTGCCCTACGACGGCCATCATGAAGGCGCAGATGCGCCACTGGCCGATGCACAGCGTGCGGTGCGCGTACTGCGCGAGCGCGCCCAGCGCGGGCTAAATGGCAAATATATTGTGATGACAGGCTTTTCAGCAGGCGGGCACGTTGCGGCCAGCCTGGGCACACGCTTTGCCGAAAAGATCTATCCGGTGCAGGATCGCACCGATGCCATGTCACCGCGTCCCGACGCGATGGTGCTGCTCTATCCGCTCATCAGCATGCGCGACGGCATCACCCACGAGAGTTCGCGCACGCGCCTGCTGGGCGCCTGGCCCGATCAGAAAACCATGGATGCCTATTCGCTGGAGACGCGCGTCCACGCACAGACGCCGCCCACGCTGCTGATCCACGCGGCGGATGATGAAACGGTTTCGGTAAATAACAGCATGGCGTTCTTTAGCGCGCTGCGCGAACACAAGGTGCCCGCCGAACTGCACTTTTACCAGAAAGGCGGCCACGGATTTGGTATCCGTGGCGTAGCGGATCTGCCCCTTGCCAGCTGGCCGATGCTGGTGACCGAATGGCTCAGGGCAAAAACCTGACGGGTCAGGAAGAAGGCGGCAGGCTGTCGCTGGAGCTGCTCTCCTGCGGGGCGGCATCGCTGGCTGCCGTTGCAGGCGGAGCCATCATCTTATCCCAGATCGCCTGAAGGCTCTTCACGTTGGTTTCTGCTTCGCCTTCCGGCTGCATCAACACCATCGTGAGCTCCTGCGTTAGCTGCTGACGCAGCTCCTGATTCAGCTGCTCACGCGTCAGGCTACCCAGAAAGGCCTGGCGCAGCTTCTGGTACTGTTCAGGCGCAATATCAACCACCGCGTTCTGCTGCGAACGGAGACGCTGGCTCATCAGTACGTCAGTATCGGTGCGCGCATAGGTTGCGAAGAGTTTATTCAGCTCCAGCAGCTTCTGCGCCATTAGCGCGTCAAACTCCTCCTGCGGCAAGCCCTTGTCACGCACGTTCGCCAGTTCACGCGCCACCATGTTCAGGCCTGGCTCAAGCGAGTCGTTGCGCGCATCAAGATTAACTGAGCACTGGGCGCGCTGGTAAAGCACACGGCAGTCAAAACCCACCTGGAGGTTCTGCGCTTTACTGTCACCCAGCGTGCGCTGCAGATGCCAGAACAGCGCCTCACGCGCCAGATCGCTCTGCCAGTACCGCTGCAGATTTTGCGAATCGCGGATGGGCTGCCAGGCTGTATCCCACACCAGCGCCAGCCGATCCCGGCTCATTGCGCCGTTGACCAGGTTAACGGGCTGATGCGGCAGCGGCGAGAGCGTCGGCAGCGGTGCAGGACTGCTGCGCTTGCCCGACAGCGAAGAGAAGGCTTTATTGATCTGCTCCGCCAGGCTGCGGCTTTCCACGTTGCCGACCACGTAGAGCGTCATGGCATCGGGCGTATACCATTGCTGATAAAAGTCATTCAGCGCCGCGAGATCGACCGGTGTACGCGGCTGTTCAGCCGGATCGTGCGCCAGCAAGGCAGAACCTTTCAGACGGTAGCGCCACCAGACATCCTGCGTTGTGGCAGGCCAGGTGGCGGTGGGATCGGAAGCCGTCAGCGCCGTGCTGACCACCTGTTCGTTAATTGACATCTTACCTGCCGTTGCGGCCAGCCAGTTTAGCGCTTCTTTCAGCAGCTCTGGGCGGTTGTTAGGCAGGCTAAGGTTGTACTGGGTATAGTCGTAAGAGACGATGGCGGGCGGCAGCGGACGCTGCGGGTCAATCGCCTGCTGCCACAGCGCTCGCTGCTGGTTAGTATCTAGCGCGGCGTTATGTACCATCGCCAGACGCGGCAGAAGATGACTAAACCCGCTCTGCTGGGTGGTTTCTACCAGCGAGCCCGTATTTACCACCATGCGCAGTTCAATGCGGTCGCTGGGGCGCTGCGGCGTCGTCAGCAGCTGCCAGCTTAGTCCGTTATCGAGTTTCCCTTCTTGCCAGGCGGGATCAGGCTGTAGCGTTTCTGCATACACGCCAAAACTGGCGGCTACCCAGGCCAAACCGCCAACCAAAAGCCGAATTCTGGTGCCCTGCATGTGAACCTCTAATCAAAAAGTCGTAATCACCGGCAGATTTCGCCGTTGTCATACGCGGTGAATTTTTTCGTTTTAGCCGCGTCGTTTTTCGACAACAGAGTCTTTGACCACGGGAAGGCCAGGATGTCGCGCAACGAAGTGAAAAACCATGAAAAAAATAAGTGGGCTTTATTATGCAAATGCCCGCTGTCAGGGCAAGTGACAGCGGGCATTTGTGAGGATTTAACTGTAAAGCAGTATTTAAACGGAAGTTTCCGGCAGTTTTTTCGCCTTTACGTCACCTGAAAGGGTCGCTTTCATCTGGCGTTCATCCAGCTGGCCTACCCATTTCGCCACCACCACTGTCGCCACGCCGTTACCAACAAGGTTGGTCAGCGCACGCGCCTCTGACATGAAGCGGTCGATCCCCAGAATCAGTGCCAGACCCGCCACCGGCAGATGGCCTACCGCTGAGAGCGTGGCCGCCAGCACGATAAAGCCGCTGCCGGTCACCCCCGCTGCCCCTTTTGAAGAGAGCAGCAGCACCACCAGCAGGGTAATCTGATGGAAAACGTCCATGTGGGCATTGGTGGCCTGCGCGATAAAGACCGCCGCCATGGTCAGATAGATAGAGGTACCGTCCAGGTTAAACGAGTAGCCGGTAGGAATAACCAGACCCACCACGGATTTCTTGCAGCCCAGTCTCTCCATCTTATCCAGCATACGCGGCAGGGCAGATTCAGAGGATGAAGTGCCAAGAACGATGAGCAGCTCCTCTTTGATGTAGGCGATAAAGCGGAAAATGTTGAATCCGGCTACGCGTGCGATAAGCCCCAGCACAATCACCACAAACAGCACGCAGGTAATGTAGAAGCAGGCAATCAGCTGTCCAAGCTGCACCAGCGAGCCGACGCCATATTTACCAATGGTGAAGGCCATGGCGCCGAAAGCCCCAACAGGTGCCAGACGCATGATCATGTTAATGATGCCGAAAATGACCTTCGAGAAGCTCTCGATCACATTGAAAATCACCGTACCGGCGCTGCCAAGACGATGCAGGGCAAAGCCGAACAGGATGGCGAACAGCAGTACCTGCAGAATATTACCGCTGGCAAACGCGCCGATCACGCTGCCGGGGATCACGTCGAGCAGGAAGGCAATCACGCCCTGCTGTTCCGCCTGTTGGGCATAGACCGCGACCGCTTTCGCATCCAGCGTGGCGGGATCGACGTTCATTCCTGCACCGGGTTGCAGTACGTTAACCACCACCAGGCCAATGATCAGCGCGATGGTACTGACGATTTCAAAATAGAGCAGCGCGACCGCACCGGTGCGCCCCACTGCTTTCATGCTCTCCATGCCGGCAATCCCGGTCACGACCGTACAGAAAATCACGGGCGCGATGATCATCTTGATCAGTTTGACGAAGCCATCCCCTAGCGGCTTCATTTGCGTGCCGAGCTCAGGGTAGAAATGGCCTAACAGGACGCCGACGCCGATGGCTAACAGCACCTGGAAATAGAGGCTTTTAAAGAGTGAGGTTTTCATAACAGGTGTCCACTACAACAGGGTTGTGAGGTTGTCGTTTTTAATATTTCTGCCAGCGCAGCGGGGGCGCTGCTGCTGGTTGGCAAAAAATAACACCCTGTTAACGGGATTAATACAGGCTCACAAAGGCTAAGGTATTCTGACCAACGCAACTATGAACTGAAACGCTTCAGCCCCGGCTTTTGTAACTAAAAAACGCAGGAAATCAAAGAATCAGAGGCTTTCTTCATCAGATGCGAGTTCAGGAAGCCAGGTTTGAGTAAAACGTTCCAGCGGCAGCGCCTCGGCATAAAGGTAGCCCTGTCCGATATGAATACCGCGTGCCAGCAGCCAGTCGCGCTGCTCCGGCGTCTCTACTCCTTCGGCGATCACGTCAAGATCGATAATCTCGGCAATGGCCGCCACGATGCGCACCATAGTGTCGTCATCTGGCAGAGCGGCAACGAAGCTGCGGTCCATCTTCAGCTTGTTTACCGGCAGCGCTTTAAACTGGTGCAGATAGTTGAGATTAGAGTAGCCCATGCCGAAATCGTCCAGCGCGACCGCCACGCCCGCAGACTGAAGCGAGCGCAGCAGCGCCATCGCACTCTCAGCGTCACCGATTTGCGCCGTTTCGGTAATTTCCAGTACAAAGCTGCCGCGCGCAATATGGTGACGCTCCAGCAGCCCCTGCAAATGGCTGACCATGCTGGCGTCACGCAGCTGTACTGCAGAGATATTGACGCTCAGCGGGATAGTAATACCTCGCTTCTGCCAGCCTGCAAGAATGCGGCACGCCTCTTCAAATACCCAGCGCCCGATAGCGGCAATGACGCCAAGCTCTTCCGCGCTGGCGATAAACTCTTCCGTCAGGCCATAGCTGCCGTCTGGCAGGCGCATACGCAGCAGCGCTTCCGCGCCGGCCAGCTCGCCGGTTTGCATATCGATCTGCGGCTGCAGATAGAGCCGGAATTGCTCATCCTGCAATCCCTGAAGAATGTCATGCTCCTGCGTCAGGCGTTTCTGCGCACGCTCGGTCAGCGCCGCGTCAAAAAACAGAATCTGATTTTTACCTGAGTGACGTGCCGACATCATGGCTGAGGTGGCGCGATCGAGCTGCTCACTGGCAGAGAGATGCTCTTCATTATTTAGCGCAAGACCTATGCTGGCGTTGGGGCGCAGCTGAAGCTGCTGCAGCGTTACCGGCTGGTTAAGACGTATCATCAGGTTGCGCGCAAGACGCATCGCACGAAACGGTGTACTGGCACGCTTCATCAGCAGCGCAAAGTCACTCACGCCGGTCTGCGCCAGCAGCGTATGCTCATCAACGGTGCTGCGAATTTTCTCCACCAGGGTCAGCATCAAAATGTCGCGCTGCTCGTCGCTCAATACGCCATTCGCTTCCTGGAGGGTTTCAATACGGATCACCATCAGGCCAAAGCCTTTGCTGTGGCTGCGAAGATGCTGCTCCAGCAGCGCCAGGAACAGCGCGCGGTTAGGCAAATCGGTCACGGCATGGTGCGTGGTCAGGCGGCTCATCTCATCGTGAACCGATTCCAGCACCTGCTGATTACGGTTATAGCTGCGGATCAGCATGCCGATTTCATCATCGCGATGGCGCGCGGGCAGCGCCAGCTTGTGCGTCAGAATCGCCTGCGGCGGCAGCTCCTGAAGTTCACGTGAGATATTGCGCAGCGGATGCACCACCAGCCGGTTGATGCACCAGCTGATGGCAATTGACAGGATCAGCGCCAGCAGCAGATAGGTGGTGATCATGGTAGAAACGGTGCTGAGGATAAACTGATAAACGCGCGTTGAGTTGGCCTGGAGCACCAGATAGGCGAGCGGCTTAGGCGAGCCGCTGCTCTCCACCGAATAGAGCGGCAGCGTGATCTGCACCGGCAGTTCAAACACGCGGGCAATCAGGCGCGGAACAGGCTTTTCATTTTCAAAACTGGCATGCAGCGCCTGAAAAGCGTTAGGCAGCACCACGTCAGCGCGCGACAGCACGCCAGCGGGCTTCAGGGTTTGCAGAATACGCTCGGCCTGGGCGATATCGGCTTTGAGTACGGCCTCAGAAAGCGGCTGGCGCACGGTATGTGCGATATTTTCCATCTGCTGGGCGTAGTCAATCCTGCGCTGCTGCACAAAATGAAACAGTTGAATGACGATAAAGACAGAGACCGTAATCAGCGCCACAGCTGATACCGTCGCCATTTGCTTTATCGTAAGCGAACGACTTACGCGCAAAATCTTCTCCAGACTTAAAAAGCAGAGCTATCAGACAGGGCAATGCGCAGCAAGTATATCCTGGAACTCGCTTTTTTTACTGCCTGCTGGAGTCTGAGTTTTACGCGGTCTGCTTATTTAAAATCCGCATAGGGAACCAGCGGCTGCGGCGGCATATCCAGATCGCCATCCCAGCCTGCGGCAGAATAGCGTATATAGAGCAGTCCATGGCTGGGGGTGTAGTCCTTCGCCTGCTGGATATCCATGCCCGCGCCGATAAACCAGTGCGGCGTAATGCGGCGCTCAACCACCGCCTGTAAAGTGTAACCCACGCCACCACCGCTGCTGCTGTCGGAAGCACGATTGCTGGCCAGGGCAAAGCCAGGGTTAACCGGATAGCGCTGCTGTGCACGGGTTTTCGAATGTGACCAGGAGACCGAGCCGCCCAGATCGAATGACCAGTTGTCAGTGCGCTGGCGGTAGGTCACCGGTACGGAGAACGACAGGTACTGCTGCGGGCTGTAGTAGCCGCCCTGGCCAAAGGTGTAATCACTGAGATCCTTCTGATAGTGCCACAGCATAGAGTTAAGCCCAACGGTGGCACGGCGATTATCGCTGTTAATCAGCTTATAGTAATAGCCTGCCATCAGGCGCTCGCGGCTGTTGTCTGCCACGTTCTTACCGGTAAGTTGATGCGCGCTGATATCAGCCCAGACACCGTGCGCCCCGCCGCGGTCGAAGCTCAGCCCGATACTGCCGCCGGTGGCCACCACGCCGCCCCAGCTTTTCCCGCCGTTGGTCGCCGGATCGCGCGCGCCTGCATAAGCCAGCAGCGAACTGGAAATAGGCCGCCGCGAGGCGGTCAGCGTGACGCCCACCTGCTGGACGTCCGTTTCCCAGCTCAGTCCGCCCACCCAGTTAGTGACGTCAAAGCCGAGCGGCGTTGTGCCGAGATCCGCTGACCAGACGTCGTTGTGCCAGCCCACGCCCAGCGCAGTCCCTTCGTCACGCTGGTTAGCGTCGCGACTACACCCGCCAGCGTTAGCGTCATTACAGCTGCCAAACTGCTCGCTGAAGCTGCCGTTACTGGTGGAGAAGGTGCCTGCTGAGACCTCAACGCGATCGAGGCGCACAAAGCCGCGTCCGTCGGCAAGCGGCGTATCTGCCTGTAACATCGTGGTATGAGCAGTAAAATCGGAAATGCCGCCGGTGCCCTTGTTACGCGAGTAGTCCTGTTCCAGCATCAGCGTGGTGTCCTGCTGGCGATAGAGATCGGCGGTATCGCTGCGGATGCTGCGTTTTAGCCAGTCGTCCTGCGCATTATTGCGCGTTAACCGGCTCAGATTATCACTGCCGCCAATGCCGCTGGCGATCATCGCCTGCTGGTAGTCCGCCAGCGCGGCGCTGGGCTGCTGCTGTGCGCGTTCAAGCCGCGCTGCATCGCGAAACACCAGCGCTTTATCCTGCGACGGCGGCTGCACGGCCGCGCGCTGCCTGAGACCCGCAAACAGCGCGGCGGCCTGGGTCGTCTCGCCAACCGACTGCCACGCCAGCGCCACGCGGCGATCGGCATTCAGGCTGGCCGGTGAAGGCGGTAAGGTTTTCAGCGCCTGGCGAGCCTCACCGTTACGCTTCAGCGCCACCAGCGCCTCAATACGTCCCAGCGCCGCGTCCCCATTGCGGCTCTCCCGCTCAAGCACCTGCTGATAGGCATTCAGCGCCTGCGAGGCATCGCCACGCGCCAGCGCCCAGTCCGCCAGCGTCAGATCGCGACGAACAGATGCGGGCTGCTGGCGCAGCAGGGCAATGGCCGCGCGCTCCTGCCCTGCCGCCCGCAGCGCCTCCGCGCGTGCAAACAGCTTATCCTGCTCCAGGCGTGCGGACAGCTCACGCATGTTGCTGCTCCACTGCGCCTCAGGCAGCCGGTGCAGCGCGGCCAGCGCCGCGTCGTCGTCGTCCTGACCCGAAAGATAGAGCGCCGAGGCATACAGCGCGGTGGCATCCTGTGGGTGCTGTTGCAGCAGCGCGGCTATCACCGCATCAGCCTGCTGCGGCGCACCGCCGTTGCGCAGCGCACCCGCCAGCCGATAACTGAGCCAGACATCCTCTGGCGAGAGCGCCTGCGCCTGACGATATTTATCCGCGGCGGCGGTCCAGCGCCCCTGCTGGGCCAGCGCATCCGCCTCGGCGCGCAGACTGTCACTGCGCAGGGCGCGCAGCGTCTCCGCCAGTTCGCGCTGCTGAGAGGCGGGCAAGGTGTTAATAAACTGCATGGCGCGTGCGGGTGACTCTGCCTGATAGAGTGTTGCCAGACGACGAATCGCGGTGGTATTGCTGCCGTCAAGCTGTCGGGCGCGCAGCCAGAGCTGTTCGGCACGTGGTGCATTACCGTGCGCCATCGCCACATCGCCGAGGCCAATCAGTGCATAGCTGTCGGTATTGTCCAGCGTCTGCGCCTCGCGGTAGTGTTGCTCTGCACCCTCGAGGTCATGCTGCGCCAGCGCTTTATCTCCTTCGTCTATTGCCTGCCAGTAGCGGCTGGTTTGTAACAGCGACTGCCACTTGCCGAGCAGGATGCTCTGCTGGCCCGCCTGAATCGCACGCTGTAGCCAGAGAACAGCCGCGGCGCGATGACCTGCGCGCGCCTGCGCCTGACCCATCGCGCCCATTAAATCGGCATCATCAGGGTTGGCCTTCAGCGCCACATCCAGCGCCGCAATAGCGTTAGCACCGCCGCCGGCATCCACCAGCGCCAGCCCGCGCATACGCTTGCGGTAAGCGGGATCGGCGAGCAGCGTCTGCTGCTTCGCCAGGGCATCCAGTCCCTGTTTCTGCGCATCCCCTTCGGTAAAGACGCTGAGATAATCTTTCAGCTGCGCCACGCTGCTGTCGCTGACCGGCTGGCTGTTGATCTGTTGCAGCCAGAGTTGCGCCGCGGGGTCGCGTCCGGCACTGCTGTTCGCCAGCTGTTTTAGCTGTGCAATCGCCAGCGCGGGCTGCTCACGTTCAAACGCCATACGGGCGATTTGCAGCTCAACGCCAGTATTGCCGGGATAGCGCTGCTCCAGCGCCTGGAGCTGCTGATACGCTACGCCGTCCTGGCCCGGTATACGTGCCAGCAGCCGCCAGTACTCCAGCGCACTGTTGGCATCGGGAAAGACGCCGTTAAACAGCGCATCATAGGCGTTTTTTGCCTCCGCCAGCCGGCCCGAGGTGGCGAGCAGGCGCGCCTCCTGCAGCTTTTGCCGTCCGTCAGGGGAGGCCAGCGCCAGCCCGATGGCAGATTCACGCGCGGCCGCCGAATCGGGGGCCACCTTTTTCAGGCGCTCGAACAGCGTCTGCGCGGCCGCCGTGTCGCCCTGATGCAGCGCCAGACGCAGGCGCGCTGCGATAACCTGCGGATTATCGGGATCGATTTTTTCCAGCCGATAAAGCGACTGCTGCACCAGGTCATATTTGCTGGTGGATTCACCAGCGCGCACCTGCGTCAGCAACCACTCCACCGGGGAGACTTCCGGCCCGGGTGCAGCCAGCAGCGGCAGCGCGCCCAGCACGCTGCTCAGCAACAGGCCTGCGCGCAGTGCAACAGGCTTATTCATCTTCATCATCAAGCAGACGACGGCGGGTGATGATGCGCATCAGACGCCAGGTGATTAATGCAAACAGCACGACGACAATCACCGCACAGAGCGCCAGCCAGAACGGATGCGTTGCCAGCGTTGCCCATAGTCGCTCCCACCACGGCAGGTGGCCAACATAGTAGGTGTCGCCAACGCGCAGGCTGTTAACGCCTGACTCACGGATAATGGCCGCAGAGCCAAAAATGGCGCTGCGCTTGCCGCTGTCGGTCAGGGCCTCATTCAGCAGTTGCCACGCGCGCGGCGTGCCGTCCGCCAGCAGCGCCACTACGCTGCGCTGATCGTTAAAAGGCGACTGGAAGCCAATCACCGTCGCCAGCGGGCCGCGGGAGCTAATGGTTGTGGTGCTCTCCACCGCGCGATCGCGGTCGTTAAGCTGTCGATCCTCGGAGGAAGCCTGACGTACCGGGGTATTTATCCAGCTGGCGGCGGCATCCACCAGCGCACCAATCCGACGATCATCCTGGAGATCTTTTGGAATGTTGCCGATCATCAGCAGATCGGCATCCTGCGACTTCGCCTTGCTCCAGTCATCGCTAAATTGCACGCTCAGCGCCGGGTAGCCGGTTTGTGCGCCGATGTTGCCCAGTGCATTCAGCAGGGTACTGACCTGCTGCGCGTTCGGCTTCGACTGCACCAGCACCAGCGTTTGAGCCAGATCCGCATAGCGACTGAACGGGAAGCCCGCACCAGACCAGGCGCGCAGTGAAGGCATCTCGATATAGTGACGGTAGCCGGAAAAATCGACGCTGGAGCTTTCGTCCACGACCACATGATGGCTGACCGGCGTCACGGTTTCGCAGCGTCCGTCTGACGTGCCGCCTATAAAGGTATTGGCATAGTCGAAGTCAAAACGCAGCTGGTTCACCACGCCCAGGCGCAGCGCCGGGATGGTGAGCTGACGGCTGTTATCCTGCAAGCCCTGGATCAGCGGAATATGCAGCAGCTGCTGACCGACGGTGTTCTTCGGCGGTAGCGGATAGTCCTGGATAAACTGATTATTGAGATTTACCGCCAGCCGCGAGCCATCCTGCTGAAACGGCGCGGTGTAGCGGTAGCTCACATCCATATCAATACCGCGCGCGCGCACCATGAAAAGATCGGGCGGCAGATTCAGCGTCAGGCTCACCGGATTCGGCTGCAGGCCGTCAGACTGTAGCTGATTCTCATACTGCGTCAGTTCAGCAAAGGTGGTACGGCGATCGGTACGCACCCAGTTTGGCGCATCGTAGGCCTGCCGCGGCGCACCCGATTTAACGCTGTCGATGGTTGAGGTATCGCCACGCAGCAGCAGCTCACCCTGCGCAATCCCCTGCACCGCCGTCAGCAAATCTTCGTCATTGCGTCCCAGCACCAGCAGCATTTTTTCATAAGGGTTAT
This sequence comes from Pantoea sp. KPR_PJ, assembly GCF_041386365.1. Taxonomy (NCBI): domain Bacteria; kingdom Pseudomonadati; phylum Pseudomonadota; class Gammaproteobacteria; order Enterobacterales; family Erwiniaceae; genus Pantoea; species Pantoea sp. KPR_PJ. Next base: position 140,317 of record NZ_JABMIK010000008.1, on the reverse strand, counting down.
CGGGCTGACTGACTATTTCCACCGTTGGCTTATTCACCGGCGGCAGGTCTTTCAGAAAGTCTGGGCGCGCGTCGTTAGTGGCAAACACAATGGCGTGCTGCTGCTCCGGTAGCGCGTTATACAGTACCGGGAAATTCTGGCCGCGCCAGGCCGCTTTGCTGCCAAACCAGGAGGCGAGCATCCCGGCGGCACGCTGTTGCGTGACATCCGGCTGGGCGGCAAAGACCATCGGCAGCGTGAGCGGACGCTTGTCACGCTCGTCGAAAAACGGCTCGGGGAAATGCGACAGATCATTTTTCAGCGGTAGTTTTTGCAGCGTCAGGTCGATACCGCTCTCTTTGCCAATATCGAGCCAGATAGTGCTGTTGGCTGGATTCTCACACAGGTTCGCGTAGTGCCCTACCAGCTCAAAACGCACGCGGTTAAAGTCGGTAATAAAGCGCGGATCGATCGTCAGCTGCGTCTGGGTCTCTTTACCTAACTGCTCTGGCGTAACGGTAATCAGTCCGACCAGCTCATCGTTGAGATAGACCTTAAGCTGCGACAGCGTCGGCAGCAGCGCGGGCGACGGACGGAAGCTGAGATTAAGCAGCGCACGCGTCACCACTTCATCACTGCGTACGCCAAACTCAATCTGGCCAGTTGGCTGCGTGCCGCGCAGCGTCATGCTACCCGGCGGCGGCGCAAGCCGGGTAAAGGCGAGCTGGCTGTTGCGCACTGGTGCGCCGGGAATCGGCGTCGCGGCCTGCAGCGGAGCCGTTTCGCCAGCAGTGACTGGCGCAGCCTGATCAGCGGCGGCGCTGCAGCTCAGCGTTACAGTGCCCAGCAGCAGGGCGGTAAACCAACCGTTCACTCTTCTTATCGTCATATCATCAACTCAATGCGTTTTTTGAAGCTGGCGTCCGTCCGATGCCCTGTGGCAACAGCGAGGCCAGCCAGCTCACCGCCGTGGTGAGCAGGTTAAACAGCCGACGTAACTGCGGCGGACCATACTCCGCCAGGCGCAGGTAACCTTTGAAACCAAGGATCATAATATCGGCGAGGCTCTGCACTGGCTTATCTTCCGGGAAACCGTCCTGCCACAGCGCCCAGGTATCGGCGCGGGCAAAAGTACACTGGATAAATTCGATATGCTGCTGAGTGGTCAGCTGATGCAGACGGATCCCGGCGCGCAGGCCAAATACGCGCTGCACGCGGCACGGAAAACTGAACTCCTGCTGACCACGACGTAACAGCAGCCAGACTTTTTCATCTTCATTCAGCGCATCCGGTTCGCGCATCTCTACGCCGACGCCGCCGTCAGAGTAGTCGCGCAGCGTGCAGGGCAACATATGGCCATTCTCACGTGCGATGGCGGCAGGCATAGCGATCTCTACGCGATGCGCCTCGCGGATCTGCCGCGCCTCAACGGAGACGGCTACCGCACCACCCAGGATAATCATGTTGTATATCACCCAAATCAGGCTGACCCACACCGTCAGCACTTCGTTGGCCGGACCATGATGCATACGCCAGAACGCCATTCCGACACCTGCCAGGTTAAGCAGCACCAGGAACATATAGGGCCTGGTGATAACCCAGTCGAGGTGATGCTCCTCAACCAGCCCGCCTTTTGCGGTGACGTTGAATTTCCCCTTGTGCGGGTTAAACAGCGCGACCGTGGTTGGCCGGGCGATATACCAGGCCAGTACGGTCTCATACACCTCGCTCCAGAAGGAGTGCCGCCAGCGTCCCTGAATACGGGAGTTAGTCAGGCTGGTATGCAGCATATGCGGCAGTACGTAGATAGCGATGGCCAGCGCGGGCGCATAGATGATGTAGGCGTGGCAGAGCAGAAACGCCAGCGGCGCCAGCAGGAAGATCAGGCGTGGAATGCCTGAAAGAAAGTGCAGCATGGCGTTGGCGTAGCAGAGGCGCTGCACCCACTTCAGCCCTTTGCCAAACAGGGGGTTGTCGAGACGAAAGATCTGTACCATGCCGCGCGCCCAGCGGATACGCTGGCCGATATGCGCCGACAGGCTTTCGGTTGCCAGCCCCGCCGCCTGCGGGATACGAATGTAGGCCGAGGCGTAGCCGCGCCGGTGCAGGCGCAGTGAGGTGTGGGCATCTTCAGTAACGGTTTCTACCGCAATCCCGCCAATTTCATCGAGCGCACTGCGGCGCAGCACGGCGCAGGAGCCGCAAAAGAAGGTGGCATCCCAGGTGTCATTGCCATCCTGCACCAGGCCATAGAAGAGCGAACCTTCGTTGGGGGTGCGGCGGAAGCGACCCAGGTTGCGCTCAAAGGGATCGGGCGAGAAGAAATGGTGCGGCGTTTGCAGCATCGCCAGTTTGGGATCTTTGATAAACCAGCCAATGGTCATCTGCAAAAAGGCACGCGTCGGCACGTGGTCGCAGTCAAAGATGGCGACGAAATCGCTGCGGCAGCGCGTTTTCAGCGCATGGTTGATGTTGCCCGCCTTTGCGTGCTCGTGCGTCGGGCGCACCACATAGTTAACGCCGACGCTGGCGGCAAACTCGCGAAACTCTTCACGACTGCCGTCATCCAGCAGATAGATATTCAGTCGGTCTTTTGGCCAGTCGATGCCCATCGCCGCATAAATGGTCGGCTTCACCACGCTAAGCGGCTCATTGTAGGTAGGCACCAGCAGATCAACACTTGGCCACTGTGCTAAATCCAGTCCTTCGGGCATGGAGACAGGCTGGCGGTTTAGCGGCCACAGCGTCTGGAAATAGCCCAGTACCAGCACCACCCAGGCGTAGGTTTCAGCCGCGATAAGCAGCAGACCAAACACCAGGCTGAGCGGATCGTCCCAGTTCAGCGTTGAGGTGTAGCGCCACCACAAATAGCGGCACGATACGGTGAGCGACAGAACAATCAGCATCATGGTTGGAAAGCGGCCCGGAATACGTCTGACCAGCATCGCCAGGCTCCAGAGCAGCACCACAAAGATAAACTGCGTCATCAGTCCAAACGGCTGGCTAATACAGAGCAGCGCCAGCACAGAGGCGAAGAGCGCGACGCCGGTAAAGATCAGGCGGCGCGCCAGCGGTGATAGCCGCTGTAGCCGCTGTTCTACGCGTACATCGACATGACCCGCCTGGACGCGCGAGGCAAGGTTATCGAGCCACTGGTAGCCTTGCTGACGCCAGCGAAACAGGGCCTGAAATCCTCTGAAGCGCTGGCGCTCGCTGCGGCCGCTCTCATCCAGCGGCAGCATCACGACCAGCCACAAAGTCTGAATCAGATAACGCACAATATCGAGTGGCCGCGGACGCTCCGGCGAAATATGCGGATAGAGTCGGCGACGATCCTGAATGATGCGCTGCCAGCCCGGCATTTCAAAACGCAGCAGCATCCAGCCCAGCGTACACCAGATCAGATTCAGGCCGCTGGCGAAGCGGGACGCGCCGTTGCCGTGCGCCGTCACATAGCGCTGATGCAGCGCCTGCCACACCGTGGTAGTCAACAGCCAGCGCAGCGGGTTCACGGGCGATCTCCGTTCAGGTGCAGCATCAGCCAGTTCGCCAGCGTGGTGATCTCTTCGCTGACCAGCGCGTGCGGTCGATACTCCCCTACCGGCTGCTTCATCATCAGCGCTTCCGCCAGCGCTTCATCACGGTGGATAAGCAGCGGAATAAGATTGTTCAGCGAGGCAATCCAGAGCTGATGGAGATCCTGTTGCAGCTGGCTGTTGGCATTAAACTGGTTAATAAGGAAGCGTGTGCAGGGCAAAAAACGCTGCTGTTGCAGGCGCAGATGGCAGTTTGCATCTGGCGTCAGCACGCACAGCAGGTTATCAATGTGCGCCATCAGCGCGTCATGCCAGGGCTGCAACTCTGCCGGAAGGTCAAAGATTATCCACTGATAGCGGCCCGTTAGATCCGGCAGGGCATCAAGCAGAGGGGCGGCGAGCGCGGCACTTTGCCGCAGCACAGTGAAGTGTTGCTGATGAGAAAGCTGGCCATGCGGCAGCAGATCAGGACCATGCGGATAACGCAGTGCGGCCGCTTGCCAGGCATCGCCGTCGCACAGCGCCTGCATCCACCCCTTTTCCGATCGGGTGGGCATATTAAAATGTGTACCAAGCTGGCTGGCCGGCGTGCCGTCAATCAGCAGTACGCTTTCGCCCAGCCTCGCCAGCGCCCACCCCAGCGCTGCGCTAAGCGACGTTGCACCGGTACCTCCACGCACGCCCTGAAGGGCAATAACGGGCATTAGCGCGTCCGTCCCGGCTGTTCAGTCGCCGTTTCCACCAGCAGCGGCCAGCGCGCGATGATCGCGGCCAGACGCTCTTCGCGGGCAATATCTGTATAGCGGAAAGCCCGTAAGGAAAAGGCATCGCGCAGGGCGCTAATATCATCCTGACGTTCCCCGTCGGACGCGACCAGAGTGTAAGCATTCTCTTTTTTCATTACTTTTCGCCACGGATAAAACAACGTCAGATAAAAGGCGGTGATATTTGTGCGGGTATTAAAGCGTTCCCATTCAATCGGCGCGATGATAGAACAATGTGAACCCGTCTGTCATAACGTATTTTTTAAATTTCGCAGGTTGCATCCTGCCCTGTCTATAATAAGCTAGCCTGGACTGAACAAATCGCGAATTCAACATGAAAAATTCCTTTGCGCTAGGGCTGTTACAGGTTCAGCCTGAATTAACGGCATTGCAAACCCCTGGCTGTTATTGGCTGACCTGCGCACGGCAGGAAGACGCCCGTGCCTTTATTCGTCAGGTAATTGCGCAGCAGCAGGCTGTAACGCTTATCAGCAACGCTGAAACCCCGCGCGAATTGCTGACGCCCGACCCCGTGGGCGGCCCAGACCGTATCCCCCTGTTTTCATTACCCAAAAACAAAAAAGGCCTGCTCCATCTCGACAGCGATTTTTCCCGTTCGCTCAGCAGTAAAAATGGGCTGGTGATTTTTAACAGCAGCGCGACACAGTGGGATAAACTCAGTCAGCCAGAGTTAACCGACTGGCTGAAGCGTATGCGGCGCTTGCTAAATAAAAAAGAGATGACGCTTTTAATCGTTACCTCTGGTGCCACAATAATTACCCTGCGAAATAATCTTCAGCGTTATTTTCGCCAGCTTGATGGACTGGCAGATTTAACATTTCAGCAGGACAGCTGGCAATACCGAATTAACTGGTGGTACGCCACGGATCGCTTACTTGCCGATCGCGCGATTCGCTTTGGCTGTGGCGACAGCGGCTTTTATACTTTAAATGAAAATGAAAATCATGAACCTCTCAGCCTTAACGATGAGCACGATTATCTTGCCGATAAAATAGTGCTGGAAGGCGCGCCTCCTCTTTCGCGGCAGTGGCATCTTTTTGAGGGCAATGCACAGGTTTATGCACGTGCCCAGCAGGCAAACTCAGCCACGGTCATTTTTAGCCTCTCTCGCAGCGATGAGATTGGCGAGCTGGCTAAAATGACGCACAGCCTGCGGCGTGGACGCGGCAACGGATTAAAAATTGTGGTACGTGAAACCGGCACTGCACTGCGTCATAACGATGAACGCCTGCTGATGGCCTGCGGAGCAAATACCGTTGTTCCGGCAGCAGCACCGATGTCGCGTTTGCTTACCATGCTGGAGGGCGTTCAGGGTCAGATGTTTAAGCGGCACGTGCCTGCCAGCCTGGATGCGCTGACCGCCGCGTTGCAGCCCCTGCAGCAAAAAGGCTATCTGCGTCTTGATGCCTTTTGTCAGGCGGTGGGCCAGTTGATCGGTAATACGCTGCTGCCCGAAAACGATAAAGGATTGCTGGTCGCGCTGCGCCCGGTGCCGCAGCTGAAACCGCAGCAGATTTTGACGTTGTGTAAGCCGCGTCGCTTTGGCGATCTGGTTACGGTACTGGACGATCGCATAATCCTGTTTCTCTCCTCCTGCCGCTATAACGATCTCAATAAGGCACTGAAATTTATCTTTTCACTACCGCATGACGAACTCTTTGCTAACCGGCTGGTCTGGTTTGAGGACACGCAAATTCTTTCAGAAATCAACAATATAAAAAATCTGACGCCGAATGCTCTTCAGGATGTGACGCTACCGCTTCAGCCAGTGCCCGCCGCTGCGGCACCGGCCGAAGTGCGCGAGCGTCAGTCACCCCAGCCTTTCTCCCTGTTGCCTGAGGGAAAAACGCCATGAATCTGATGGACTGGGTGCAAATTGCGCTTCTGATACTGGTTATTTTGCTGTTTTTAAAGCCGTTATATCGTCAGTGGCTGCCGCGCCGCTGGAACGGCATGTTGAATCGCCTGCTGCCCGCGCGCGCGCTGAAGTCTGAAGGTTACTGGCAGCGTCAATCCTCGAAAACGGATGCAAATCATTAATGAATAACGATCAACCGACTTCCGCCCACGCTTCCCGCCTGTGGTCTTACTGGCGCGGGCTGGGCGGCTGGAATTTCTACTTTTTGCTCAAGTTTGGCCTGCTGTGGTATGGCTATCTCAATTTTCATGCTCTGAGCAATCTGGTCTTTCTCGCCTGGCTACTTTTTCCGCTGCCCTCGCCGCGTTTGCACCGCCTGCGCAGCTGGCTCTCTGTCCCGGTGGGCTTTGCCCTGTTCTGGCATGATACCTGGCTGCCTGGCCCGGAGAGTATTCTCAGCCAGGGCAGCCAGGTGGCAGGTTTCTCCACGGCTTACCTGCTCGATCTGGTTGAGCGTTTTATTAACTGGCAGATGATTGGCGCAGCCTTTGTGCTGCTGGTGCTCTATCTGTTTGTGTCGCAGTGGATCCGCGTTACGGTGCTGGTGTCGCTGATGCTCATCTGGCTTAACGTGCTGACTATCGCGGGCCCCGCGCTGTCGCTGTTGCCGACTAAAGCCGCTACGCCGGAAGTGGTGCTGAACCAGACACCAGCCGCTGGTCAGACGCAGGCGGCCAGCGCACCCGAGGGGCTTGACCAGTCCGCGCCTCCCACCAGCGCTAACCTTACCGCCTGGCTGAATCGCTTTTACGCCAGCGAACGCCAGCGAGTCACGCATTTTCCCGACACGTTGCCCGCCGATTCACAGCCGTTCGATATTCTGGTGGTAAATATCTGCTCACTTGCCTGGGCCGATGTCGATGCCTCCCAGCTGCGCAGCCATCCGCTGTGGCAGCACTTTGATATTGTGCTGAACAACTACAACTCGGCGACCGGCTACAGCGGTCCGGCAGGTATTCGTCTGCTGCGCGCCAGCTGCGGGCAGACCTCGCACAGCGATCTCTATAAGCCCACTGATGCGCACTGCTATCTGTTTGATAACCTGGCAAAGCTTGGCTTTAAACAGCAGCTGATGATGGACCATACCGGCGTATTTGGTGACTATCTCAAGGAGCTGCGTGAAGATGGCAATATTCAGGCTCCACTGATGTCGCAGGCGGGGATTGCCCCGGAGCTGACCTCGTTTGACGGCTCGCCAGTGTTTAACGATGCACAGCTGATGCAGCGCTGGCTGGACGATCGCAGCAAGAGCAGCGATGCGCGCAGTGCGACCTTCTACAATCTGATCCCGCTGCACGACGGCACGCGCGAACTGGGCAGCACCAAAACCGCCCCGTGGAAGCCGCGCGCTCAGCTGCTGTTCGATCAGCTTGACGCCTTCCTGACTAACCTTGAGAAATCAGGCCGCCGCGTTATGGTGCTGGTCGTGCCGGAGCACGGCGCGGCCCTACAGGGCGATAAAATGCAGATGTCCGGCCTGCGCGATATTCCCAGCCCGAACATAACCCATGTGCCGGTCGGCATTAAATTTGTCGGAATGAAAGCGCCCTATCAGGGGCAGCCGCTGACCATTGATGCCCCAACCAGCCTGCTGGCAATCTCTGAGCTGGTTTCGCGCGTGGTGGATGGACAGGTGTTCAATGCGCCAAACGTGAATATGTCGGTGCTGGCGGACAAGCTACCACAGACGCCAGTGGTGTCAGAGAATGACAATGCGGTAGTGATGATGTATCAGGGCAAGCCCTGGATCCGCCTGAACGGCGGCGACTGGGTCGCTTATCCGCAGTAGATGGCGTTATTCCCGCACCGACAGGCTTAACCTGCTGCACAGCGCTGTAAACAGGTTAAGCCAGCCGGGCGTTCGCGCCCGCCGCCCGTTGCGCAGTCAAACGCTCAACATCCGCTGCGCAGCAGAGCTGCCCGTTAGCGTTTCTCCTGAAACGCCAGCCACACCAGTAGCTGCAAACTGGCAGAAAAATAATTCTGGTCCGGCGCGAGCCGATCGCTGATATAGCCCGTCTCATTCAGCGTCAGATCGCGGATCGCCAGCAGCCCGCCATCAAGGTTATACGGCGCAGGACTGTTGCCTAGCACATCAAACCAGGCGGGGGTTGTCAGGCGACCGTAACGCTGCCAGACGTTTTGAAACGGCACCAGACGCAGGCTCTGCGGGTCATACCACCAGACGTAAAGCGGCACGCGAATCGCGTCATAGCTAAAGCGGTTTGAATACCCCACCGCGGGTGCCACCGAGCCGTCAGCATTCAGCGCCACCCAGTCGAGCGGCAGGCCGGTTTTGCCGAAATGCATCTCGCCCAGCAGATCCATGCCGTCATTGATCAAAGCATTCCAGACTTTGAGATGACTGTGCGCGGCAAAATCGTGCCAGGCCTCAAAAATAAAATAGGAGGGGTTGAGCACGACATAGCTGCTCTTGTTGAATCCCTGCGCGCCAGGCAGCATCACCGTGCGATCGGCAAATGTCACCACGTTGTGCTTCACAATGGCGCGCTGAATACGATCCGATGCCTGCTGATAGCCTGGCGCTGACCACTTGCTGGCGGCGCGCTGAAGTGCCCAGGCGATCAGCACGTCGCCATCAGACGCGTTGTTCTTGTCCGCCACCGGATCGCTCGCCCCTGGCGTATAGCGCCAGTAAAAAAGATCGTTCTGCGTGTTGAGCAGATGCTGCCGCGTCCAGCTCCACAGCTGATCAAAGGTCACACGGTCGTCGTTTGCCACCGCCAGTAGCATGCCGTAGCCCTGCCCTTCGGTATGGCTGACATTGTTATTGGCATTATCGACAATGCGCCCTTCCGGAGTAAAAAAACGGCTTTTGAAGGTGCTCCAGCCGTCCGCCGACGCCTGCACGCTTACCATCATCACCATAAAAAACATCGTCCATCGTAGCCAGGCTGGCTTTATCATCTCGTCGCTCCGTTAATATCGATAATGCAGGGTATGACCGTCATTACGTTCCAGCACTACCGCCACGGCAGCGCCGCCGCCCTGGGCACGTAGCCAGCCGCTATACAGACCCGCCAGCACAGCCGCCAGCGCCCGTTGCCAGCTCTCTTTCTCCAGCATGCTGTCGCCTGCCGGAAGGGCATGATGCTTCAGTAAAATAGCCGCATCCTGCGGCTGTAGCTGCACAAAGCCCCAGTTAAAACGGGCCAGTTGCAGGTTACATTCACGCTCCAGATCCTGCACGGTACGCGCTTCAGGCAAAGGATAGCGCCCGGCAAGCGAATCGCCCATGCTGATGAGAAAAGCCTCGGCCTCCTCTTTACCCGCGTTGGCGATCATACCCTCTATCATCACGCTGACTAAATCGAACCAGCCAGGCTGATGCGTATGGCTGACTGTGCACGAAAGCTCACTCATTCGTTCTCTCCAAACAGGTAGCGGAAGTAGAGCCGCGCCGTACTTTCGTTGTAATCGCCAAAGGTGTCGTAACCGAGCTGGCCACCGATGGTCACATCTTTATTCACTTTGTAGTCCGCGCCGGCATGCAGGTTGTAGCCAATGCCATTTTTGCTGTCGCCGCTATAGTAAGCACTCTTCACCGCCCCGCTCGCCGCATAAGACTCAAGCTGTGCCTGCAGGGAAGGATCGTTCGGGAAATAGGCGCTTCGGTCCTGACTGTAGGACTGGTAGCCCACCGCGCCGCCAATCTTCACGCTCAGGTCACTAAACTTGCGCGTAAAATCAATCGGAAAAGAGACGGAGGCATAGTTTTGCGGGCTGAAGTAGCCGCCCTGGCCGTAGCTGAAATAGCTAAGGTTTTTTGAGAAATCCATCCACGACAGGCTCATGCCCGCCTTCAGCTCGCGATCGTCCGTGTGGAAGGGCCGCACATAGGCACCCGCCGTGGCGTTCAGGCTGTTATTGTTCGCGACGTTCTCGCCCTGGTAGCTGTAGGCACCGCCCCCCACGTAGAAACCGGCATCACCATTGTCGTAGCTCAACAGCGCATTGCCGCCGTTTTTGGTTACTCCACCCCAGCGTTTGCCGCTTGCTTTATCCTGCGCGCCGACATAAGAGAGCAGGCTGTCGTTCATCGCACGACGCTCGCCGGTGAGAATAAGCGTCAGGAAATCGGTCAGCTTTGGCGACCACTGCACACCGCCTACCAGCGTACTGAGATCCTGGCCCAGCGGCGTACTGCCCAGGTCAATTTTGTAGCTTTCCCCTTTCAGCGCCAGATTTAACTCAACGCCCGAGGCCGTTTGCGAATCAGTAGAGGCGCTCGGGACATCGGTAACGTTGGCACCGCCCGCCGCAACTACCTTTGCCTGTTCCAGCGCGTTGCTGCCAAAGCGGCGCCACGCCTCTCCGGCTGCGCTGCCCGCCGTGAGGGAAAGCGGCGTCATCGTGAAGTCAAAACGCGCATCGCCAAAGGGGACGGTGGAGAAGGTCAGTGGCGCTTTGGCTTCCGTTAGCTTGCTGAGACCCGATTCGCCATCGCGCCCGCGTATCGCCACCTCGCCCTGTAGCCAGGTGCCGGTTTTTTCTTCCAGCCCCTCCATCATGCTCTCTATCTGACGCAGCGTGCGCGCCTGCTGAAGCGGCAACGTGTCACCGCTCGCCAGAGTGACGCCATCAGCACTGCTGCTGATGCCGGCCGGTGCACGCTGCCACGGCAGGATCGTGCCGTAGCGAGATGGCGAGCGCCCCACCGGTGAGGTATTGCGGTTGATAAACGGATTGTCAGTCAGCGCCAGGCCGCCGATGGTCGGCGTCTCGCCGTCCTGCACGCCCTGCAAACCGATAAGCTGACCGCGTGCGCCACGCAGATAGCTCAGCGCCTGAGCGCGATCGCCATTGGCATCGGCAACGCGCGCCATCAGCAGCAAGCGCTCCGGAGTGTGCTGTGCCTGCAGGCCGCGCGCGAGATCGTTGACGCGTTGCAGATTGTTCTGCGCCAGCGCCACGTTAATGGCGCCGACGCGTGCGTCCTGCGTGGCGGTATCCTGGGTCATCAGATAGTCGTAGACCACGCCCGCCTCTTTGTTCATCTTGCCGTCCTGGTAAAGACGGGCCATGGCAAACATCAGATCACGGTTTTGTGGATCGTGCTGCAATGCGCCAATCAGCTTGTCGTAAGCGGCGGCATACTGCTTCTGCTCGCGCAGTCGATCCACCTCGTTAATCACGTAGCCGTTGCGAATGCCTGCCAGCTGCGTCGGCGTGCTGCGCGCCTGCAAGGCGGGATCGCTGAGAAAGCGCTGCGCTTCGTTGCCCAGCCCGGCCTGATTCAGTACCGCGACCTGCGACGCATAATCGCCCGCGTTGCCCTGTACGCCACGCTGCATGTTACCGCGCACGATGGCCACGGCAGTGGTGACGTCGCCTGCGCGAAGCAGCTTCTGCGCCAGATTGCCCGCATCTACCGGATTGGCCGGTGGCGTCTGTGCCAGCGCCTTCAACGTATTGGCCGCCGCCGCGTTCGCGCCCTGCGACAGATACTGGTCGGCGGTCGCCATTTGCAGATTGAAATTAACGCGCTGTGCCAGCTCGCGCATATCGCGCGTCTGTGCACTGGCGGGAATACGCGCCAGCAGCGCACTGGCCTGCTGCCAGCCGTTACTTTCGCTGGCGTTGATGGCAGCGGCATAAAGCTCGCTGACACCCGCGCCGTTGCGCATGGAAGTCTCCATCACGCTGGCAGCCTGCAGCGTATCGCCCTGCGCGCGGTAGAGGCGCGCCAGGTCAAGCCGCAGCCAGCCGTCATGAGGATAGCGCTGAATACCCTGTTGCAGCGTCGCGATGGCCGCCTCGCGGTTGCCCGCCTGCTGCTCACGCTTCGCCTGCTGGCGCACCGGATCGCTGCTGCTGCCGCGCGGCGCGACGCTCTGACGCACGCTGTCAGGCAGCGAGGCAAGCAGCTGGCTGGCTTCACCGCTGCGATTTTGCTGACGCAGCACGTAGAACAGCCCCTCTTTCGCGCTGCGGTTATCCGCATCGCTTTGCAGAATGGCGCGGTACGCCTGCTCCGCCTCGCTGAACTGGCTGTTACGGCGCAGCACGTCAGCCCGGAACAACTTTGCGGCCGTCCCCTTTTCTCCCTCCGCCTGCGTCAGGGGTTCGCTGAGCGAGAGCGCCTGGGCGCTGTCACCGTTTTTCAGTGCCTGCTGCGCGGCTGCCAGCTGGGCATAGAAGCGCGCGTCACTGGCCTGTTGCTGCCGCTCGGCCCCCCGATCGCCGCCAAGCTGTGCCGCACGTTGCAGATAGTCTGCCGCCTCGCTGTAGTGGCCGCCGCGCTGCGCGACGTAACCCATGCCCGCCAGCGCATCAGCATCCTGCGGATTGGCACCCAGCACTTTTTCGAAACTGTTTTGTGCAGCAATGACGTCACCCCTGTTTAGCGCACTGAATCCCGCGCCCTTCTCTGCACCGCCAGCGTTTTTGCGGTAATACGCCATCACTGCAACATCCTGCGGATGGCGCTGCTGCCAGGTCTGATAAAAAGCAGCATCAGATGCCTGCGGGCTGAGCCACAGTAGTGCCTGACGCAGCGAACGGTCCGCCTCCTGACTGCCATCCGCCAGCGTACCGAGCAGCTCGATACCCTCACGACGCGTTGCGTCCTGATAGGTCAGGACTTTACCCAGCGCCAGCTTCGCGTGGGTATCCTGCGGATGTGAAGCCGTAAACTGCCGCAGCGCCTCGATTGCCTGGGGCAGCAGTGTGCGATCGCCCGCCATGGTCAGGTAGTATTCGGCCGCCACGCTGGCAGGCGGTGTGTTGCCGTTAAAGGTATTACGCCAGGTCTGCAATGATGCGGCGATGTTGCCGCTGCGAGCCTGCTGGCGCGCCAGCGACAGCTGCGCCTGTGGAATAGTCTGCAGCTGACGTGCGTTGTCCAGCTCGCTCAGGCGTGCATCCTGCGGCGAGGCATTACTCAGCTGTTGCCGATAGCGCGTCGCCTCTGCGTCATTGCCTCCCTGCTGCGAATAGAGTGCCAGCAGATAGAGAGCCTGAGCGTTGTTCGGCTCGACCATCAGCACTTTTTGCAGCGCGGATTTGGCTAAATCATCATGCGCCTTCTGATGCCAGTAGGCTGCCTGATCGAACAGCGCCTGTAGTGCAGGATTGGCGCTTTCCGCCGCCAGTAGCGGCCCAGAGAAGGTCAGCACGCCACCCAGCAGCAGCGTGCGACGGATACCGGTACTTAACCGTGTTCTTTTCATTGTTTTTATCCTGACGTCTTACCGGAATCACCTGAGCGCGGCGGGTTGAGGCGACGCCGCGCATGGCGCTGCAGCATGGCAAAGGTCGCCAGGCCCGCCAGCGCTGCCAGCACCAGCGCCGCCAGCGCCATCAGCACCGAATGCTGGTTGGCATACCACACCACCATCATGTACCAGGGCATTTCGCCACTCGGAAACTGCGGGCCAACGCGGAAGCTGCGGATACCGTTTTCATCGGTGATGATGGCGGTATCACCACGGATTGCCGCATTGATGCGCGCGGAATTCAGGTCGCTGTGCAGCCGTAGCAGCTGCTCGTCACTGGTTGCCACCGCCATCACCACCGTGCGGTCAGGGTTCCAGGGCGAGCGATAGCTGATAAAGCCGCGCCACGCCTCGTTCGATGAGAAATAGCGATCGGCGTCCAGCGGCTGACGATACCAGTCGCCCGTCAGCCAGCTGCGCAGCTTGTCTGTGGTGGTCGGTGTTTTCACCCCCAGCGTGCTGCCGTTGGCTTCAAACGGCGAGCGCGCCAGCATCAGCTGGTTAAAGGCGCTGTCAGCAGTGGTGGTGATCGCCAGCACATCGCTTGTCTTCAGCCGCGCCAGATGCGTGCCGCCGTTCGGCAGGCCAAAGATCACCTGATTCTGTGCCAGCGCGACACCGGTAGCATTACCCGCTCGCGCGGCCAGATCGAGCAGCGTGGCAATCTCTGCATCGCCCGGTTTTTCCGGCATCAGCAGCGTGGTCTCGCTGAAGTCGGCCAGCCGCGAAAAGGGAAAGGAGGCGCCAACAAAATAGGAGAGGTTCGGCAGCAGGGTGAAATGGCGCGTGTGGCTCAGATCGATCCAGGATTCATCTTCAATACGGCTTTTGATGTTGTTGTTCAGCAGCACGCCGCAGGGCGCATCCGCCTTCGGTCTGATATTGAAATAGAGTGCCAGCTGGTTGTCGCCATAAATCAGCCAGGGTTCAAGATGCAGCTGATACTGCTCCTGACGTGCATCGCCGCCCAGACGATGCCAGGCCTGTTCCAGCATGCCGACTTTGTTCACCGTCAGGTTGCGCAGGAAAGTGCCATTGAGCGTCACATTCAGGAAGGAGTTCTCCTCATCGATCCAGCCCTCTGACGGAAAACGGTAGTTCAGGTTCACCGGCACGGTATCGCCATCCCACAGAAAGAGGTCGGGTGCAGCGCGGAAGTTAACGCGCAGAGCATCGTGCCAGATCCCGGTGGAGGTCAGGCTCTGTCCGGGGTCAAGCAGTTCGCTGAGGCGTACTGGACGACGGGTGTTAATCCAGCGCGGTGCATCGTAGGGTTTGCGCCGCGCCAGCTGCTGCGGCTGGACGGCCAGCGTGCTGGCATCGGTAGTCAACGGCTGCGTGGTGAGACGCAACGCCGCCTGGCGCAGCTGAAGATCGTCTGCTCCTGAAACCAGCAGTAGCTTGTAGACCGGGTTGTCTGGGTTATCCACCAGCGTCAGCTGGGGTCCGTTGCCGGGTGGGAAGGTCAGCGTGCCAATGCGATCGCCCGGATGACCGAACAGGATGGCGTTTTGCTCAGGGAGCTCGCCACGCGTTACCGGAAAGCGAATACCGCGATAGTCGCTCTGAATGCCGAGCCATGAGGCTACCAGCGCGGCGGCGCTGATGGCATCTGGCGTCAGGTTGCGGGTAAAGCCCATGGTGACAGAGGCAGGCGTCATGCGCAGCGGGTCAATAAAGGGCCGCGGGAAATTACGCAGGCGCGTGCCGATATTGAGCTGCTGCCCTTCAAGGCTCAGCGTGGTTTTCGGCAGAATAGTCACCTGATAGTTCTGCGCGCGCTCTTTCTCGCACAGCAGCTTATCCGCATCGTTAATTTTGAAGCTGAGATTATTGCTGGCAACCACCATCGCCGGGGGGATCTCCAGCTGATAGTCGCTGACATCGCTGTCGCTGGCACCAAGCGGCAGCGTGCCGAGCGGCTGGCCGTTCAGCATCAGCTGAAGCGAGGTGTTGCGCGCGGCCAGCGCCTGGGAGACACGCAGCGACAGATTAAGACGGGCATTGGTCACCACTTCATCACCCGGCAGAGTGAAGACAATGCCGGACTGTAGCTGGCCACCGGTCAGGGTAATGCCCTGCTGTTGACCCATCTGCGCGACAGAAATGGCAGTGCTGATCGGTTGGTTCAGCGCGGCAACAGGCGCAGTAACGGGCTGCCCGGGGACATATGGCGCAGCGGAGGCCGCAGAGGACAGCTGCGGGTCGGCCTGTTCCAGTCCCTCGGGCAGCGGGAGATCTGACAGCGCGCTGCTTTCCTGTGTCACTGGCGCGGCGGGCACAGCGGATGCTGGCGCAGCAGGCGTCGTGGATTCTGACGTGCCGGATGCGGTTGATTCTGGCGCGGCGGGCGCGGATGCTGCTGGCACAGCAGATGCTGTCGATGCTGGCGCAGTAGATGCAGTTGATTGCAGCATGGCAGACGCGGATGCTGCTGGCGCAGCAGATGCTGTCGATGCTGGCGCAGTAGATGCGGTTGATTGCAGCACGACAGACGCGGATGCTGCTGGCGCAGCAGATGCTGTAGATTCTGGCGCAGCAGAGGCAGTTGGCTCTGGCGCGGTAACGTATGGCGCGGCGGACGCAGTTGATTGCAGCGCCGCAGACCCAGACGCAGATGCCGTGGATTCTGGTACGGCGGGCGCGGCGCTATTGTCCGGCGCAGCCGCATCATCGGACATTTCCGCCCAGCCTGCGGTCAGCCACAGCGCCGCCGCCAGCGAGGAGGCCAGCAGCGAGTATTTCAGGCTTTTCATGCTGCGCTGTCCTCTTTTACCGGTGCGTTAGCGCCCTGTTTGCGGCTGTTGCGGCGATCTTTCCAGCTCAGCCAGAACAGCTCAAATACGGTGCGAATAATCGTGCCCAGCGACAACAGTGCGTTGTCTTTTTTATATTCCGGCTGGAGCCAGGCGTCAGCGCGCGCCAGCACCACGCGTACCAGCTCACGACGGCGCGCCAGCGGCATGGCGGCAAAGCGCAGACGAATGGATGCCTTGTCACCCGAGATTTTACTCACCGGAATGGTAATCGCTCCGGACTGGAGCAGCAGATCGATCTCTTCAATCTCATCCGTTTCGTGGCGGTTATCGGGCGCATCCAGCTGCGCGCCGCCCATCGACAAATCACTGGTGCGGGTGCGCGAGGAGATCCCGCTGGCGTAGTGAATAATCGCCGGGATCTGCACCTCAATACGGATAGTTTTCCGCACCTGACGGGTTTCACGCGCTACGGCAATCGCCGCCATCAGGATAATCAGGCTGAAAATGGCCCAGCCGACGTTCAGCGCGATTACCCAGGGATCGACGCCGAAGTAGTCGTGCATTACGGCCCGCACCACGCCAGCCGTAATACCTGCACCCAGCAGCACCGCCACAATGACGTGCGGGCGCACGATGTGGAAATCGAAGAAGCCCTGATCCAGCAGCCCGCCCTTGTCAGTTACGTTAAATTTGCCGTGCTTTGGCGACAGCATTGTCAGCAGCGTCGGGATGACCAGATGGAAACACATGACGGTTTCATAAATTTCACCCCAGAAGGTGTAGCGAAAACGACCGTTCATGCGCGAGTTGACGTAGAGCGACATCACCAGGTGCGGCAACACATAGGCGAAGATCAGCGACGCTGAGGAGTGAATAATATTCAGGTCGAACAGCAGATAGGCGAGCGGTGCGGTGAGAAACACCACGCGCGGCAGGCCAAACTGGAAGTGCAGCATGGCGTTCAGGTAGCAGAGACGCTGCTGCCACTTCAGGCCCCTTCCCAGCAGCGGGTTATCGACGCGGAAAATCTGCGTCATGCCGCGCGCCCAGCGAGTACGCTGAATAACGTGCAGGCCAAGACGCTCGGTCGCCAGCCCCGCCGCCAGCGGAATCGCCAGAAATGCCGATCCCCAGCCGCGACGCTGCATCTTCAGCGCGGTGTGCGCATCTTCGGTGACCGTTTCGACCGCGAACCCGCCAATCTCCTCCAGCGCCGAACGCCGGATCACCGCACAGGAGCCGCAAAAGAACGTGGCGTTCCAGTTGTCGTTGCCCTGCTGCACGGGACCGTAAAACAGTGCGCCCTCGTTGGGAATGCTGCGCGCAGCGCGCAGGTTGCGCTCAAAGGGGTCGGGTGAGTAAAAATAGTGCGGCGTCTGTAACAGCGCCAGCTTCGGATCTTTCAGAAACGGACCGACGGTGGCCTGCAGGAAGGTGCGTGTAGCCACGTGGTCGCAGTCAAAAACGCAGATCAGCTCGCCTTTGGTAATTTTCATGGCATGGTTAAGGTTGCCCGCTTTGGCATGGCTGTTGTCGTCGCGCGTAATGTAGCCAACGCCAGCATCGGCGGCGAACACCGCAAACTCCGCCCGCTTGCCGTCATCGAGCAGATAAATCTTGAGCTTGTCGCGCGGGTAGTCGATGCACTGCGCAGCCAGTACGGTATCGCGGACGACATCGAGGCTTTCGTTATAAGTAGGCACGTAGACGTCCACGGTCGGCCAGAGGCTGACGTCATCCGGCAGCGGCTCGATAGTGCGCTTCAATGGCCAGGTGGTTTGCAGGAAGCCGAGAATTAAAATCAGCCAGACATAGAGTTCGGCAAGATATAAGCCGATGCCCAGGATCGCTTCTGTTTCAGAATTAAAATGCAGTGTTTCAGTGGAGCGCCACCAGATATATCGGGTCGACATCAGCGCAGAGAGAATAACCATGACCACCGTTATTTTCCGGCTTTTGCTAAAGCCCAGCACAAACATCATTACAATGCTGATCAAGCCAAATATATATTGTTTCTGGCTATCCATCGGCGTAATAACGATGACTGCTGCAACTGGCGCAAGCACCAGCAGCAACAGGTAAAAACCGATTTTATTCATGATCTACCTTTGGAAAGGCTCTGTTTTATGGCCTGCAAATGCCAGACAATTAATAATGACTGCTGCGGATCGATGCCTGAACTTCGCCATTGCCGACGGAAATATTCAGGATGTTTGCCACACGTTTCCCAATCAGTTCAATATCAAACGCTGCGGCGGACGCGGGGCTAAAATCATAAACGGACTGCTGGGAAGCATTCGCTTCGGCGACGCTTTCATCGCGATGGATCACACCCAGTAAATTGTCGCCCAGGCGCTGCTGCATAAAGGCAGTGACATCGCGGCTAATGTTGCGGCGGTTATCGCTCTGGTTAAGCACAAAAAAGTGACCAAGCTGATTGTTCAGCGGCTGGCCAATCATGCGGTTATTTTCAATGTGGGGCAGTAGCGAGACCGAGGCGGTATCCGCCAGCATCACTACCAAATGCATTTCCGCCAGCGTGCTCATCGCTTTTAGCGCCGGGCCGGGACCAGGCGGAAAGTCGGCAACAATGACCAGACCAGGATAGTTCAGCACCGTATCCAGGCCACGAAGCAGGAAATGGGGATCTTTCGCCAGCTTCTCTTCAAAGCGCTCACGCTGCGGCTCGGTGACATCGCCGTAGGGCAGCACGAAGATATTGCCACCGGTGGTCAGGATTGACTGGCTCCAGTCAGCCTGCTCTTCCGAGCGCGCGACAAAGCCACGTCCGTCATTCAGCGGCACGCCAAAATGCAGACGCAGTGCGTTCTGCACATCAAAGTCGATCGCTAAAACCTTGCTGCCCGCCCGCGCCAGACTCCAGGCCAGATTAGCCGCCAGCGTGGTTTTTCCGACACCGCCTTTTGGCGAGCACACACAAACTAACGGCATAACGCAATCTTCTCCAGTAACGGTTTCAGTAAGGTCTCTTTTGGCGGGCTGGCCGGCTCGCTGTGACGTGTGCGGAACAGGCCGCCAAAGCGACGCGGTGACGCGGCATGCGTGGCAGGTGCGGCAGAGGGAAAGGCAGACGGCACCGCAGCAGGCGCGACAGGCTGAAGCGCAGAGGGAAAAACAGACTGCCCCGCGACAGGCTGAGACGCAGAGGCGAAGACGGACTGCCCCGCGGCAGGCGCGGCAGGCTGAGGCGCAGAGGCGAAAACAGACTGCCCCGCGGCAGGCGCGACAGGCTGAGGCGCAGAGGCGAAGACGGGCTGCCCCGCGGCCATTACCGGCTGCGATGCGCGAGATGGCGTTGTCTCAGGCGGCGGCGGAAACAGTGATGAAACCGATGTGGCGGTGGCTGGCGCGCTGTCCGCCAGACTATTAAGCATTGCGCTGCGCGTGGCCATTGCAGGCTGGGCTACCGCTGACTGGCGCATCAGCGTTGATGCGGCTGGCGGCTGGAATTCATCCCCCCGCAAAGGCTGCGGCTGCGGCAGATCGATACGCTGGCTGCCGCTAAAAGGGGTAGACGCGTCGTCATTCGCCAGCTGGCGAATAAGCGCCCACTGGCTATTTCCGGCAGACTCTTGTAGCTGGCCAGACATATCTTTGAAGGCGATATCGAGCGTTTGCGTCTTTTCTTTGAAACGCTGCAAATCGTCATAGCTTTTCATCGGGACATGGCCTGCAACAGGAGCAAAATTCGCCAAAATATATCACATTCATTTAGGCAAAGTGAGAAAAATCTTATTACGCAAAGCCGCACACAATAAAATAAATTTATCTTTATGATTCAGAATAATGTTTTAAATGCCTTACTGCCGTTAATTAATGAATAAATCTGTTAAATGCAATTTAAGTACGATGTGTAAGCTACTCTCTTGTTTCCAGCCTGCTGTTTTGCCTTTCTCTTGTTAATGACTTAACCATTATTGGCAGACTATTTTCTTGCGTGAAGGCTATCGAAAAGTCGGCAGGCCAGAGGGAATGACGCCTCTTTTCACACAGGCGATAAGATAAATTGCCCGGGTGCTTTTTTCGCTGAGGGACATCAGACGGCGCAGGGAGAGAATAAATAAAAGGCTCCGTGCGGAGCCTCTGGGTTTAGCGTATTCCTTCTGCCGCGCCGACCGGCTGGTTCTCATCCTGGTCAACGGCGAAGCAGGCGATCTGCTGGTCGCCGTAGCGCTTCAGCTTTGGCTGTAGCTGCACGCAGGTGCCGAAACGACGGCGGCAGCGTGCATTGAAGGCGCAGCCTGGCGGCGGATTAAGCGGGCTTGGCAGCTCGCCGGTCAGTTTAATACGTTCGCGTCGATCATCCGGGTTAAGGCGCGGAGTGGCTGACAGCAGCGCCTGGGTATAGGGATGACGCGGGTTGTTAAAAATCGCCTCTTTACTGCCCTTCTCCACGCAGCGTCCCAGATACATCACCATTACCTCGTCAGCGATATGCTCGACCACCGAAAGATCGTGCGAGATAAAGACGTAAGAAAGCCCCATCTCCTGCTGTAAGTCCATCATCAGGTTAAGCACCTGAGCGCGCACAGAGACGTCGAGCGCCGACACGGGTTCATCGGCAATCAGCACATCAGGTTCGAGCATCAGCCCGCGTGCAATCGCGATACGCTGTCGCTGGCCGCCAGAGAACATATGGGGATAGCGATCGTAGTGCTCGGTTTTCAGGCCGACCTTCGCCATCATCTCCAGCGTCTTTTCCTTGCGCTCCGCTTTGCTCAGCGCGGTGTTAATCAGCAGCGGCTCTTCGAGGATCTGGCTCACTTTTTTACGCGGGTTGAGCGAACCGTAGGGGTTCTGGAAAACAATCTGGATCTTTTGACGACGCAGCTTCTGCGCCTGCGGATCGTGCTTCAGCAGATCCTGCCCGTGCCAGTAAAGTTCGCCTTCAGTTGGCGTTTCAATCATGGTCAGCAGGCGGCCCAGCGTGGATTTGCCGCAGCCCGATTCACCGACCACCGCCAGCGTTTTACCGCGCTCCAGATTAAAGGAGACGCCGTCCAGCGCCTTCACCAGGCGCTGCTGGCCAAACAGTCCTTTTTTCACCGGGTAATGTTTTTTCAGGTCAATGGCCTGCAACAGGTAATCCTGCCTGGTATTATCAAGACTCATAGGTTGGTCTCCCGGCATCATCCAGAGGATAGTGACATTTGGACTGACGCCCCGGAATGTCGCGAAGGGCGGGTTCTTCTTTACGGCAGCGATCGGTCGCATACGGACAGCGCGGATTGAGCAAACAGCCCAGCGGACGGTCATATTTGCCCGGCACGACACCCGGCAGCGAAGCCAGACGCGCTTTATCGGCCGCGAACTCAGGCAGCGCACGCAGCAGCGCCTGGGTATAGGGGTGGCGCGGCGCTTTGAAAATATCGTTCGCCTTACCGCTTTCCACAACCTGACCGGCATACATCACGATGATGTGCTGTGCAGCTTCCGCCACCAGCGCCAGATCGTGCGTAATCAGAATCAGCGCCATGTTCTCCTGCTTTTGCAGCTCGAGCAGCAGCTCAATAATCTGCGCCTGAATGGTCACGTCCAGCGCTGTTGTCGGCTCATCGGCAATCAGCAGCTTAGGTCGGCAGGCAATGGCCATCGCAATCATCACGCGCTGGCTCATGCCGCCCGACAGCTGATGCGGATAGACATCAAGACGCGAGGCCGGATCGGGAATGCCAACCTGCGTCAGCAGATCGATAGCGCGCTGGCGGCGGGTACGGCGGTTGCCGCCCTGATGCACCTTGATCGCTTCCATGATCTGGTAACCAACGGTGTAGCACGGATTCAGGCTGGTCATCGGATCCTGAAAAATCATCGCCACTTCCGCGCCCACCAGCTGGCGGCGCTCTTTTTCGGAGATGCGTTTCAGATCGCGCTGGTTAAACTCCAGCTTTTCGGCCATGACTTTGCCGGGAAAATCGATCAGGCCCATGATTGCCAGCGAGCTGACCGACTTACCGGAGCCAGACTCACCGACAATTCCGACCACCTGCCCCTGTTCAACCTGATAGCTGATGCGGTCAACCGCACGGAAAGGTGCGTTATCGTCGCCAAAATGCACCGATAACTTATCTACATTTAATAACGCCATCTCGGTGCCTCTTACTGCTTAAGTTTCGGGTCGAGGGCGTCGCGCAAACCGTCGCCCATCAGGTTAAACGCCAGAACGGTGAGCAGGATGGTCAATCCGGGGAAGGTCACTACCCACCAGGCGCTCTGCGCATACTGCAACACGTCGGAGAGCATGGTGCCCCACTCCGGCGTCGGCGGCTGCGCACCCATACCGAGAAAGCCCAACGCCGCCATATCAAGAATGGCGTTGGAAAAGCCCAGCGAGGCCTGCACGATCAGCGGTGCCAAGCAGTTAGGCAGAATATTGACAAACATCTGGCGCAGCGTGCCCGCACCAGCGACGCTGGAGGCCGTCACGTAGTCGCGGTTTACCTCTACCAGCACCGCCGCACGGGTCAGACGGATATAGTGCGGCAGCGCAACGAAAGTCAGCGCGATTGACGCATTCACAATCGACGGGCCGAAAATGGCCACCAGCACCAGCGCCAGCAGCAGGCTCGGCAGCGCCAGCATAATGTCTACCAGACGCATAATCGTGGCGTCGACAACGCCACCGAGATAGCCCGCCATCAGGCCAAAGACCACACCAAGGATCAGCGACAGCACCACCACCAGACAGCCTACCAGCAGCGAAAGACGTGCACCGTACATCAGGCGCGACAGCACATCACGGCCCACATCGTCAGTGCCGAGGATGTAGCTCCAGCTGCCGCCCTCCTGCCAGACTGGAGGATGCAGTAGCGCATCACGGAACTGTTCAGCGGGCGCGTGAGGAGCCAGTACGCCAGCAAAAACGGCGATCAGCAGCATCAGCACCACATAGACCAGACCGATAACCGCGCCTTTGTTGCGTTTAAAGTAGTGCCAGAATTCCTGAACTGGGGTCATCGGCTTAGGTGCAGCGGGTACGCTTGCGGGATCAACAACAGACATGATCGCCCCTTATTTCTTATGTCGTATGCGCGGGTTAACCACGCCATAGAGCAGATCAACCAGCAGGTTGACCAGGATAATCAGGATAGCCACCAGCAGCACGCCGCCCTGCACCACCGGATAGTCACGGCGCTGCAGCGCTTCAATCAGCCAGCGACCAAGGCCCGGCCAGGAGAAGATGGTTTCCGTCAGGATAGCGCCCGCCAGCAGCGTGCCGACCTGGAGGCCGATCACCGTCACCACCGGCAGCATGGCGTTGCGCAACGCATGGATGACAATCACACGCGTCCGCGTCAGGCCTTTCGCGCGTGCGGTGCGGATATAATCCTCGCCCAGTACTTCCAGCATGGCCGAACGCGTCATACGAACAATCACCGCCAGCGGAATTGTCCCGAGTACGATCGCAGGCAGGATCATATGCATGACCGCATCCTTAAAGTCGCCAGGCTCGCCCCAGATCAGCGTGTCAATCAGCATAAAGCCGGTAAGCGGATTGCTGTCGTCAAGGAATACCGTGTCGCTGACGCGCCCGGAAACCGGCGTCAGGTTAAGCTGCACCGATACCAGCATGATCAGCATGATGCCCCACCAGAAGATGGGCATCGAATAGCCGGTCAGGGAGATGCCCACCGCCGTGTGATCGAAGACAGAGCCGCGTTTTACTGCCGCGATGACGCCCACCGGAATACCAACGGCAACGGCGAAGATCATGGCGCAGATGCCCAGTTCCAGCGTCGCTTTAAAGCGTGGAACGAACTCATCCCAAACCGGAATGCGGCTCTTGAGTGATATGCCCAAATCGCCATGCAGCACGCCGTAAATGTAGTTGACGTACTGTTTCCACAGCGGCTGATCCAGGCCAAAGGCCGCCATCAGTTGCGCGTGACGTTCCGGGGAGATCCCGCGTTCACCGGCCATGATCAGCACCGGATCGCCGGGGATCAAATGGACAAACGCAAAGGTCAGCAGGGTAATACCGATAAAAGTCGGGATGACAAGTCCCAGACGTCGGAGTATGAATTGCAGCATAAGCCGGATTCTCAGTCGTATCCCGCCGTTTTCATGCACGGGATTTATTGCTCACAACTCGCATCCGGTAACAGCCCGGACGCGACGCAAAATGCGTTTAACCGTCATCTTTCACTGTGCAGGCAGGGTAGCCCTGACCTTCTCTCCGCTAAACGTCGGAGACTGGTCAGCTCGCCGCCTTCCTGCAGCGCGAAGATGTTGGGTGTAATTCGAAGAAGTTAGCCGAACATGCGCGGTGTCTGAGCGGGCAAGCGCCCGCTCATGGGCCGAAGAGTTCGGCCCAGACCGCTGGAATTATTCCTGAATATCGACGTTTTCGAAGTGGTGTTTACCTAACGGGTCGACCACGTAGCCAGAGACTTTTTTGCTGACCGGCTCATACACCGTGGAGTGCGCGATAATCAGCGCCGGTGCCTGGTCATGCATTACGACCTGGGCCTGCTTATAAAGCTCAATACGTTTGTTGTGGTCAGATTCCGCACGCGCTGGCTGAATCAGATCTTCAAACGGCTTGTAGCACCAGCGTGAATAGTTGGAGCCATCTTTTGCCGCTGCGCAGCTAAACAGCGTAGCGAAGAAGTTATCCGGGTCGCCATTGTCGCCGGTCCAGCCCATCATTACCGACTGGTGCTCACCCGCTTTGGCGCGCTTCAGGTATTCGCCCCACTCGTAGGTCACGATTTTGGCCTTCACGCCAATCTTCGCCCAGTCAGCCTGAACCATCTCCGCCATGCGGCGTGCGTTCGGGTTGTAAGGACGCTGAACCGGCATCGCCCACAGGTCGATTGAGAAACCGTCTGGCAGACCCGCCTCTTTCAGCAGCGCTTTGGCTTTTTCCGGATCGTAGGCGTAGTCCTGAATGGCGTCGTTGTAACCCCACATTGTCGGCGGGATCAGGTTTTTCGCCGCCTGGCCTGCACCCTGATAAACGGCGTCAATAATTGCCTGCTTGTTTACCGCCATGGTCAGCGCCTGACGCACTTTGACGTTATCCATCGGCTTTTTCTCGGTATTAAACGAGAGATAGCCCACGTTCAGGCCTGGCTGTTCCATCAGGTTGATCTTGTTATCTTTCTTCATGCTGGCGATGTCAGCCGGGTTCGGATACGGCATGACCTGGCACTCGCCTTTTTGCAGTTTGGCATAACGCACGGACGCATCTGGCGTAATGGAGAACACCAGACGATCGATCTTCGGTTTGGTACCCCAGAAGTCCGGGTTGGCTTTATACAGAATGCGGGAGTCTTTCTGATACTGTTGCAGTACAAACGGACCGGTTCCGACGGGGTTCAGGTCGAGCTTCTCCGGCGTACCGGCTTTCTGCATGTTGTCTGCATACTCTTTTGACAGAATAGAGGCAAAATCCATACCGAGGTCAGCCAGGAACGGCGCTTCCGGACGCGTCAGCGTAAAGCGCACGGTGTGATCGTCCACTTTTTCCACTTTGCCAATCAGCTTCGGCATATCCATGCCTTCGAAGTATTCATAGCTGCCGCCAGAGACGTTGTGATAGCTGTTGTTTTTATCCAGCTGACGTTCAAAAGAGAACACCACGTCGTCGGCGTTGAATTCACGCGTAGGTTTGAAATCTTTGGTGGTCTGCCACTTCACACCCTGACGCAGATGGAAGGTGTAGGTTTTACCGTCTTCGCTGACATCCCATTTTTCTGCCAGGCCCGGCTGTAGCTCAGTAGTACCGGTTTTGAACTCAACCAGACGGTTATAGATCGGCACAGAGCTGGCATCGTAAGTGGTGCCAGAGGTGAACAGCTGTGGGTTAAAGCCTTCCGGTGAGCCTTCTGAACAGTAAACGAGGGTTTTTGCCTGAACACCGGCGGCGACGGTCATAGCAATCAGGCTCAGACCGACCTTCAGCATCCTGGATTTGGCCAGGGAGTTGATCATGCTTTTGCTCCATTGTGATGTGTTGTTGTGTGTATTGCCCGACCTCTGTTTTTTTTATGCGGTTCAGGCTGACCACTGACGTGGTCGAAAGTGCGGAGCGTTCTTGTTGTGTTATTCCGACGCCGTGGAAACTGTCGGATCACGCCGCTTCTGCAACTTTAATGACGCATCAATTTGTCAACAGTTGCAATGAACGTCAATACAGCCACGAGTTATTTACACAGAGTGTGAGGGATAGCAAGCAACGGTAAAAAAAAGCTTCTTCGGGTAATTACCAAATAATAGAGAGCGCATTTATCTTTCACACCCTATATCTCACTGAGGATGGCGCTTTTTGCCAGTGATTTTCACCGTTAAAAAACATGAGTGATAAACCGATAAATGTTGAATAACTGAACGATTTAGCGTGCGTTATGGCGTCCAGGTAGTGGAAAATGCTGGCTTTTAGCTATAAGCAATCTGGATGAAGATAAATAATGTCATAAGAAAAACGCGTTGCGAAATAAGCGTCTGGGCCTGACAGCACGGGCGTTAGCGCAGGAAAAAGGGGAATAATCGGACTGCCAGCCATCAGGCAGAGGCAAAGCGGAGTTTCGTCATGTTTTAAAGCAAAGTTGTAAAAACAGAGGGACGGAATATTACCAGCGTGCGGTGAGGAAATAAGGTTCGGTTTTTACTCTCAGGCTTTTTTTGACGCCTCATAAAAACTTATGCGAATGACGCATTTATTTTTCAGTCTTGCCTGCACGTTATCGCGCGTAAGTATCAATTGAAAAGCCAGGTATCCGCATCACACAGGTTTGCATCACCTTCGTTACAGCGGGCAGCCCATCAGCCTGCGCGCGCAACCTCTGAGCGGGAGAGCAACGCATCTCGCAACAGAGGTGTTGCCGGCCGAGCATGCAGGGAGGCGCACGCCTGCTGGTTCCACGCAGGTCCCCATTCACAGCGCCACTTTTCCACAGACGAAAAAAACCTGCGTTGACAAGCAGGTTTCTTGAATCTGGTCGGTGAGAGAGGATAACGCTTATCTTCGATAAGCGCCCTTCGGGTCGTTGCTGCGCAACGCTGGCTCGCTACGCTCGGCTCAAACCTCCTTCGGAGGTTCTCATCCTCTTTCTACAGACGAAAAAAAACCTGCTTTGACAAGCAGGTTTCTTGAATCTGGTCGGTGAGAGAGGATTCGAACCTCCGACCCCTTCGTCCCGAACGAAGTGCGCTACCAGGCTGCGCCACTCACCGATGCGGGCGCATGTTACTGCGCCGATTTCTAAGCGTCAACCGCTTTTTCACCATTTAACCGCGATCGCCTGGAAAGCAAACTAACCGCGAAAACGCCCGCCATTCCCCCCATTCCGGCACGCCTCAAAGCGCGCTGGCATGGGCAGGTGCAGGTGCCTGACACCAGTTATTGGCCGCCTTAATTCCCCCGTCTGGTGAGGTATAACCCAGACATCCCAAAATTGAGTCGAACAGCTCAACGTGACGATGCGTCTTACCAACGCGCTGCTGAGCCTGCAAACGTTCGAAATTAGCGCGGTTAGTGGCATCAGCCAGATACTTATCTGACGCCCACACCATCATTGGCACGCGGAACTGCTCCGGCGGGGCCAGCTCGCGCGGTGTACCGTGCAAATGGGTATTCTCGCTGATCGACTCGCCGTGATCGGCGGCATAAAACACAATCGCCTTCTTGTCACGCAGCTGATCCAGCACGCTGTCCAGCATGCTATCGACATAGAGAACCGAGTTATCGTAGGCATTAATCAACTGCGCCTTACTACAGGTCTCGTCAACGCCCATACACTCAGGCTGATAGCGTGCAAAACTGCGCGGGTAACGCTGCGAATAGAGATAGTGTGAGCCTTTAGTGTGCAGCACTACCAGATGCTTGCCCTGGGGATAACGATCGAGCGACGCCTTAAGCTCCGGCACTAACAGCATGTCATCCACAGACTTGCCAGCGTTGCGCGGTTCGGAACCAATCTGCTCGCGGAAGGCGAAGTTGTTGACTTCTGCATTATCGTAAAACCATACCTCACTCTGCATGGCGAAGAGCTCAGATGAAAAGCCCAGCTCTTTCATTACGGCAAAAATGTTCTTCTCTTTCAGCGTGCGACCCGGGCTCTCTTCCGTGCCGCCTTCGCGTACAAACATACAGCGCAGCGACAGCTTGGTGGCGGTATCACAAGACTCGCCGCGGAATGCCACCAGATTCTTCTCCTTAGAAAGTTTTGGCGTGGTATCGCGGTCGTAGCCCAACATTCCCATATGATCCCAGCGCGTGGTCTCGCCAATCACAAACACCACATAGGTATCATCAATGCCTGGCGGCGCCACATAGGTAAATTTCTTCGCCGGGTCGAGCAGCTCCTGACTATCCAGCGTCTCATCGATGCGCGTCCAGGCAAACAGCCCCACCGCTGCCAGCCAGTTAGACGGCAGATAAGAGTGAGCCACTACCCCGCCATAGCTCGGCAGATCGATATTGGTAATCTCTTCGTTGGCTTTTTGCAGCTTGTCGAAATAGCGGATCGGCAGCCACACCAGCGCCACACACAGCAGCAGCAACAGCGTCGGTTTCAGGCGTTGCCCCGGCGTACGCAGCTGCTCCATCAGCGTCTGGCTAAGATTATTACGCCAGATCATCAACAGCGGCAGTGCGCTGACGGCGACCATCCACACCACGAAGTGCAGGCCGACAACCTCTTTTGAGAGATCAATGTCGGTCGTCATCACCGAGGCCACGATACCGTAGCCAATTACCACGTTAAAAAACGCCATGTAATAGGCAGCGGCAACGGAAATCAGCACCAGCATCGTTGCCAGCACACGGTAAAAACGCTTTCCGCCCAGCGACAGCAGGCGCATAAGGAAAAACGTCAGCACGACAATCGCCATCACCTCTGTGACAGCCGTCAGCCAGTTCGTTACGGTAGACTTCGTTAAAAAGCCGTCAAAGCGACGGTAAAAAATCGGCAAATTAAGCAAAATGCCGATGTATAACGCCAGCAGTAACGAGAGCTTTTGCTGAGTTATTGTCTTTATGTAATTCATATTGCACGGTTTTCCCGGGGCTGGAGCATAATATTTAACGCTATTGTGACTATCGCAACGCGGAAGAGTTCGCTTATACAGCGCAGAGACATGACGATTTTTTGACGAACAGGAAGAATCTGAACGGGATCGGAAGGCTCTTGTACAAGGTGGCACAGTAGAACACAAAATAACCAGACAGGCCAGAGATGACGACGCGAGAAAGCAGGCAGGGCGAAAAATAACGGGCCTGGTAAGGCCCGTAAAATCAGCGAATAATATTCAGCGTGACGTCAATGTTATTGCGCGTAGCGTTAGAGTATGGGCAAACGATATGGGCAGCATCAACCAGCTTCTGCGCCTCTGCCTCATCCATCGCCGGCAGATGGATATTCAGCTTCGCCTCAATACCGAAGCCATTCGGAATTGGACCAATACCGACTTCACCTTCAATCCATGCCTCTTTCGGCATAGCAATTTTGTCGCGGCCGGCGACGAATTTCATGGCACCGAGGAAGCAGGCAGAGTAACCGGCAGCAAACAACTGCTCCGGGTTAGTTACTTCGCCGCCTGCTCCACCCATCTCTTTTGGCACGCCCAGCTTCACGTCCAGGACGCCATCAGAAGAAGTCGCACGACCATCACGGCCGCCAGTAGCTTTGGCTTTTGCGGTATAAACAACGTTCTCTAAAGACATAATGCCCTCTCTGTATTAGGCGATTTAATCGCACACGATTTATAAAAGTCTGTCAGATGGTTCAACGGGCGCAGACGCCCGGTAATCTTTTAGCGTGACCGGTTAAGATTGTCGCGTAGTAAATCCAGTTCATTCTT
Organism: Pantoea sp. KPR_PJ; assembly: GCF_041386365.1. NCBI lineage: Bacteria > Pseudomonadati > Pseudomonadota > Gammaproteobacteria > Enterobacterales > Erwiniaceae > Pantoea > Pantoea sp. KPR_PJ. The sequence continues at coordinate 110,275 of NZ_JABMIK010000008.1, read as the reverse complement.
AAGCGACAGCAGCGCATTATCATCGCAGGCCGTCGCACACTGAATGGCCTCCGGGATAGTGCGGGCCTGTTCTTGCAGCGCGCGCCCCTGCTCGGTCAGCGTAACCACGACCTGACGCTCATCCTGACGCGAACGCTGGCGATTAATTAGCCCTGCATTTTCCAGACGCTTTAGCAGGGGGGTCAGCGTGGCGGAATCAAGGAACAGCTGCTCGCCGATTTCAGACACGGTGAGGTCATCATGCGCCCAGAGCACCAGCATCACCAGGTATTGCGGATAGGTAATGTCGAGCTGCGACAGCAGTTGCCGATAGGCTTTATTCATGGCCAGGTTGGCCGAATAGAGCGCGAAGCAAAGCTGTTGATTGACCAACAGTGGCGCGGACTTCACTTTTTTGTCATTTTGGTTACTGTTCATGGGAATGAATATAAATAGCGCGCTAGATAATTGCAAGCAACTTTTAATCAAGAGGGCTTTTGCATGCTGGAATCTCTGGAAGAGCAGGCACGACGCTTTGCGACACGCGCGCATGCCGAGGCGGGCCAACGGCGAAAATATACTGATGAGCCCTATATCGTGCATCCTGCTGCTGTGGCAGAACTGGTTCGCAGCGTGAGCGCGGATGAAGAGATGCTGGCGGCGGCCTGGCTGCACGACACGGTCGAGGATACGGCCACGACCCTGGGGGATATTGAAGCCCATTTCGGTTTGGGTGTCGCGCGGCTGGTTGAAATGCTCACCGACAGCGTTCAGCCACAGGCAAAAAACCGTGCAGCGCGCAAACTGGCGCATTTCCGTCACACCGCAGAGGCGTCACCCGATGCACAGACGATTAAACTGGCCGATATCATCGACAATACGCGCGCCATTGTGCGTTTCGATCCCCATTTCGCACGCGTTTATCTGGTGGAAAAGCGGATTCAGATCGGCCTGTTAAAGCAGGGAAATGCCCAGCTGTGGCAGCAGGCCAGTGCCATTATCGCGCAGGGCATTGCGCAGCTGGAGAAACCGCCCTACAGCGTGCCAGAAAGCTGGTTTGTGAAACAGGCAGCGAAATATGGTGGCCTGAGCTAAAAAAACCCGCCGCGGCGGGTTCTCTTTTTTCTTCTTTTTAGTCAAGTAACTGCCGTCCGAGGTAGGGATTGGCATGCAACAATTTCATCAGTTTCTGTGCCGTTGCTGAAGGACGTGTCCGGCGGGCTTCCCAGCTTTTAACTGAGGAGACGCTGACGCCCATCACTTTGGCAAATTCATCGACTTTCATACCGGTTAGTTCACGCAGGCGCTGCGGCTCTGGCATGGCGGGCTGAAGCTGAATTTCAGTTGTGGCAGGTGTTGCATCACGTGTCAAAACAATCTGCTCAAGGCTGCTGAGCAATTCAAAAACAGGATCTTTTACTTCCATAGAGAACTCCTTAAAACTCACTATGAATCACGTGAAAGTAGGGGTAAGACCAAATGTTCACACACCGGTTACTGCAGGCTGCGTCCCACAAGGGTTTATCTTTTTTATTATTGAAACCCTTAAGGGACACAGCCTGTTTTGCACCTTTCGGCAATCTGCTCGAAAGAGTGCGATATCTCATCAGGACTCTAAGTATGGATAGAGACCTGACGATTTGCTGCGTGAATACTGATTATTTTTTTGGCGGAAAATGATCTTTGCGCTATAAGCAAATTAAGCTGTTGATCACAAAAAAGTAATTCCTTCCGCCCCGCTTAAAAAAAGCGCAAAAATTGCAAAAAATGATCATCGTTTACACTGTTACAGTACGTTTCCCTGCCTAAATAACGAGCAAAATTTGCGCCAACTTGCAAAGCCTGTGATTTTTTCATGGTTCACCTCTCTGCCAGTCTGCGTCAGGATGCTCGCTGCACCGCAGGGGCGCACCTTTCTGGCGCAACTGCCCTTTGCTAAGGAAACGACATGCACTCAGCGTTTGATTTTCATGCCAGCTATGGGTCACATCGCGTACCGATGATGGGGCGCAACGCTGTTGCCACCTCCCAGCCGCTGGCAGCGCAGGCTGGCCTTCGTATGTTACAACAGGGTGGCAATGCCGTTGACGCGGCCATCGCCACGGCTATGGCGCTTACCGTACTGGAGCCGACAGGCAACGGAATCGGCAGCGATGCTTTTGCGATTATCTGGGACGGTGAGAAGCTCCATGGACTGAATGCCTCTGGCCGCGCGCCTGCGGCCTGGCATCCCGGTCGCTTCGTTGGTCGCAGCCGCATGCCGGAAATTGGCTGGGAAGCGGTAACGGTACCGGGCGCGGTATCCGCCTGGGTGACGCTGGCGGAACGTTTTGGCACACTGCCGCTCACTGCCCTGGCGCAGCCTGCTATCGATTATGCCCGCAACGGCTTTCCCGTTTCGCCACTCATTGCTGAACTCTGGCAGCGCGGTTACGACAAACTCCAGCATCAGCCCGGCTTTCGCGACTGCTTTGCACCCGAGGGGCGGCCGCCGCGTGCCGGTGAACTGTTCCGTAATCCTGCTCAGGCCGCCACGCTGCAAAAAATCGCTGAGAGCAACGGCGAAAGCTTTTATCGGGGCGAACTGGCAGAAAAAATGGTCGCCTTTGCCCGTCAGCATAACGCAGCACTGACGCTGGACGATTTACATAACCATCGTGCCGACTGGGTCAGGGTGCTGTCGCAGCCGTTTGCCGGTGGCTCAGTGCAGGAGCTACCGCCTAACGGCCAGGGCATCGCCACGCTGATCGCACTCGGCATCCTGGAGCAGCTCGACATTGGCCGCTATCAGCCCGATTCTGTGCCCTGGTTACACCTGTCCATTGAGGCGATGAAGCTGGCGCTGGTCGATCTGGAGCGCTACGTCAGCGATGAAGATCATCTCGAGTTTGCAGCGGAACGGTTGTTGAGCGAGGAATATCTGCGTCAGCGCGCGGTGCTGATTGATCCGCACCGTGCAGGCGACTTCACCTTCGGCTCACCGCAGCAGAGCGGCACGGTCTATCTCAGCACCGCCGACGCCAGCGGTATGATGGTCTCATTTATTCAGTCAAACTTTATGGGCTTCGGCTCTGGCGTAGTGGTGCCAGAAACCGGTATCAGTTTACAGAATCGCGGCGCAGGCTTTTCGCTCGATCCAGCCCACCCTAATGTGGTCGCTGGCGGCAAGCGCCCTTTTCACACCATTATTCCGGCTTTTGCGCTCGACGCAGAGGGTGCGCCGCTGATGTCCTTTGGCGTAATGGGCGGCCCGATGCAGGCACAAGGACACTTACAGCTGGCACTGCGCATTATGTTGCACAGGCAGAATCCCCAGGCGGCAATCGATGCACCGCGCTGGCGAGTGGTTCAGGGACGCGAGGTGGTGTTTGAGGCGTCGCTGGAGCGCAATACACTGGCAGCACTGCGTCGCCTCGGTCACCGGGTGACGCTGGAAGATCCCCTGCACGGCTACAACTTTGGCGGAGCACAGGCGATCGTCCGCGATCCGCAGGGATTTTACATCGCGGCAACGGAAAGCCGAAAAGATGGTCAGGCGGTAGTGTTTTAAGGTTCAGCCGGGCAGTGCAAGCCTGCCCGCTGACATGCATTACGCGGCAAGAACCGGGCGCACGCCGAGCGTGTGACAGATGGCATAGCTCATCTCTGCACGGTTCAGCGTATAAAAGTGAAAATCCTTCACTCCTTCCCGCGACAGGATTTTCACCATATCCATGGCGATATTGGCCCCCACCATTTTGCGCGTTTCGGCGTCATCATCCAGCCCGGCAAACATGGCGTTCATCCAGCCCGGCACGCGCACGTTGGTCATGGCAGCAAAGCGCGTCAGCTGTTTAAAGTTTGATACCGGTAAAATGCCTGGCACGATCTCAACGTCAATTCCGGTCGCGACGCAGCGATCGCGAAAGCGCAGATAACTCTCAACATCAAAGAAAAACTGCGTGATGGCGCGGCTGGCACCTGCGTCGATTTTGCGCTTCAGGTTGATCAGATCGGCCTGCGCACTCTTTGCCTCTGGATGCACTTCGGGGTAGGCGGCGACAGAGATATCAAAATCCCCCACCTCCTTCAGCAGAGTAACCAGATCGCTGGCATACATATCAGGTTTGCCGCTGTTTGCAGGCAGGTCACCGCGCAGCGCTACGATATGGCGTATGCCGCTGTTCCAGTAATCCTGAGCAATGTCACGTAACTCTTCGCGAGAGGCATCCACACAGGTCAGATGCGGTGCTGCTTCCAGCCCGGTGCGCTCTTTAATGCCTTTGATAATACTGTGAGTGCGGTCGCGCTCGCCGGAGTTTGCGCCATAGGTGACAGAAACAAACTTTGGTTTCAGGCTGCTGAGGCGATCGATGGAGTGCCACAGGGTTTCTTCCATTGCGCTGGTACGGGGCGGAAAAAATTCAAATGAGACATTAATTTGCCCGTTCAGCTCTGCCAGGCTCTGATTCAGCGCTTCGCGCTGGTTGGCATGAAAGAAACTCATCCTGCTTACCTCATCAAAAACACCGGTTTAAATATCGCCTTCAAACATCTATACGTTTAGACGTCCAGATGCACAAAATGAACGAATCTGGTTAACTCGTCAACAGAAAAGTGATGACGAGTTATGAGAAATATTTAACCAGAATGGGGAAAATTTATACGGATGGCAGAGAAGGGTTCAGGCACCTGCCGCTGAAGCAGGTGCCTGGATGCTACAGCAGTTGAGCAAGTCGATGAATATCTGACTGAATAGCACCCGCCGTCACGTCACGTCCCGCGCCGGGACCGCGGATCACCAGCGGATTGTCGCGATACCAGCGGCTTTCGATAGCAAAAACATTATCGCACGGCAGCAGTGACGCCAGCGGATGTTCCGGGCGAACGGCCTCAACGCCAACGCGTGCCTTGCCGCTGGCATCGAAGCGTGCAACATAGCGCAGCACCAGGCCCATCTCCTGCGCAGCTTCGAGACGTTGCAGCATCTGGTCGTTGAGTGCCTCACCCTGCTCGAAGAAGTCATCGATCGATTCGGCTTCGCGGCCCGCCGGAACCAGTGACTCCACACGTACCTGATCGGGTTCAATGTTGTAGCCCGCCTCGCGCGCCAGGATCACCAGCTTGCGCTTCACGTCCTGACCTGACAAATCCACGCGCGGATCGGGCTCGGTTAGTCCCTGCTGCCAGGCCTGATCAACCAGTTCGGTAAAGGGCACCGTACCGTCAAACTGTAAAAACAGCCATGACAGCGTGCCGGAGAAAATACCGCTGATGGCCAGGATGGTGTCGCCGCTGTCGCGCAGATCGCGCACCGTGTGGTTGATCGGCAAGCCTGCTCCCACCGTGGCGTTGTAAAGCCAGTGACGTCCGGTTTTCGCGAAGGCGTCGCGGATCTGCCGCCAGGTCTGGCTGTCGGACGCGCCTGCCACCTTATTCGCGCTGATCACGTGAAAACCGTGGCTGGCGAAATCGAGATACTGCTGCGCCAGCGGCGTACTGGCGGTGACGTCGAGCACGACCAGGTCATCGAACGGGTGCGCGCACATCCATAAAAACAGTGACTCTTCATCGCGCTCTTCAGCTTCATCATCAAAGAAGGCGAGCGCGCGGCTGGCATCAAGCCCGTCATAGCTCAGCAGGCTGCGTCGACTGTCCGCCACGCCCGCCAGCACATATTCAAAGCCAGTGCGTGCAGAAAGCGCTTCCTGCTCGCGTGCGAAAAGCTCCAGCCAGCGCGAACCTATATTGCCTTTGCCAAACAGCATCAGACCGATGCGCTTTTCCGCGCGAAACAGTGACTGATGCAATCCCTGAATCAGCGACTGCGTTGGACCAACGCGCAGCACCGCGACCATGCTGATGTGTTCGTCTGACTGCCAGACAAACTCCACCGGCTGGTCGTTGATTTCCTGCCAGAAGCGATGACTGTGCAGCGGATTGCGCGTGACGCCCGCACCGACCAGCGCTACCAGCGCCAGGCCCTCACGCAGCTGCAGGTGCGCAGGCAGGCCCGCATCCTGCAACAGCTGAAACACACTGTTAACTACTTCAGAGGTGTAACAGAGTTGCAGCAGCTGACGATCGGGATGGACGCCCGTCGCCAGCGGACGCAGCTGCGCGCGCTTGAGGTGCTGCTCAACGTCTTTATGCAGCGCCGCAAAATCGTGTTGATCCGGCACCTGCACATCAATCAGGCAAACGTCGTCATGACTGGTCACGATGCGCGCGCCCGTACCGGATGCCAGCACGCGCTCAATCCGCGTTGAGCCCTGCTCCGGCTGATAGCTACAGCGCAGCTGTAAATCGATATCACTGCCAGAAACCGGTTGCAGGGTGCGGGTATGCAGCACCGGTGCGGCCAGGCGCGCCAGTTCACTGGCCTCATCAAGGCGCAGCAGCGGCAGCAGGCAGGCATCAGAAACTTTGCGCGGATCGGCGCTGTAGACGCCCGCAACGTCACTCCAGATGGTAACGCGATTTACCCCGGCCAGCGCGCCGATCTGCGTGGCAGAGTAGTCGGAGCCATTGCGTCCCAGCAGTACGGTTTCGCCGGCGTCGTTGCGGCTGATAAAACCGGTCACCACGATGCGCTGGTGCGGATGCTGCGCCAGCAGCGTTTGCAGCAGCGGCCAGGATTTGCCTTCATCCACCTGCGGCTGGGGCGCGCGCTCTGCTCGCAGAAAGTCACGCGCGTCAAGCCAGCAGGCGTCGAGATCACGCTGACTCAATACGGCGGCCATCAGGCGCGCAGACCAGACCTCGCCATGCCCTACAACTTCAGCATAGACCGCGTCGCTGAGCGTCCCGTCCAGCAGCGCAGCCAGTTTTTCCAGATCGCGGATAAACGCAGCGGTGAGGGGTTCAGCATACTCAGCAGGCAGCAGCCCGGCGATCAGCTCGCTGTGATAACGTCGTAAAGCCTGTTGCACCTGGTGTGCGGCAAGGCGATCGCTCTGGCTGAGCTTCAGCCAGCTAATGAGCTGGTTAGTGGTTGAGCCCGCCGCAGAGACCACCATTAAATCGCCTGGCTGGCTGTAATCCGCCATAATGCTGGCGACGCGCTGATAACAGCGCGCATCGGCCAGGCTGCTGCCCCCAAACTTGTGCAACTGCTTAATATTCGGCGTTGCCGCGCCGGCTGAAATCGTCATTTTTAACCCTCAGATGCCGTCCGGAATGCCTGTTCCAGATCGGCAATTAAATCTTCATGATCCTCAATGCCCACAGAGACGCGTAGTAGCGTTTCTGAAATGCCCGCCGCCGCGCGCGCTTCTGCCGACATGCCCGCATGCGTCATGGTTGCGGTGTGAGAAATCAGGCTTTCAACACCGCCCAGCGACTCAGCCAGTGTAAACAGCTGCAACGCCTTCAGGAAACGGCGCAGCAGCGCTTCGTCGCCGTCCAGCTCAAAGCTCAGCATCGCGCCAAAGCCGCGCTGCTGGCGCGCCGCGTACTCATGCCCGGCGTTTTCTGGCAAAGAAGGATGATACAGCTTTTTCACCAGCGGCTGCTGTTGCAGATAGTCCACAATTGCCAGCGCGTTACGCTGCGCGGCGGCCATGCGCGGGGCCAGCGTACGCAGGCCGCGCAGCAGCAAATAGCTGTCAAAGGCGGCACCCGTCACGCCAATGTTATTCGCCCACCATGCCAGTTCAGTAACCTGCGCGGGATCTTTTGCAATCACTGCGCCTGCTACCACATCGGAGTGGCCATTGAGATACTTTGTACAGGAGTGGATGACCAGGTCAGCCCCCAGCGCCAGCGGATTTTGCAGCGCCGGACTCAGGAAGGTATTGTCGACAACGCTTACCGCACCCGCGCGACGCGCCGCTTCGCAGATGGCAGCAATATCCACCACGCGCAGTAGCGGATTGCTTGGGCTTTCAACCAGTACCAGTTTGGGGTTTTCCGCCAGCGCAGCCTCCAGCGCAGCAGGATCGCCCTGGTCAACAAACTTCACTCGATAGGCACCGCGCTTTGCGAGGCTGTCAAACAGGCGATAGCTGCCGCCATAGCAGTCATGAGGCGCAACCAGCAGATCGCCCGGCTTCAGGTACACTGTCGTTACCAGGTGAATCGCTGACATGCCGGTATTGGTTAATACCGCCCCTGCTCCACCTTCCAGTTCAGCCAGCGCGCGCTGCACCACGTCGCGCGTCGGATTACCACGACGTGAATAGTCATGGGCACGCGGCTCATTAAAATCAAGAAAGTTATAGGTGCTGGAAAGGTGAATCGGTGGGACAACGCAGCCATATTGCTCGTCATCATTCAAACCGCTGCGAACTGCGATAGTTGCCTGTTTACGCGTCATGGTGCATACCGTTCCTGGAGAAATTAACAAAGAGGCAACAGGATAACATTCCACAATTGGACGTCAATACATCTGGACATCTAAATGTCTTTGCGTATAGATTGAGCAGAACGCTATAACCCGCTAAAATTACCCTCTGATTGCCTGCATCCTGCGCCCTTTTTGTGGTCAGGATGAAGAAACCCAGCAGTTCAACAGGTCAGGCACGGCAAAATCGGGCATAATCCACGGATTTACCCACTTTTAACTTTTATTGATTAAGGTAACCCATGGCTGAATGGAACGGCGAATATATCAGCCCTTACGCTGAACACGGTAAGAAGAGTGAGCAGGTCAAAAAAATCACAGTTTCTATCCCGTTGAGCGTGCTGAAAATTTTAACGGATGAGCGTACCCGACGTCAGGTCAACAACCTGCGCCACGCGACCAATAGTGAACTGTTGTGTGAAGCCTTTCTCCACGCCTTTACCGGACAGCCTCTGCCAGATGACGTCGACCTGCGTAAAGAACGCAGCGATGAAATCCCGGAAGAAGCGAAAAAGATCATGCGTGAAAAGGGCGTCGATCCCGATACCTGGGAATATTAATATCTTCATCCGCCCGGCGGCAGATTATCATTCAGGAATCTGCTGCCAATATAAATCCCGCTTATAAAAATATTTCTATTTATCGTATTAAAACCCCTTCTTCTCCAGCGAGATAAATTAACACCAGTAGCAAAATAAAAATAACAGAAAAAGCACGGCTATTGTTCACCTGCCATAAAGAAAGTACACTTCAACGCTAAATAAACATTCTGGCGCAGCACATGGAAAAATATATAAATACAAGGAGCGTTATCTTTGCCCTTGCGCTCACCTTGCCTTTAATAAATCCGGCATGGGGCGCAGGAAAAACCCTGCCGGGCAACGTAATTACCGCTCAAGATAATTACTCTGCCAGTCAGATTGAACAGGATAAAGTTCGCAAACAAGCCTTACAAAATCAGAACAGAGATAATCGCTCCACTCAGCAAGAAGAAAACAAAAGCCTTATCTCTTTTCCCAGCGAATCGCCCTGCTATCTGATAGAAAAAGTCATCTGGACGCAAGATGATGCCTCACTGAGGTTAAAAAGCCTGAATTATTTTACGCGTCAGGCAGAGGGAAAGTGTTTGGGCATTCAAGGGATAAGATTGCTTGCCCATACCCTACAAAATGAAATCATTCGTCTTGGCTATATTACCACGCGGATTAATATGCCAGAGCAGGATCTGAAAAGGCGGCAATTAAGGTTTAATATCATCGCAGGAAAGGTTGGGGAAATTCGACTGACAGAGGACAGCTCAGATTATATCAATCTCAACACGACGTTGCCTCTGCACGAAGGAAGCGTGTTAAATATCCGCGAGCTTGAACAAGGGAGTTTTAATTTACGGCGTACGCCGGGCAGCGAGGTAAAAATTAACGTCATTCCCGGGAGAGAACAAGGCCAGAGCGATATCTTAATTGAACGCCATCAGGATAAGCCGTGGCAGGTCAGCGCCTGGGCTAACGATGCAGGCAGCAAAACCACCGGGCGCTATCAGGGCGGGGCGGCGCTTTACCTCCATAACCTTACATCACTTAATGACACCCTGTTCTTCTCGGCCGGGCACGATGTAAGCACCTATAATCAACCTGAAGGCAGTAACAATCGCGCGGCAGGCTACTCAGTACCCTGGGGTTTTTGGTGGCTGGATCTTTACGCGAGCGAGAGCACCTATAAACAGCATATTCAGGGTAATTTCTCAGACTGGATGCTGAAAAATAAAAACAGTTACTACAGTGGCCAACTCAACCGCCTGCTCTCCCATACCGTTCATCAGAAAACGACGGGAGGATTGCAGCTATTTAATGCAGAAACGCACTATTACTATAATAACTATGAACTGGCGAGCATGCATAAAAAAAGCGCGGGATGGAAACTGATTGTTGAGCATCAGCGTTATTTTAATCATGCCATTATGGCTGGTACGTTGAGCTATCAGAAAGGAATGCACTGGTTTAACAATGGTAATACCATCGAGCAGAAAAGCGGATTAATTAGCAGTACAGGAAGCATTCTCTCGCTTGATATTAAAGCAGCGATAAACTTTAGCCTCTATGACCAGCAATTTAATTATTCGCCTTTCCTGAAGTTACAGTTTTCACCTGACACGCTTTCTTCGCTGGACAGGCTGGCGCTGGGTAACCGCTGGAGCGTAAGAGGCTTCGATGGTGAATATAGCTTACAAGGCGATCAGGGATGGTTCCTGCGTAATGATATTAGCTGGATGCCAGACAGTACCGGTTATCAGCCTTATTTGGGCATCGATATTGGACAAATGATGGGTCATGACAGCCAGCCATATTATTCTGGCAGAACACTCGCTGGCGGCGTTCTCGGCTTACGCGGAGAAATGTTTAAAACCCATTATGATTTTTTTGCCGGCTTGCCACTGCATAAACCTGCGGGATTTGAGACAGATCCTTTAACGTTGGGCTTCTCGCTGCAGTGGACATATTAACGGAGGAGAAAACAACAGCATCTTTCAACTATCTCTCTACATGGAATAACATCTTAAACATTAAAAGGAAAAATAATGAAACGCTATAAACTCAATGCATTGTTCCTGGCGACGTCGGTCATGCTGGCGCCTGCTGTTTTTGCTAATCCCTCAACCTATACCCATGCTAACGGTTCGACGATCGTAAATATTAACGATGCCAATGCCAGTGGCCTTTCACACAATATGTGGACAGACTTTAATGTTAGCAGCAAGGGTATGGTGCTGAATAACAGCCTGAACGATCTGGTTCGGGAAAGCGGTGACATCGCTAAAAACCGTAACCTGTCGGCTCCGGCTAAGGTGATCCTGAACGAGGTCATTTCCAATAAAGCCAGTCAGTTAAAAGGGGCGCTTGAAGTTGCGGGGCAGAGTGCTGAGGTGATTATCGCCAACCCAAATGGCATCACCTGCTCAGGCTGTAGCTTTATCAATGCCAGCCGCGCGACCCTGACCACGGGTACGCCCGTCTTCACCGATGGCGCGTTATCCAGCTTTAAGGTGCAGAAAGGTACCGTCACCATTAAGGGCCTGGTCAATGCGCAGAGCTATACCGATATTTTAGCTGAGACCATCAAAATCAACGGCCAGCTTGAAACCGGTACGCTGAAAGCCATTGCTGGCAAATTCAGTTATGACCCCACGACAGGTAAAACCGTTGCGGATGGCTCCTCCTCCCGCAACGTCGGCATTGATATCAGCGCGCTGGGCGGCGTAACGGCTGGCGTGATTCAGCTGCAAACCACCAAAGCGGGCTCGGGCGTTAATAACAACGGTATTTTGTCTGCGGATGCTATTCAGATTTCATCAAATGGCGTTCTGAACAACCAGGGCAAGCTGGCAGCCAAAACGCTGGTCGCCTCCACCGTTAACAAGTTGAGCAACAGTGGCTCACTGGAAGGCACGACCATCCAGCTGGTGTCAGCAAATGAGCTAGAAAATAGTGGCACCATCCGCGCCAGCTCTGCGCTCGCCACCAGTATTGGCCAGATAACCAATAAAGGCACAATAACCGGCTCGTCCCTGAATCAGCTTGTCTCTTACGCTGGTGACATAACCAACAGCGGCACAATAGAGTCAGACGGCACGGTCTACCTTATGAGTGGATATGCCCCCTATAGCGGCAATGCCTATTCCCCTTACGCCAACACCAGCATCAACAATACCAAGAGCGGCGTCATTAGCGGAACAAACGGCGTTAACCTGACGGCAGTCAAAGCCATCAACCTGAGCTCAGGTTCAGTCTCCTCTGCGCAGGGACAGGCCTATTTCGGGGCCAGTAAGGTCGATAACCGCACCGCCGTTGACGCGAAAAATCTGACCGTCTACGCCAACGAGTTCGTTAACTCAGGAACGATGACCGCCACTGGCCAACTGACCGCCACCGGTAATAACAGCATTACTAATACGGGAATGTTGAAAGGCGACACTCTGACGCTTAACACCAAAGGCAAGCTGAATACGCAGTCCTGTAAGCTGTGGGTGCTTTGTCAGTCAGGCACGCTGTCTGCCGGTTCAACGTTACAAATTAACGCGTCCTCCGTTGGCAGCATCAACAATATTGGCGGCACTGTTCATGCACCCGTGCTTGAGCTGAACAAAACCAGCATCTGATTAGCTTTATTCATTGCCGGCACTCATCCTGTCGGCATTTTTTTTATAAAACCGTCAGTGGCGTAAAAAAGGGCTGTAAGTATTCTGTTCTGGAAAATGTCAGGAAGGTTGAGATCGAGAAGGTAATGAGGGAAAGCAGGAAGTGAAGCAAAGCGGGAAGACGAGAGCGGAATGGCTCAAAAGAGCCATTCCGTTTTGAAAACTTATTTTTTGCTGCCCGGGATCGCAAAACGCTTGTTAAAGCGGTCAACACGGCCACCAGTTGCAACTTCACGCTGCTTGCCGGTGTAGAACGGGTGGCATTTACCACAGACGTCCAGGTTCATGTCGTGTGACATAGTAGAGCGAGTGTGGATCACGTTACCGCAGGTGCAAGTGATGGTCACAGCTTCGTATTTCGGGTGAATACCTTGTTTCATGGGAGAACCTCATAAAAGGCCGTGTCGCTCTCCGTGCCAGGCTAAAACCTGCACAGCACCACACGCGGTTGAACATTAATGTTTAGGCTCTGGCGAGAGCTTTCTCACCAAAGGCGGCATACTATACAGAAAATAACCGCTTTACGCAAATCTTCTGCAAGATACCCGCTGGTCGCGCCAGCGTGTACACTAGGCGTCCCGCTATGAATCATTGAACCGGAAAGAGATTGCCATGCCCGTCGTTCAGGTTGCCCTGCCCGTTCCGCTACCCCGTTTGTTTGACTACTTGCCGCCGCATGGTGCGCAGCCGGTCACAGGCGGACGCGTCAGCGTGCCCTTTGGCAACCGCAAAATGATCGGCATCGTGGTGGGCTTTCGCGAACAGAGTGACCTGCCGACGGCGCAACTCAAACGCGTTGCCGAGGTGCTGGACGCCGAGTCACTCTTTCCTCCCTCACTGTGGCGGCTGCTCAACTGGGCGGCAGGCTACTATCACTCTCCCACAGGTGAGGTGCTAAGCCATGCGCTGCCCGTGCTGCTGCGCCAGGGAAAACCCGCGCAGGAGACGCCGCTGTGGCAGTGGGTGATAACCGAGCAGGGCCAGGCGATCTTGCCGGAAAGCCTGAAGCGTGCGCCGAAGCAGCAGCAGGCGCTGGCCGCGCTGCGCCATCAGCCCCTCTATCGCCACCAGGTAGCCGAACAAGATCTTACGGAGACCGCTCTGCAGGCGCTGCGTGCTAAAGGTTTGTGCGAACTGCGTGAACATCAGCCACAGCGTCAGGACTGGCGCGAAACTTTTGCGGTAAAAGGTGAACGCCTGCGGCTTAACACCGATCAGGCGATGGCGGTTGGTGCCATCCGCAGCGAAGATGAACAATATGCGGCCTGGCTGCTGGCGGGTATTACCGGATCGGGCAAAACGGAAGTCTACCTGAGCGTGCTGGAGAACGTGCTGGCACGCGGCAAGCAGGCGCTGGTACTGGTGCCGGAAATCGGCCTGACGCCGCAGACCATCGCCCGCTTCCGCGAGCGATTTGACGCGCCCGTGGATGTACTGCACTCCGCGCTGAACGACAGCGAGCGTCTCGCCGTCTGGCTGCGCGCGCGTCAGGGTGAAAATGCGATTATCATCGGCACACGGTCGGCGCTGTTTACGCCACTGGCTCGTCCGGGCGTCATCATCATTGATGAAGAGCACGACAGCTCCTACAAACAGCAGGAAGGCTGGCGTTATCAGGCCCGCGATCTGGCCGTCTTCCGCGCCCGCGAAGAGAATATTCCCATTGTAATGGGTTCGGCGACGCCCGCGCTGGAAACACTGCACAACGTGCACAGCGGTAAATACCGCCAGCTCGATCTCACCAGGCGCGCCGGCAATGCGAAACCGGCGCTGCAGCAGCTGGTCGATCTCAAGGGCCAGCAGCTTATCGGCGGCCTCGCCCCAGCGCTGATCGGCAAGATGCGTCAGCACCTGCAGGCGGATAATCAGGTGCTGCTGTTCCTCAACCGCCGCGGCTACTCCCCTGCGCTGCTCTGTCACGACTGCGGCTGGATTGCAGAGTGCCAGCGCTGCGAGCGTTATTACACCCTGCATCAGCAGCAGCGCCAGCTACGCTGCCACCACTGCGACAGTCAGCGTCCGCTGCCTAATCAGTGCCCACAGTGTGGCTCTACCCATCTGCTGCCGGTAGGTGTCGGCACAGAGCAGCTTGAGCAACAGCTCGGCACGCTGTTTCCCGGCGTGCCGGTATCGCGCATCGATCGCGACACTACCAGCCGTAAAGGCGCACTGGAGCAGCACCTGGCCGATGTGCATCGCGGCGGGGCACGCATTCTGGTCGGTACTCAGATGCTGGCGAAAGGCCATCACTTTCCGGACGTGACCCTGGTGTCACTGCTTGATGTGGATGGCGCGCTCTTCTCCGCCGATTTTCGCGCCGCTGAACGCTTCGCCCAGCTCTATACCCAGGTGGCGGGCCGCGCCGGTCGCGCCGGTAAACAGGGCGAAGTGCTGCTGCAGACGCACCATCCGGAACATCCGCTGTTACAGACGCTATTGCATCAGGGCTATTTTGCCTTTGCCCAGCAGACGCTGTTTGAACGTCAGTCGGTGATGCTGCCTCCCTGGACCAGCCACGCGCTGTTCCGCGCAGAGGATCACGATAACCATCAGGCTGCTGAATTTTTGCAACAGCTGCGTAATTTGCTCGATGCCAGCCCCCTTAAAGACACGGCGATGTGGCTAATGGGGCCGGTTCCGGCGTTGCAGCCAAAGCGCGGCGGGCGCTGGCGCTGGCAGCTACTGGTGCAGCACGCCTCACGTAAACGTCTGCAACAGCTCCTTAACGGCTCGCTGCCGCTGATCGCTACGCTGCCTGCCGCACGCAAAGTAAAATGGACGCTGGATATCGACCCCACTGAAAGCTGAGCCTGCGAGCCAGATCGAAAAAGGTCGCACAAGTCACAATTTTTATGCAAATTAAGTAACAACCGTTCGCGCAATCGTTAACAATGTGCGCGATGTGGCTTTTTATTGCCCTAGCCATCCTTCGAACGCGTCAGGAGTAGAGTGTTGGAACACAATCCCCAAACGCCCACCGCCACGATGAAAGATGTGGCCGAGCAGGCAGGCGTTTCAACGGCCACCGTCTCGCGCGCGCTGATGAACCCGGAAAAAGTGTCGGCGGCGACACGGCAAAAAGTCGAGCAGGCGGTTATTGCTGTCGGCTATGCACCACACGGTCTGACGCGTAACGCCCGCCGCGGTGAGACGCAAACCATACTGGTGATTGTGCCCGACATCTGCGATCCCTTTTTTAGCGAAATTATTCGCGGCGTTGAGGTTACCGCAGCGCAGGAGGGCTATCTGGTGCTGATTGGCGACTGTGCGCACCAGAACCAGCAGGAGAAAAATTTTCTTGATCTGCTGCTTACCCGCCAGATCGATGGCATGGTGCTGCTTGGCTCACAGCTTCCCTTTGATCCGCTTCATGAAGAACATCGCAATCTGCCCCCCATGGTCATGGCCAATGAATTTGCGCCAGATATGTCACTACCCACGGTGCATATCGACAACCTGACCGCCGCTTTCGAAGCGGTCAATCATCTGTTACAGCTGGGGCATCGTCAGATAGCCTGTATTGCAGGGCCAGAAGCAATGCCGCTGTGCCAGTATCGTACTCAGGGGTATATTCAGGCGCTGCGTCGCAGCAACACGGCCATCAACCCAAGCTATATTGTACGCGGCGATTTTAGCTTTGAAGCGGGTGCGCAGGCGCTGCTGCAGCTAATGGCGTTACCGCAGCCGCCGCGCGCGCTTTTCTGCCACAGCGATATGCTGGCGCTGGGTGCAATGAATCAGGCTAAGCGCCTTGGGTTGCGCATACCACAGGATCTGTCGATTGTCGGTTTTGACGATATTGAGCTGTCACGATACTGTGAACCGCCGCTCACGACGGTGGCCCAGCCGCGCTATCAGATTGGCCGCGAAGCGATGCTGCTCCTGCTGGACGAGCTACAAGGCAAGCGCGTGAATAATGGTTCACGTCTGCTGGATGCTGAGCTTACCGTACGCGGCAGTACAGCCCCGGAAAATAAGCGCGAGAAATAGCCGCAATTTTCCGTTATTTTCAGTAGATTCCTAAGTCGAACACTGCTGGTCAAAGTTCCGACCCTTGAGTAACATGGCGGACTCCTTGCCGGGCGGTCTTTTAAGGCGTTTTCGCCCAGTTGCACGATTTTTTGAAGGGTATCAGAACGAGAGTGGCACAGAGAGATTACGTAAGCCGCGGGCGTTCAACAGGGACGCGTCGCAAAAAAAGCAGCACCAGCCGTGGAAAGAAAAGCAAAAGCGGTTCAGGTGTATCCAAACTCATGACAGGGCTGGCCGTCGCGGTGCTCGTGACCTTTGCCGGTGGTTTATGGTTCCTTGCGCATCATAAAAAAGAAGATGTGCCAGTGATCCCGGATCATAAAGCCAACGGCAACGGTTTGCCGCCGAAGCCTGAAGAGCGCTGGAAATATATTAAAGAGCTGGAAAACCGGCAGGTCACGGTGCCAACACCCACCGAACCATCAGCGGGCGGTGAGGTGCAGTCGCATACTCAGCTAACGGATGAACAGCGCCAGCTGCTGGAGCAGATGCAGGCGGACATGCGTCAGTCACCGACGCAGCTGAATGAAGTGCCGTGGAATGAGCAGACTCCGGCGCAGCGTCAGCAGACGTTGCAGCGTCAGCAGCAGCTGCAGATGCAGTCGCGCCAGCAGCAGACTCAGCAGAGTGCACCGCCGCGCCAGACGCAGACTCAGCAGAGTGCACCCCCGCGCCAGACGCAGCCTGTTCAGCAACAGAGCGCCCATCAGCCTCAGCAGACGCAGCAGCAAACGACGCGCCAGACTGCGCCGCCGCGTCAGACACAAACCCAGCAGCCTGCGCCCGTAACGCGTGAACCGGCTCAGGAAACCGCGAAAAAGCCTGTGGAAAAACCGGCCTCTTCACAGCGCTGGATGGTGCAGTGCGGCTCGTTCAAAGGCACCGATCAGGCGGAGTCTGTCCGTGCAGGTCTGGCGTTTGAAGGTTTTGAAAGCCGCATTACGACCGGCGGTGGCTGGAATCGCGTGGTGATTGGCCCTTATAAAGATCGCAGCAGTGCTGACAGCACGCTGAAGCGACTGCGTGGCAACGGTCACTCAAACTGCATTCCGCTCTCCATCGGGGGTTGAAACCCGCCAAACCCGCCCCATATCTGGTTGCATGATGCGCCGCGCTTTGCCGCGCGGCGCTTTTTTTCTACTGCAACAAGGGGTCTGCCCGTGACAACAATAGTAAGCGTACGACGCAACGGACGAGTCGTTATCGGTGGTGATGGCCAGGCGACGCTCGGCAATACCGTCATGAAAGGCAACGTTAAAAAAGTGCGTCGTCTTTACAACGATAAAGTGATTGCCGGTTTCGCTGGCGGCACTGCAGATGCCTTTACGCTGTTTGAACTCTTTGAACGTAAGCTGGAAATGCACCAGGGTCATCTGGTGAAAGCGGCCGTTGAGCTGGCGAAAGACTGGCGCACCGACCGTATGCTGCGTCGACTTGAAGCCCTGCTCGCCGTAGCGGATGAAAACGCTTCGTTGATCATCAGCGGTAACGGCGACGTTATCCAGCCAGAAAACGATCTGATCGCCATTGGTTCTGGTGGCCCCTTTGCTCAGGCGGCAGCCCGCGCGCTGCTGGAAAATACTGAACTGAGCGCGCATGACATCGTTGCGAAATCCCTGGATATCGCAGGCGACATCTGCATCTACACCAACCACAATGTTAACTTTGAAGAACTGCCGGCCAGGGCGTAAGGATTAAAGATGTCTGAGATGACTCCACGCGAAATCGTCAGCGAACTGAATCGCTTTATCATCGGCCAGGATGGCGCAAAAAAAGCCGTCGCCATTGCGCTGCGTAACCGCTGGCGTCGTATGCAGCTTGATGAAGAGCTGCGCCACGAGGTGACGCCGAAAAACATTCTGATGATCGGCCCGACCGGCGTCGGTAAAACCGAAATTGCCCGTCGTCTGGCGAAGCTTGCCAACGCGCCGTTTATCAAAGTCGAAGCCACGAAATTTACCGAAGTAGGCTATGTCGGTAAGGAAGTCGACTCCATTATTCGTGACCTGACCGATGCCGCCGTGAAAATGGTGCGCAGCCAGGCGATCGAAAAGAACAAATACCGCGCTGAAGAGATGGCGGAAGAGCGCATTCTTGACGTGCTGATCCCACCGGCTAAAAACAACTGGGGCCAGCCAGAGCAGAGCAGCGAACCCTCTGCGGCTCGCCAGTCATTCCGTAAGAAATTACGTGAAGGCCAGCTGGACGATAAAGAGATTGAAATTGATCTGGCTGCGGCACCTGCGGGCGTAGAGATCATGGCGCCTCCGGGCATGGAAGAGATGACTAACCAGCTGCAGTCGATGTTCCAGAACCTGGGCGGCCAGAAACAGAAGCCGCGCAAGCTGAAAATCAAAGACGCAATGAAGCTGCTGATTGAAGAAGAAGCGGCCAAGCTGGTTAATCCGGAAGAGCTGAAGCAGGATGCGATTGAAGCCGTAGAGCAGCATGGTATCGTCTTCATAGATGAGATTGACAAAATCTGTAAGCGCGGCCAGTCGTCTGGTCCTGACGTTTCGCGTGAAGGCGTACAGCGCGATCTGCTGCCGCTGGTAGAGGGCTGCACCGTCTCCACCAAGCACGGTATGGTGAAAACTGATCACATTCTGTTTATCGCGTCCGGCGCGTTCCAGGTAGCCAGCCCGTCAGACCTGATCCCTGAGCTGCAAGGCCGTCTGCCGATTCGCGTTGAGCTACAGGCACTGACCGTTAACGACTTTGAGCGCATTCTGACCGAGCCAAACGCCTCTGTGACCGTACAGTACAAGGCGCTGATGGGTACCGAAGGAGTGAATGTCGAATTTACCGAAGACGGTATTCGCCGCATCGCTGAAGCCGCATGGCAGGTCAACGAAACCACTGAGAATATCGGTGCGCGTCGCCTGCATACCGTGCTTGAGCGTCTGATGGAAGATATCTCCTATGACGCCAGTGACCGTCAGGGCGACTCCGTGACCATTGATGCAGAGTATGTCAGCAAGCATCTGGATGAACTGGTCGCAGATGAAGATCTCAGCCGCTTTATCCTGTAATTGACTTTTTCTATGCGCTAGCACAATGCCCGGCCACTGAGCCGGGCTTTTTTTATCTGCATGCTGCTGATGCAGCGCCTTTTTTTCCGCTGATGATTTTGCCAACAATCCGCAACTGGCGGTATACTTATCGCTCCTGTGGCAAACAGATGGACCCACCATGAAATACGATACCTCTGAACTCTGCGACATCTACCACGAAGAAGTGAACGTTGTTGAGCCGCTTTTTTCAAACTTCGGTGGCCGCACCTCATTCGGTGGTCAGATAACCACAGTGAAATGTTTTGAAGACAACGGTCTGCTCTACGATCTGCTGGAAGAGAACGGCCAGGGTCGTGTGCTGGTCGTTGACGGCGGCGGTTCCGTACGACGCGCGCTGGTTGATGCACAGCTGGCTCGCCTGGCAGTCGAGAACGAATGGGAAGGTCTGGTGGTTTACGGCTCTGTGCGTCAGGTCGACGACCTGGAAGAGCTGGAGATTGGTATTCAGGCGATAGCGGCGATTCCAGCGGGGGCGGCGGGCGAAGGCATTGGTGAGAGCGATGTGCGCGTTAACTTTGGCGGCGTCACCTTCTTCTCCGGCGACCATCTTTATGCCGACAATACCGGCATTATCCTCTCTGAAGATCCGCTCGATATCGAGTAATTTCAGAAACGAAAACGGGAGCATATCGCTCCCGTTTTTCATTGAAAAGAGGCGCTTACACCTCTTCCATTTTTCCCAGCAGTGCACGCAGGCGATCCTGCCACAGGTGCTGCTCTTCCTTCAGCTGTTGGTTTTCACGCACCAGCGACTCATGATTGCCGGCCGCCTGCTGCGCGTCGTTTTTCAGCGCGTTGTTCTGCTCTTTCAGCTCTTCGATTTCCATCTGCAGCAGAGTGATGGTATCAATCGCCTGCTGAACTTTTGCTTCCAGTTTCTCGAATACTTCAAATGACATCTTTCTGACCTCTCCTAAATTCTCGCAGGGCGTTGATGATGCCAGCCATAGCGCGTGACGCCCTGTATCAGCCAGGCCAGCAACAATGTTTCCGATTGTATGTAGCCTGATAGCGCAAGTCCAGCGACGCAGGACCTGCGTGCGCAGTCTGTAACACTTTTCGGCTTATACCTGGACGTCCATGCCGTTGCTCAGGCGAGCCCTAAAACAGGCGGGTAACAGACCCTCAATGATGTTTCATGAAAGCCAAAAGGCGCGAAAACGCGCATTTTTTTGACTCAGCACACAGATTTAGATTTCGCTATTTCTCGTTTATGCTCGTTAACGATAAATTCACACCAGCCCTACAAGAGAGCTGGGAACCTCACGGAATGAGAACAAAAACTGATAAAATTTAACCTCGCTTCAGGAACACCACTATGAGTCAGACTACGAACACGCTGAAAGGTCAGTGCATCGCCGAATTTATCGGGACCGGCTTAATTATCTTTTTTGGCGCAGGCTGTGTGGCCGCGCTGAAACTGGCTGGTGCCGCCTTCGGTCAATGGGAAATCTGTATTATCTGGGGTCTAGCGGTTTCAATGGCGGTCTATCTTACCGCTGGCGTGTCAGGTGCGCATCTTAACCCTGCCGTTACGGTTGCACTTTGCCTGTTCGCCAGTTTTGACGGCCGCAAAGTGGTGCCGTACATTCTGGCGCAAATTGCAGGTGCGTTTTGCGCGGCCGCGCTGGTTTATGGCCTCTACTACAGCCTGTTTTATGATTACGAGCAAAGCCATCAGATGGTGCGCGGCACCGTTGAAAGTCTGGATCTGGCCGGTATTTTCTCCACCTACCCTAACCCACACATTGGCGTAGGCCAGGCATTCCTGGTGGAGATGGTTATTACCGCCGTGTTAATGGCGGTGATCATGGCCCTGACCGACGATGGCAACGGCGTGCCGCGTGGCCCGCTGGCTCCGCTGTTGATCGGCCTGCTGGTGGCCGTTATCGGCGGTTCAATGGGTCCGCTGACCGGCTTTGCACTTAACCCGGCGCGTGATTTCGGACCCAAGCTGTTCGCCTTCTTTGCTGGCTGGGGTAATGTTGCCTTCACTGGCGGCAAAGATATTCCTTACTTCCTGGTACCGATTTTTGGCCCGTTAGTCGGAGCCTGTCTGGGTGCCTTGAGCTACCGTGCGCTGATTGGCCGCCATCTGCCAGGCGTAACCGTGGCCAGCAGCAAAACAGAAAAACCGGTCGCACGCGCTGAACAGCGCAAAGCGTAAGTTTCACTTTTCATCGGGAATGCATTATGACGACAACCACTGATAAAAAATACATTGTAGCGCTCGACCAGGGCACCACCAGCTCACGCGCCGTCGTGCTGGATCATGACGCCAATATCGTTGCCGTCTCACAGCGTGAATTTACCCAGATCTACCCAAAAGCCGGTTGGGTTGAACATGACCCGATGGACATCTGGGCATCGCAGAGCTCGACGCTGGTTGAAGTACTGGCACATGCCGACATCCGTTCTGACGAGATTGCCGCTATCGGCATTACTAACCAGCGCGAAACCGCTATCGTCTGGGATAAAGAGACCGGCAAGCCAATCTACAACGCTATCGTGTGGCAGGACCCGCGCACGGCGGACTACTGTAACAAGCTGAAAAAAGAGGGGCTGGAAGAGTATATCCAGCACACCACCGGTCTGGTCATTAACCCCTACTTCTCCGGCACCAAGGTGAAATGGATCCTTGACCATGTAGAAGGCGCCCGTGAACGTGCCAAACGCGGCGAGCTGCTGTTCGGTACCGTGGACACCTGGCTGGTATGGAAAATGACCCAGGGACGCGTGCATATCACCGATCATACCAACGCCTCGCGTACCATGATGTACAACATCCACAAGCTGGAATGGGATCAGCGTATGCTGGAGATCCTCGATATTCCGCGTGAGATGTTGCCGGAAGTGAAAGGATCTTCTGAGATTTACGGTCAGACCAACATCGGCGGTAAAGGCGGTACGCGTATTCCCATCGCCGGTATTGCCGGCGATCAGCAGGCAGCGCTTTATGGCCAGCTCTGCGTTCAGCCGGGCATGGCGAAAAACACCTACGGCACCGGCTGCTTTATGCTGATGAATACCGGCACCGAAGCGGTAACGTCATCGCACGGGCTGCTGACTACGATTGCCTGCGGTCCACGTGGCGAAGTGAACTATGCGCTGGAAGGTGCCGTGTTTATCGGGGGGGCTTCCATCCAGTGGCTGCGCGATGAGATGAAGTTGATTAACGACTCCACTGACTCAGAATACTTTGCCCTGAAAGTGAAGGATACCAACGGCGTTTACATGGTGCCGGCTTTTACCGGCCTCGGCGCACCCTACTGGGATCCCTATGCACGCGGTGCAATTTTCGGCCTGACGCGCGGCGCAAATGCCAACCACATCATTCGCGCTACGCTGGAATCGATTGCCTACCAGACGCGCGACGTGCTGGAAGCGATGCAGAACGATGCTGACACCCGTCTGCAATCGCTGCGTGTCGATGGCGGTGCCGTCGCGAACAACTTCCTGATGCAGTTCCAGTCTGACATTCTCGGCACGCGTGTGGAACGTCCGGAAGTGCGCGAAGTGACGGCCCTGGGTGCCGCCTATCTGGCTGGCCTGGCGGTTGGCTTCTGGAACGATCTGGAAGAAGTACGCGCCAAAGCGGTAGTAGAACGTGAGTTCCGCCCGAGCATCGAGACCACCGAGCGCAATGTGCGCTACGCTGGCTGGCGTAAAGCCGTGGCTCGCGCTCAGGCGTGGGAAGATCACGAAGAGTAAGGATTCATCCTCTCTTGCCCGCGGCCTCTGCCGCGGGCTTTTTTTTGCCCTTCCCCGCTGTGTTACACTGCCCTTTTTACATCAGGTGCAGGCCATGAAACGAGAACTCGCCATAGAATTTTCCCGCGTAACCGAAGCCGCCGCCTTAGCAGGCTATCGCTGGCTGGGCCGCGGCGATAAAAACGGTGCCGACGGTGCTGCCGTCCACGCCATGCGACACGTCCTCAATACTATCCATATCGACGGTCAGATCGTGATCGGGGAGGGCGAGATCGATGAAGCGCCTATGCTCTATATTGGCGAAAAAGTGGGTAGCGGAGAGGGCGATGCAGTAGACA
This sequence comes from Pantoea sp. KPR_PJ, assembly GCF_041386365.1. NCBI lineage: Bacteria > Pseudomonadati > Pseudomonadota > Gammaproteobacteria > Enterobacterales > Erwiniaceae > Pantoea > Pantoea sp. KPR_PJ. The sequence continues at coordinate 86,626 of NZ_JABMIK010000008.1, read as the reverse complement.
TCGCGGTCGATCCAATTGAAGGGACGCGTATGACAGCGATGGGCCAGGCTAACGCGCTGGCAGTGCTGGCGGTCGGCGACAAAGGCACGTTTTTGCATGCGCCTGATATGTATATGGAGAAGCTGATTGTTGGCCCGGCAGCGCGCGGTCATATCGATCTTAATCTCCCACTGGAAACCAATCTGCGTAATATCGCGGCAGCGCTTAACAAGCCGCTGGCACAGCTGACGGTTTCAATTCTTGCTAAGCCACGCCACGACGCGATCATCGCGCAGCTGCACCAGCTTGGCGTACGCGTGTTTGCTTTTCCGGACGGTGACGTTGCGGCCTCCATTCTTACCTGCATGCCGGACAGTGAAGTTGATGTGCTATACGGTACGGGAGGCGCGCCTGAAGGTGTCATCTCCGCCGCAGTCATTCGTGCGCTGGATGGCGACATGCAGGGTCGCCTGCTGGCGCGCCATGAGGTTAAAGGCGAGAGCGAAGAGAATCGCCGCATTGGCGAGCAGGAACAGGCACGCTGTGAGCAGATGGGCATAAAAGCGGGCGAGGTGTTACCGCTGGCGCGCATGGCACGCAACGATAACGTAATCTTCGCCGCCACCGGCATCACCAGCGGTGACCTGCTGAAAGGCATTACCCGTCAGGGCAATATCGCCACCAGCGAAACCCTGCTGATACGCGGCAAGTCGCGCACTCTCCGCCGCATCCAGTCGATTCACTATCTGGACCGCAAAGACGCGGCGCTGCGCCCTTTTATCCTGTAACCGTCCTACTCTCGCTCTCAGGCTGTCGCGACAGCGGCAGCCAGCACAGCAGCATCACCAGCGCGGTGGCAAACATCAGCATCCCCAGGCTGAACTGATCGCGCTGCGGCAGCAGTGCCGACGCCCAGGCCACCACCCCCGACCCCAGGTTCTGCAAGCCGCCAATCAGCGCTCCTGCACTGCCCGCCAGCCAGGCATAAGGTTCCATCGCCCCCGACGTCGCCAGCGGGAACAGCATGCCGGCACCGAAGAAGAAGAGCGCAGCAGGCACCAGAAGCGTCCAGATATTCATTACGCCAAACCACGCCGGGATCCACATCAGTGCGCCTGCCACCAGACAGCTGTTCACGCCGACCCACATCAGGCTGTGCCAGGAACGCGCTTCGCGTCCGGCAAACCAGGCACCAAAGAAGGCCGCCGGAATTGGCAGAATAAACAGAATACTGACGGTAAAGGCATCCAGCCCGAGCACGCCCCCCAGCAGCACGCCACAGCTCGCTTCAAATACCGCAATACCGGCCAGCGCGCCGATCAGCAGCACAATAAAACGCACAAAGCTGGTATCACTTAACAGGCGCTGATAGCGACGGAAAAACGGCGTTACCTCTCCTCCATGCGGGCGTGTCTCCGGCAGCCAGCGCATCATCGCGCCTGTCACCGCCACGCAGAGCAGCAGCAGGAAGGCGAAACAGGCGTGCCAGCCAAACAGCTTTGTCAGCAGCGCCCCTATTACTGGTGCCAGCAGCGGGCTAACCAGTAATCCCATATTCAGCAGGCTGTTTGCCTGTCGGAGCGCAACGCCTGCGTAGAGATCGCGCGGCATGGTACGCGCCATCACCCCTGCCACGCCGGTGCCCAGCCCCTGAATAGCGCTGCCCAGCACCAGCACATTGAGCGATGGTGCCAGCATGGAGGTTACCGCGCCGATCATAAAGATCGTCATACCGGCAAGGATCACCGGACGGCGGCCAATGCTGTCGGAGAGCGGACCGTAGATCAGCTGCGATCCGCCATAGGTCATCAGATAGGCCGCCATCACGCGCTGCATGGTGCCATTATGTACGTTGAGCGCGTCAGCCATGCTGGCCATGGCGGGAACATAAATGGTCTGCGCCATCTGCCCAACCGCCAGCATGAAAATTAGCATTAGCAGCAGCGGCCGATTTTCTATCGTCTTCATCGACATCTCAGTCTGAAAAATAAGGTTAATACAGCAGCAAAACGCGCTGTAGCAGGACTATGGCGGGCAAAATATCAGGATTACGTGACAAATCGAGAGGCAGGAGTAAAGCTGTCTGGAGTAAGGCGTCAAGTTTTCGTACCACCTTGTCAACGGACGACAACGACGTGTTGAGGCGTGCGGCACATTTGTCGATTAGAGCCTAAAAACCGCTGCGCCGGTGGAAATTCAGCGGTGCAGCCGCGATGATATTTCTGTGGCTGGAAAATCAACGACCGGGAGAGTAACCATGGCCGAATGGGTCAATGCGCAAGTAAAGGAAGTCAAAAACTGGACGGACGCGCTGTTCAGCCTGCGGGTGCACGCGCCGATAGCTCCCTTCACCGCCGGGCAGTTCGCCAAGCTGGCGCTGGAGATTGACGGCGAACGCGTGCAGCGCGCCTACTCTTACGTTAATGCTCCCAGCGATCCCCTGCTGGAGTTCTATCTGGTAACCGTGCCAGAAGGTAAGCTGAGCCCGCGCCTGCAGGCACTGAAACCCGGCGATAATGTGATGGTGACCAAAGAGGCTGCCGGATTTTTTGTGCTGGATGAGATCCCGCCCTGCAAGACCCTGTGGATGCTGGCAACTGGCACGGCCATCGGCCCTTATCTCTCTATATTGCAACAGGGTGAAGGGCTGGATCGCTTCGAGAATATTGTTCTGCTGCACGCGGTGCGTTACGCAGCAGACCTGAGCTACCTGCCGTTAATGCAGTCGCTGCAACAGATCTACAATGGCAAACTGCATATTCAGACCGTGGTAAGCCGCGAAAACGCACCTGGCTCGCTCACCGGGCGTGTACCGGCGTTAATTGAGAGCGGTGAGCTGGAGCGCGCGGTGGGGCTGCCTGTGAATACGGAAACAAGCCATATTATGCTGTGTGGCAATCCGCAAATGGTGCGTGATACACAGCAGTTGTTGAAAGAGACGCGCGGCATGCGCAAGCACCTGAAACGCAAACCCGGGCACATGACCAGCGAACATTACTGGTAGGCACTGTAATTGTGCGATGACGCCTGTTTCAGGCAAAAATCCGCCCGTGGTGCTTTTGACTTTTACAGGTAAAAACCGTTCTAATTTAGAGCTAAGTTTACTGGTCAGAGCCAACGAAAATGAAGAACTTGCCTGGCGCACTGCTGCTGAGTTTTGCGCTAACGGCCCCGGCATTTGCCGCTAACATGCCGCTGCGCGATCGCAGCGACACCTTGCCCGCCGCGCCCTACTTGCTCGCGGGTGCGCCTACGTTTGACATGACGATTGGCCAGTTCCGCGAAAAATATAATGCTGTTAATGCAGACCTGCCGTTGATGGAGTACCGCGCCATCGATAACCGAAACGACAGCAGTCATCTGACACGTGCGGCAAGTAAAATCAACGAAACACTCTATGCGTCCACCGCCCTGGAACAGGGAACCGGCAAGGTTAAAACGCTACAGCTGACGTGGCTTCCCGTGCCCGGGCCAGACCAAAAGGCCTCACAGGAAAAAGCGATGGCCTATATGACCGCGCTGCTGCGCTTTTTCGTTGCGGGTTTGCCGCCCGAGGAGGCGCGGAAAAAACTCGCCGCATTACTCAGCGAAGGCAAAGGTTCACGCTATTTTTCCCGCACGGAAGGCGCACTGCGCTTTGTTGTCGCCGACAACGGTGATAAGGGCTTAACGTTCGCGATTGAGCCCATAAAACTGACCTTGCCTCCCGCCGATCAGAGCGGCAAAAATGACGAAAAGCAAAGCCATTGACCTGATAGATCTCTATACTGTCTGGCAGTCTACGCTGCCTGTCGGCAGTGCAATTTAATGAATCGCGTAACGCGGAGGATAGAATGCGACATCCATTGGTTATGGGTAACTGGAAACTGAATGGCAGCAAGCAGATGACGGGCGAACTGATCGACGGTCTGCGCAAAGCGCTTTCCGGCGTTGATGGTTGTGGCGTGGCGATCGCACCGCCCGCGATCTATCTTGACCAGGCGAAGCACGCTATCTCCGGCAGCCATATTGCACTGGGCGCACAGAACGTTGACGTAAACCTCTCCGGCGCGTTCACCGGCGAAACCTCCGCTGACATGCTGAAAGACATCGGCGCGAAATATATCATCATCGGCCACTCTGAGCGTCGTACCTACCATAAAGAGAGCGATGAGTTTATTGCGAAGAAATTTGCCGTACTGAAAGAGGCTGGCCTGGTGCCGGTACTCTGCATCGGTGAAACCGAAGCAGAAAACGAAGCGGGTCAGACGGAAGAAGTGTGCGCACGTCAGATTGACGCTGTGCTGGAAACGCAGGGTGCAGAAGCGTTCAATGGCGTGGTTATCGCCTACGAACCGGTCTGGGCCATCGGCACCGGCAAATCAGCCACTCCGGCGCAGGCGCAGGCGGTTCATAAGTTCATTCGCCAGCATATCGCGAAGAAAGATGCGGCAGTCGCTGAGCAGGTTATTATTCAGTACGGCGGTTCCGTTAACGATAAAAATGCCGCTGAGCTCTTTACCCAGCCAGATATCGACGGTGCGCTGGTTGGCGGCGCGTCGCTGAAGGCAGATGCGTTTGCCGTTATCGTCAAAGCCGCAGCAGATGCGAAAAAGGCGTAACGCCTGAGCGCAGGAGAGGCGGCTACCTGGCCGCCTTTTTTATGGCTGCAATATCTGGCAGCTGTGATCCTGTAGCTCTTCCGCCGAACCACGATTCAGCAACAGCCAGTTTCGCTCCAGCGCCAGAGCAGCCAGGCGCCCATCCGACAGTTGCGCTATCGCCACGCCATATTTCCCCATCTCGCCGCGCGCATCAGGTATCTCCTGCGCAATGCGGATAAACAGGCTTTGCCGGGTCAGTTCCGGCAGCGTGAGCGTGCGTATCAAATAGGTATGCTGGTGCAGCGTTTCCGCCTGCCAGCGGCGGGAGAGCGCAGGAGTCAGACGATCCAGCGCACGCCGTACATCGGGTCGCAGACAGGAGATATGAATATGCAGCTGGTTTTGTGTGCGGCCATATTCGGCATTAATCGCCAGCGAGAGCGCGCTGTCGGCAACAGGCGCGCCCCGGCGTAGTGCCAGCTGCTCGCGAGACTGCCAGGCCAGAGCAATGAAATTAGGTGTGGCGGGATTGAGCAGCGACGAACTCTCCATCCCGGTTATTTTTGCCAGCGGGATCAGCAGATATTGCAGTGGGCCGTTAAGATCTTTCAGCAGCGCATAGCCGTTTTCACGATCGACACGCTGACAGGGCGCTGGCAATCCCATGGTACGCTGGTTCGGCTCACACTTTTCACTCACGATCTGCCACAGCGCATTGCTGTTTTTTTGCAGATGAATAGCTGCTATCACTAAACCGCTCATCAGGACCAACAGCAGTAGCGCAATCAGACGGTGTCCACGCATGGCAAAGCTCCTTTCCGGCTTGTGCCCGCATCCTCGCGCGCTTATGCCGCAATGTCACGCACAAACAAAAACGGCCAGCACGCTGGCTGACCGTTTTCACTGCTCATATGCGATTAAGGCTTCATCACCTGATCGTAGGTGCCGCCGTCGGCGAAGTGCGTCTTCTGCGCCTGCGCCCAACCGCCAAACTTGTTGTCGATAGTGAACAGTTTTACCGGGGCAAAGGCGCTGGCAAACTTCTTCGCCACTTCTGCATCGCGCGGACGGTAAAAGTTTTGCGCCGCAATGGTCTGGCCTTCCGGTGAGTAGAGGTAGGTCAGATAGGCATCCGCCACCTTGCGGGTACCCTGATCGTCGACCACTTTGTCAACCACAGAAACCGTTGGTTCTGCCAGGATAGATTCGCTCGGCGTCACGATGTCGAACTTGTCCTTGCCCAGCTTATCAACCGCCAGGTACGCTTCGTTTTCCCAGGCAATCAGCACATCACCAATGCCGCGCTCTACGAAGGTGTTGGTTGCACCACGTGCGCCAGAGTCCTGCACCTCAACATTTTTAAACAGCGCTTTGACGTATGCCTGCGCTTTGGCCTGATCGCCATTGTTTTGATCCAGCGCCCAGCCCCAGGCGGCCAGATAGTTCCAGCGTGCCCCGCCAGACGTTTTCGGGTTTGGCGTGATCACGGAGACGCCCGGCTTGATCAAATCTGGCCAGTCGTGAATGCCTTTTGGGTTGCCTTTGCGTACCAGAAACACAATGGTGGACGTATAGGGTGCAGAGTTGTCAGGCAGACGTTTAAGCCAGTTTTTGTCGATGCGACCGCGTTCAGCGATGGCATCCACATCAGACTGCAACGCCAGCGTAACGACATCGGCGCGAATGCCATTGATAACGGAAGTAGCCTGTTTACCCGAGCCGCCGTGCGACTGGCGGATCACTACGTTATCGCCGGTTTCCTGCTTATAGTGTGCTGCAAAAGCTTTATTGTACTGCTCATACAGCTCGCGCGTTGGATCGTAAGAGACGTTCAGCAGGTGGTAATCCTTTGCCAGAACGCTGGCAGAGGCCAGCAGAAGGGTAAGACCGATACTCCACTTATTCATTATGCACTCTCCCGATGTCATTAGGCCGGTAGCGTGACATAAACCATTTTAGAGCTAAAAGAATTAAAAATAAGGATTTATAACCGAGAGGAATATAGATAAACCGCACAGCGGCGCGCCAGCGAAGCGCGCCGTTTTAAAAGAAGCAATCAGTAGAGTTTTTTTGCCGTTTCCAGCCAGTCACGCTTGAACGGACGCTTCATATTTTCGATGGCGTCGATAATGTCGTGATGCACCATCTTCTCGTTTTGAATACCGACGCAGCGGCCACCGTAGCCCTGCAGCAACAGCTCAATGGCGTAGGCTCCCATGCGCGAGGCGAGAATGCGGTCATACGCACAGGGTGCGCCGCCACGCTGGATATGACCTAGCACGGTCGCGCGGGTTTCGCGTTTGGTTTCCGTCTCGATATATTTTGCCAGATCGTCGATATCACAAATGTGCTCGGTAATGGCCACGATCGCGTGCTTTTTCCCTTTGGCGATGCCGGCTTTGATCTCCATGACCAGCTCTTCACGCGTGTAAGGGATTTCAGGCAGTACGATAAATTCGCAGCCGCCCGCAATGGATGCCGCCAGCGTCAGATCGCCACAGTAACGGCCCATGACCTCCACGATAGAGATACGCTGGTGAGAAGAGGAGGTGTCGCGCAGGCGGTCAATCGCTTCTACCACGGTTTCCAGCGCAGTGAAGTAACCGATGGTATAGTCGGTACCCGCTACGTCGTTATCGATGGTGCCAGGCAGACCAATGCAGGGGAAGCCCATTTCGGTCAGACGCTTTGCACCCATATAGGAACCGTCTCCGCCGATTACCACTAACGCATCGATGCCGCGTTTTTTCATATTCTCAATGGCAACCTGACGCACTTCATCATTGCGAAACTCGGGAAAACGCGCGGAACCCAGAAAAGTGCCCCCGCGGTTAATCATGTCTGACACGCTGTAGCGGTCAAGATTAATCATGCGATCTTCATACAGGCCCAGATAGCCGTCATAGATACCAAAAACTTCCAGCCCTTCGCTCAACGCTGAGCGCACAACACCGCGAATGGCTGCGTTCATGCCTGGGGCGTCGCCGCCGCTGGTCAATACACCAATTTTTTTGATCATGACAACCTCTGGATTGTTAAAACGAAAAGTTAATCCTGCCTGTCGTGCGCCGCCAAGCGGCATATCGTTATGCGCGACCCGTGATGGCAGATAGTATATCAAAGGCTTGCTGCTGAATTGATTCAGGTCAGACAAGTTTTCACTAAATTTTTTGCAGTAATGTTAGCGCTTCGTCATTTTAAATCGACAAAACTGATCCAATTGGGTTAAAAGCCGGGAGAATTCTGCTGTTCGACAGGAACGACCGAACAGGGATCCTGATGAATAATCACGTCCGATCCAGGAAAGCGTTTGCGCAACGCCTTCTCCACCTGATCGGCGACGCGATGCGCCTGCACCAGCGGCAAATCATCATCCAGCTCCAGGTGCAGCTGTATAAATTTAGTGGGCCCAGACTGACGCGTGCGCACGTCATGAACGCCTTCAACGCCAGGCCAGTTCAGAGCAAGCGTCAGAATGGCGTTGTGCTCTTCTTCGGGCAGCGCACGATCCAGTAGCGACTGCACGGCTTCATAACCCATACGCAGCGCGCTGTACAAAATAAAGGCACCAATACCCAGTGCGAACAACGCATCGGCGCGAGCAAAGCCAAAGCTGCTTAATCCTAACGCAATCAGGATAGCGCCATTCATAATCACATCGGACTGGTAATGCAGCATGTCGGCGCGAATCGCCTGGCTGTGGGTATGACGGACCACCCAGCGCTGGAAGGCGACCAGTGTCAGTGTTGAACACAGCGCGACCACGGTGACAATCACCCCCACCATCGGCGCGCGCAGCGTATTCGGGGTTGCCAGATGCTGAATACCGGTTAAAAACAGAAATAGCGCTGACCCGGAGATAAACATACTTTGCGCCAGCGCCGCAAGTGACTCAGCTTTACCGTGACCAAAGGTATGATTGGCATCAGCGGGCTGTAACGCATAGCGCACGACCAGCAGATTGGTCAGTGAGGCGGCAATATCCACCAGTGAATCAACCAGCCCTGCCAGCAGACTCACAGACCCGGTGTACCACCAGGCAAAAATTTTCACAATCAGCAGGCAGGACGCCAGAATCGTCGCGGCCAGCGCAGCACGCTTGACCAGACGCGCATAGATGGGCTGCATAATGTCTCCCTGTGTCGTTACCGGCATGCACCCAAAACAGAGGAATGGTTAAAGTTTAACATCTGGAGAGTTGCCGCGCCTAAACATCAGCTAGCCAGGAAGAGAATCGAGGGAGTTGTTGCAAAGACAAACCCCGCCCTCAATGAGGACGGGGTACCGTTTCCCGGGCGGGAAACGCACGATTACAGCTGCGCTCTTACGACTGCGCTCTTACGACGTCAGGATGAGCTGCGGCCACCACCGTGGCTGTTCTGACCGCCTTTTTTGCCTGCTTCAGAGGCTTTTTCACGATCATTTTTGAAGTTGCCACCGCCGCTGTGTTGTCCGCCTTTTTTACCAGCTTCAGAGGCTTTTTGTGGGTTATCTGAGAAATTGCCTGAACCACCACGATGTTCTGCCATAACTTACTCCGTTAATATATTCAGATTGATTTACGTAATGTGGTTAATGCACTCCGTTTAAATTCCCGGGATGTACAGCTTCCTTGCTGCGACAGAATTAATTGTAGAAGTAACAAGGCAGAATTCAAGGAAAGAGAAATAAACAATAACTCTTTGTATTATATACAATAAAAATAGACTCATTAGTAACCTGTTGCTTATTATCATATATTTAAACAATTTGCCGTTCGGCTTTAATAATAAAACCAAACCTGCGTCACATATATTTATCCCGCATATGCTTTCCCTTCCTGACTATAAACGACCCGTAAGCAAATATAATATTGTTAATTACCTTTTAATTTAGGGTGTTAGTCCCCTTCTTAAATGAAATGTTAATGTTTGTGGCAGATAAGAGGGCAAAGGTTGACTTACCAACCTGAAACGCGCAAAAAGGCAAAAAAAACCCCGCCATCATGGCGGGGAAGACAGGGATGGTGTCTATGGCAAGGAAAACAGGGATACTATGTTACTGGTTACTGCTGGTACTACTCACTGCTTGCAGCGATGACGCTGACTGCAAATTTGAGAGCTCGCGTAATTCGCTAAGACGCCGCTCATAATTCTTTTGCAACGTGGCCTGCTGGGCCGGCGTTAGCAGGTGGTACATCTGGTTACGAATGCGCGCCATCTCGACATGCTGTTCGATCTGCGCCTGCGCGATTTTTTCAGCCTGGGCGCGAATAGCCGCTTCGTTAAATTTGTCTGCCGTAATCATGCCATGCATGTTTTCGATGTCTTCGACGCTGACGGGTGCACGTTTATGTCGTGCCTGCTGCATCAGGTCTCGCATCTGTTGACGCTGCTCTTCCGTCAACTCAATGCCGTCAAACATGTGGCTTTGCGGATTTTGCGTCATACTGCCTGTCGTCAATCCGCCGTGATGCATGTCGTCAATCGTCGTCGTGTCTGCTTCTCCTGCGCTGGCGTGATTGAGAACCATCGCTGAGGCAAGGACGACGGCGGTTACTGTGCGCATCGTTTACTCCAGTTTGTTCCGTTTTGCGATTCAACGAGAGCCAGTGTACGGCGATAGCTGCAAACATCCGTCAGGGGGTGTAAAACTACGTAAAGCGTTGGATTGACAAGTCAGGAACACGGTATTTTGCCTGCGGAGGGCAATAAAAAATGAATAAAATCCTGTTGGTTGACGATGACCGCGAATTGACTTCGCTGCTTAAAGAACTGTTAGAAATGGAAGGGTTTGAAGTCGTGGTAGCCAGCGATGGCGAACAGGCGTTAAGCCTGCTGGATACCTCTGTCGATTTGCTTTTACTCGATGTGATGATGCCTAAAAAGAACGGTATCGACACGCTGAAAGAGTTACGCCAGCAACATCAGACGCCGGTGATCATGTTAACGGCCCGCGGGAGCGAGCTGGATCGCGTTCTGGGGCTCGAACTGGGTGCAGATGACTATTTGCCTAAGCCTTTTAACGATCGTGAACTGGTGGCCCGTATACGGGCGATTTTGCGCCGCTCGAACTGGAGCGAGCAACAGCAGCAGCATGACAACAGTTCGCCAACGCTGGAAGTTGACTGCCTGCGCCTCAACCCCGGCCGTCAGGAGGCCAGCTTTGACAGCCAGACGCTCGATCTGACCGGCACGGAGTTTACGCTGCTCTATCTGCTGGCACAGCATCTTGGTCAGGTGGTCTCGCGCGAACACCTCAGTCAGGAAGTGCTCGGCAAGCGTCTGACGCCGTTCGACCGCGCCATTGATATGCATATCTCCAACCTGCGCCGTAAGCTGCCTGAGCGTCGCGATGGTCATCCGTGGTTTAAAACCTTACGCGGACGCGGCTATCTGATGGTCTCAGCATCATGATTGGCAGTCTGACCACCCGCATCTTCGCCATCTTCTGGTTAACCCTGGCGCTGGTGTTGATGCTGGTCTTGATGGTGCCCAAACTCGATTCTCGCCAGATGACTGCGCTGCTCGATAGCGAGCAGCGACAGGGCACGATGATTGAGCAGCATGTTGAAGCGGAGCTGTCACAGGATCCGCCCAACGATTTAATGTGGTGGCGCCGCCTGTTTCGTGCGATTGAAAAGTGGGCTCCGCCAGGCCAACGCCTGCTGCTGGTTACCAGCGAAGGCCGCGTGATTGGCGCACAGCACAATGAAATGCAGGTCATTCGCAACTTTATTGGCCAGTCTGACAATGCCGATCATCCGCAGAAAAAAAAGTATGGTCGCATTGAGATGGTCGGTCCCTTTGCCGTACGCGACGGTGAAGATAACTATCAGCTCTATCTGATTCGTCCTGCGACCAGCTCGCAGCTCGATTTTGTTAATTTACTGTTTGATCGCCCGCTGCTGCTGCTGATTGTCACCATGCTGATCAGCTCGCCGCTGCTGCTCTGGCTGGCGTGGAGCCTGGCACGTCCGGCGCGCAAGCTTAAATATGCGGCAGATGAAGTCGCCAGCGGTAATTTACGTCAGCACCCGGAACTGGAATCGGGGCCGCAGGAATTTCTGGCGGCAGGCTCCAGCTTCAACCAGATGGTCAGCGCGCTGGAAAGGATGATGACGTCACAGCAGCGCCTGCTGTCAGACATCAGCCATGAGCTGCGCACGCCGCTGACGCGCTTGCAGCTGGCGACAGCACTGCTGCGCCGTCGCCACGGCGAAGGCAAAGAGCTGGAGCGCATTGAGACCGAAGCACAGCGTCTGGACGGCATGATCAACGATCTGCTGGTCCTGTCGCGAACCCAGCATAAGAATGCGCTGGTCAGTGAGGCGATGAAGGCAAATCAGCTGTGGAATGGCGTGCTGGAGGATGCAAAATTCGAAGCTGAGCAGATGGGCAAACAGCTTGATGTACCCTATCCTCCCGGCCCCTGGCCGCTCTACGGCAACCCGCACGCACTGGAAAGCGCGCTGGAAAACATTGTGCGCAACGCGCTGCGTTACTCACACTCGCACATCAGCGTCAGTTTTTCGGTCGATATCAGCGGCCTGACGGTGCACGTTGATGATGATGGTCCGGGCGTTAGTCAGGAAGATCGCGAGCAAATTTTCCGGCCGTTCTATCGTACCGACGAAGCGCGTGACCGTGAGTCCGGGGGGACCGGGCTGGGCCTGGCGATTGTGGAAACCGCTATCCAGCAGCATCGGGGTTGGGTGAAGGCGGATGACAGCCCTCTTGGCGGTCTGCGGCTGACACTCTGGCTTCCGCTTTACTCCTCCAGCCGACAATAATTTGTTATGCTCTGGCCCCTGTTATCGGGGGCCTTATGCTTAACATCGTCTTATTTGAACCAGAAATCCCACCTAATACCGGCAACATCATTCGCCTCTGCGCGAATACCGGTTTCCGTCTGCATCTGATAGAGCCGCTCGGCTTTGCATGGGACGATAAACGTCTGCGTCGCGCCGGTCTTGACTACCACGAATTTACCGCCATCCAGAAGCATGAGAATTATGCCGCGTTTCTTCAGGCTGAGCAGCCGAGACGCCTGTTTGCGCTCACGACCAAAGGAACGCCGGCACACAGCGCGGTAAACTATCAGGAAGGGGATTATCTGCTGTTTGGCCCGGAAAGCCGCGGACTGCCGGCCGACATCCTCAATGCGCTTCCCGCTGATCAGAAGATCCGTATTCCTATGCGTGCAGAGAGCCGCAGCATGAATCTGTCAAATGCGGTGTCGGTGGTGGTGTATGAAGCCTGGCGCCAGCTTGACTACGCTGGCGCCAGGCTTAATTAGATTCCGTCGCCAAATTCAAAACCCGGCACGGTGCCGTTAAAGTGTTGATCCATATCCATTGAGGGTTTGTCACTGGCAGGTTTGCCTACAATCCGTGCCGGTACGCCTGCTGCCGTCGTATGTGGCGGCACGGGCTGCAATACCACGGAGCCGGCACCAATTTTTGCGCCGCGCCCCACTTCAATATTGCCAAGAATTTTTGCGCCAGCACCAATCATCACGCCTTCCCGGATTTTTGGATGGCGATCGCCGCTGGTTTTACCCGTACCACCCAGCGTCACCGACTGCAGAATGGAGACATCGTTCTCAACTACTGCGGTTTCACCAATGACAATGCCCGTAGCGTGGTCAAGCATAATACCGTGGCCGATCTGCGCCGCAGGATGGATATCAACGGCGAACGAGACGGAGATTTCATTTTGCAGATAGACCGCCAGTGCACGGCGTCCCTCATTCCACAGCCAGTGGCCGATGCGATAAGCCTGAAGCGCATGAAATCCTTTCAGATAGAGCAGCGGCGTTGAGTACTTATCTACCGCAGGGTCGCGCTGGCGCACTGCCTGGATATCATGTGCAGCCGAGGCGATCATTGTCGGATCCTGGCGATAGGCTTCCTCGACAATTTCGCGGATAGCGATAGCGGGCATAATGGGGTTGGAGAGTTTGTTCGCCAGCATATAGCTCAGGGCGCTGCCGAGATTCTCGTGTTTCAACAAAGTCGCATGATAAAAACTGGCCAGCATTGGCTCACAGTCGGCCAGTGCGCGCGCTTCCGCTTTAATATTGTTCCAGACCAGTTCCAGCTCATCAGACGACATTGCTCTCTTCTCCCGATAAAAAAAGCGCCTGAATGGCGCTACAGGTGATAATGCTGTGCATCCTGCATCAGCCCGGGCTGTTTTCGTCCTTCCGTGTACGGCCCAACAGAGTCAATGCTGCCTCTCGCGCCGATTTTCCGCAATAGAGTACCTGATAGATTTGCTCGGTAATCGGCATTTCAACGCCAACGCGCTCAGCTAACACCTTCACTTCCTTAGTGTTTCTGAACCCCTCTACAACTTGTCCGATAATGCGCTGCGCGTTATCTACCTCTTCGCCCTGGCCCAGCATCAGGCCAAAACGGCGGTTACGCGACTGATTATCGGTACACGTTAATACCAGATCGCCCAGACCTGCCATGCCCATAAAGGTGGTGGGATCGGCACCCAGGGCGGCACCCAGCCGACTCATTTCTGCCAGACCGCGTGTAATCAGCGCCGTGCGCGCATTTGCGCCGAAGCCGATGCCGTCTGAAATCCCGGCACCGATAGCAATAACGTTTTTAACGGCACCGCCCAGTTGCACTCCGACGAAATCGGGATTGTTATAGACACGGAAACTTTTGCCGCAGTGCAGCTTCAGCTGCAAATCCTCAGCAAAAGTCGCATCGGTCGCCGCCAGCGCAATGGCGGTCGGTAGACCAGCCGCCAGCTCTTTGGCGAACGTCGGTCCCGAAATCACCGCAAGCGGTGTCTCTTTGCCAAGGATGTCGCGCGCCACATCCTGCAACAGTCGTCCTGTCTCTCTCTCCAGCCCTTTGGTGGCCCAGACGATGCGCGATTCAGACCGCAAATGCGGTTTAATCTGCGTCAGCACGTCGCCAAACACATGGCTTGGTACAACAACCAGCAGATCGCGGCTGGCCGCAATCGCTTTAGCGAGGTCGGGCTCAAGCTCAAGGTTGTCGGGAAAGGGAACGTCAGGAAGAAAAGCGCTGTTGCAGCGTTCGATCTGTAATTGCGCGAGATGAGCAGGATTGTGTCCCCACAGCAGCACAGGATTGCCGTTGCGGGCCAGCGTGATAGCCAGAGCGGTGCCGTATGAACCGGCACCGATGACGCTAATCGAAGCGTGTGTAGTCATCAGGCATCCTGATGTGATTCAGCACCTTCGCCTTGCTGCTGCAGATAGTTCATGAACAGTGCGTCAAAGTTGACCGGTGCCAGGTTAAGCTGCGGGAAGGTGCCGCGAGACACCAGGCTGGTGATGCATTCGCGCGCATACGGGAACAGGATGTTCGGGCAGTAAGCACCCAGGCAGTGGGCCATCTGTGTACCTTCGATGCCGCTAATGGTGAAGATACCTGCCTGCTGAACTTCACACAGGAAGGCCGTTTCTTCGCCGACGCTGGCGGTTACGGTTACACGCAATACCACTTCATAAACTTCGTCAGCCAGCTGTGATGACGCAGTGTCCAGATCCAGCTTCACTTCCGGTTCCCACTCTTTCTGGAAAACCTGCGGTGCGTTCGGCGCTTCGAAAGAGACATCTTTGGTGTATACGCGTTGAATCTGGAATTGCATTTCGTTGGTGTTTTGTTCTGACATCTGACTAAGTCCTGTGAGTTGAAAAATCCTGCACCCTTACGCCTGCAGTAACGGATCTAATCCTTCACGCTCGTCCAGCGCATAAAGGTCGTCGCAACCGCCGATGTGCTGCGCATCAATAAAAATCTGAGGCACGGTAGTACGGCCGCTGCGCTTGATCATTTCTTCGCGTTTCGCCGCATTCCCGTCGATGGGGATTTCCTGAAACGCCACACCTTTTTGACTCAGCAGCGCCTTCGCCCGGTGGCAGAAAGGACAGGTCGCTTTGGTGTAAATCTCAACATTGGCCATATTGCCTACCTCAGTGAATGTTATTTTCCGCGCACCAGCGGAAGGTTGTCTCCGCTCCAGCCACTGATGCCGTCTTTCAGTACGGTCACCTGGCTAAAGCCAGCGGCGCTCAGTTTTTCAGCCGGTTCGCTTGCGCTCTGGCCGGTCGCGCACACCACAATTATGGGCTGAGCTTTATGCTTTTCCAGTTCGCCAAAGCTGCCTTTTTTGATATCTGCGGCGGCAACGTTGATGGCACCCGAAATATGTCCTTTGCGGTAATCGTCACGCGACCGCACGTCCACTACTACCGCCTCTTCTTTGTTAATCAGGCGGGTCGCTTCACCGCGGCTGATTACTTTCACCTTAGAAAACATTCCCTTGAAGGTGGTCACAATCACCAGAACCAGTAAAACAACCCATGCCAGACTGAGGATGGTGTGATTGCTTGCAAACTGCATAATTTCTTGCATGAGGGGTAAAGACTCCAGACCGGGCTAATAAGCTAAAAACAAGGGTTCTGAGTATACCTGCGCCACTTCTCATGTACAGACGCTAAGCAGCCAGAGTTACGATTTGTGCGTCATTTTCCAAAAAAAATTGCCGTATCGCAAAAATGGCACAACGCTTATTCAGAATTAAGATAAATGCGGACATCTTTCGAAAAGGAAATCTCATGGCGTGGCGCTGGTAAGCGGCTGTTCGTCGTGGAATAATCACTGGCCTATGAAGGGAAAAGCGACTGTTTTAGCCACAAGGACCCGTCACAGCGGAAAAAAAACCCCGTTGCCTGTACGCCTGTCCATTCTCTCCTTCAGCCTGCTTTGCGCGGGCGTTCTGTTATTGCCCACCGCCGCGTACAGCGCTGACGACAGCAAGTCGCAGTTGAAATCCATTCAGCAAGATATTGCCGAAAAAGAAAAAAGCGTTAAAGCGCAAAAAATCCAGCGCAGCCAGCTGCTCGATCAGCTACAAAGCCAGGAAAAAGTGATTGCGCAGGCCAGCCGTCAGCTGCGCGAAACCCGCAACAGCCTCAACGCGCTCAACCGCGAGATCGGCCAGCTGACCGCCTCCATTGCCCGTCTTGAGAAGCAACAGTCGCAGCAGGAAAGTCTGCTTTCTCAGCAGCTGGATGCGGCATTCCGACAGGGAAAACATAATGGTGTGCAGCTGTTGCTTGGTGGCGAAGAGAGCCAGCGCAGCGAGCGCATTCTGGCCTATTTTGGCTATCTCAACGACGCGCGGCAAAAGAGCATCGATGAGTTACAAAAAACCCGACAGACGCTGGGTGAACAAAAAAGCTCACTCCAGCAGAAACAGCAGCAGCAAAAAAGTCTGTTAGCCCAGCAGCAAGGCCAGCAGGAGAAGCTGCAGCAGGCAAGTGCGGCCCGTAAGAAAACGCTGAGCGCGCTGGAAAACGCGCTGGAAAAAGATCAGGCCGATCTGGTTGAGATGCGCCAGAACGAGAGCCGTCTGCAGGATAAAATCGCCCGGGCCGAACGCGAGGCGCGAGAACGCGCGGCGCGCGAGGCGCGGGAAGCGGAAAAAGTGCGCCAGCGTCAGGCGCAGGCGAAAGCCAAAGGCTCGACCTATCAGCCGACACAGAGCGAGCGCGAACTGGTGGCCCGCACCGGCGGGCTGGGTCGCGCAAGCGGCCAGGCGCTCTGGCCGGTACGCGGCCGTATCGAACATCGCTTTGGCGAACAGCTACAGGGCGAACTGCGCTGGAAGGGATTAGTCATTGATGCGCCGGAAGGATCGGAAGTAAAAGCGATCGCTGATGGCCGCGTATTAATGGCGGACTGGCTACAGGGCTATGGGCTGGTTGTCGTGCTGGAGCATGGCAAAGGTGATATGAGCCTGTACGGCTATAACCAAAGCGCGCTGGTGAGCGTAGGTGCCCAGGTGAAGGCAGGACAGCCTGTTGCCCTTGTGGGCACCAGTGGTGGCCGCGGCACGCCATCGCTCTATTTTGAAATCCGCCGTCAGGGACAGGCCGTCAATCCACTGCCGTGGTTAGGAAGATAAGTGTTGTTTCAACGTCGCCATCTCGCCGCTGCAATCAGCGGACTGTTGTTAAGCTGCGCAGCCCATGCGGACAAGCTCGCTATTGTTATTGACGATTTTGGTTATCGTCCTGCGGAAGAAAACAAGGTGCTGCAAATGCCCGCCGCCATCTCTGTTGCCGTGCTGCCCAACGCGCCGGCTGCGCGTCAGATGGCGATCAAAGCGCATCAGGGGGGTCATGAGGTGCTGATTCATCTGCCGATGGCGCCACTCAGCAAACAGCCGCTGGAAAAAGATACGCTGACGCCAGAGATGAGCAGCGAAGAGATTGCGCGCATCCTGCGCAATGCCGTGAATAACGTGCCTTATGCTGTGGGCCTGAACAACCATATGGGCAGCAAAATGACCTCCAGCCTGCCCGGTATGCAGAAGGTGATGCAGGCGCTCAACCACTATAACTTTTATTTTCTCGACAGTATGACGATTGGCAACAGCCAGTCGGTGCCTGCCGCTCAGGGCACGCATGTTAAGGTGCTAAAACGCCGTGTATTTCTGGATGACAGTCAGGATATCAATGCCATTCGCCAGCAGTTTACACGCGCGGTAAAACTGGCGCAGCGTGATGGTTACGCTATTGCCATTGGCCATCCGCATCCTAATACGGTACGCGTGCTCCAGCAGATGCTGCCAACGCTGCCCTCAGACATCACGCTGGTGAGTCCGGCCCAGCTGCTTAATGAGCCGCTGCATCGCGGTTCAACTCCGTCAAAACCGCAGCCGCGCCCGACGAAACCTGACTTCCAGCCGCCAGGCGTATGTAACATCAAACAGCAACCCGTTCCGGCAACCAGGGCGCTTGGCGTGGTATGGGAAAGCATCGCCGCCAGCCTGCCGGTTACTACCATCAGGCAACTGTTTTGATCGCGGTCTGAAAAAGTCATGCAGATCGCAAGTGGCTTGTTATCCGTTGCGCATCCTCTATGATGGATGCGCAATTTTGCATGCAGAGAAGTGTGTGCTTCTCAATTTCTGTGATTAGTCGCTTTTAATGCCAATGAAACTGAAAAAAAAGATATATTTCATTAACGCTGTTATCGCTCTTTACTCGCTGTTTAACGGGCACAGAAAAAAGCCTGCGCTGAGTCAGGATATTGAATTTAAACGCATCGCTATTTATTCCACTACGGCGTTAGGCGACCTGCTTTTCAACACGCCAGCGATTAAGGCGATAAAAAAACGCTATCCGCAGGCACACATTTTCTTTGTCACCAGCCAGAAAAACAGCCTGCTGGTGCAGGAGAGTCCGTGGTTCGATCAGGTTGAGATCTGGGATAATAAAATTAAAAACATGCACAGGCTGTTAAAAAAGCTATGGGCATTTAAACCAGAAGTAACCTTTATTCTGCACGCCAATATTTATTACGACATTCTGTGCGCGAAGCTGTCAGGCTCAACCTATATTGTGCGTGATAATTTTATGCAAGATCCTAAAGTTTTAAACCGCTGGCTGGATAGCTACTCGCAGCCGGAAGATACGCATATTATCCAGCGAAAATTAAATACGCTGGGCCGTTTAGGCTGCGATACCAGCGATATTAGTATGGCTTTTCCCCTGGAGATTGCCATGCCGCCAAAGCCGCTGGAAAAACGCCGTATTGGTTTTCAGATGGGTGCATCCAAGCCCGATCGCTGCTGGCCAGTGGAACATTTTGTTGAGCTGGCCAGATTGATTTTAGCTGCCGACCCGCAGGCTGAAATTGTCTTAACCGGTGCGCGTCAGGATGCCAGGCTTGAGCAGGAGTTTATAAATTTATTGCCTGAATCGCTGCACCCCAATATTACTTCGCTGATCGGCAAAACAACGCTGATTGAGCTTATCCAGCAGATTGGGACTTTCACGCTACTGGTCACGGGTGATACGGGGCCGCTACACCTGGCTATCACTGCGCAAACGCCGACGCTGAGTCTCTATGTAGGAGCGAACCCGCGTCATACTGGCCCCTACCAGGATCCCCATCTGCATAAAACGATTCGGGTTGAGCCGCAGGCTGGAGACGATGCAAAGCTGCCGCTGCGGAAAATCAGCGCTGAATCTGTTTTTGCACAGATCCAGGCGCTGCTGTCTTTCTGAATCGCTTAGCGCTGTCGACTCACCGGTTCAGGACGTCGCGAAGCCATAGCGACCGCCAGCGGCAACCAAAAGAGCATCCAGGATTCATTAGGGGAGCCAATAACGAACATGCCCTGCGTGACAAAAAACATAAGAGAGAAGCAATAGAGCATGGCCTCCAGCGCCATCGCCTCGTGAAAGCGCCGCCAGGCGCAGCCTAATCCTGCCGCCATCACCGCTGCCAGCAGAATGAGCCCGGCAATGCCGCCCTTCAACAACGTACCCAAATAAACGCTGTGCGTGGTGGTAACCACTGCGCCCAGGCTATTGGTGAAGGAGAGCGTTTTATCGAAGCCCCAGCCAAACCAGGGTTTCTGTTCCGCCAGCTCCAGCGCGTGGTGCCAGATACCAAAGCGAACGTAGCTCTGCTGATAGGCGTCAATTAATCGCTGCGAATATTCGCTGCCATAGCCGGTAAAATAGAAAAACAGACCAATTAAAATAAAACAGGCAACAGTGGACAGCATATGTCGCAGATGAATGTGCTTATATTTGGCAAAAAGCAAAAACGAAGAGACGATGAGCGCCAGCAGTGGCCCGCGACTTTGCGTGAGTAACAGACCGATAAACAGCAGCGCAGCGGGCAGATAGAGCCAATGCTTGCCGCTTTCCCGTGAGACAATAAGTGCACTGATGATGCCAATGGCGAAATAGCCACCCAGATCGATAACATTGCTGGGTGCGCTGAAAAAACCATTTTCCAGCCGACCGGTCAGCAGGGTACTTTTATCGACAAAAACAAAGGTCAGGATTAACAGCACGAAGGTGGCAGAGAAAAGGATTGAATGCACCGTCAACACGCTATAATGCTTAATCAGATGGTTAATCATCAGCATGAAAAAAAGAATATAGATGCTGTGTTTCAGGGCAGAAGAGAACGTGCCCTCTCCGTCACTCCACAATGTACTCAGGCTAAAATAAACGAGAAAAAGGCTGGTGGTTATCAGCGGCACCTTCAACCCCTGAATAAACGTCTTAAAGCGTTGCCTGTCAGCTAAAAAAACAATAACCATCAGGATTAACGAGAGATAGAAAAAGTTGCTAACCTTGCCCTGTGAAGGAAATATCGGCATTAAAAATAAAAATGCCATAAATGAAAAGGAAGCAATTTTTGCAATTAGCGTACGTCTGGACTCAGAGATCATTCAGCGACACCTTTTCAAAAATTTCGCTTTCAAGGGCGCTGTCCGGGGACAAATTATAAACCACGATATGTTCCTTTTTCAGTATCTGGCTGGCGTGCGAAAACGACGGTTTTATCAGTGATGAAAAACTGCTTTCAAGCAGGCTCGGCATCACATCGCCTTCACTTTCATAAAAACGCGGTAAAGAGAAGTTGGTCATATCCACACCGGCAATAAAGATCCTCTTTGCACCTAAGAAAAAGGCGATTTGCAGCGCCCAGTAGGCCACCGTCCCTGCATCGATTACCCCGTGTCGGATATCGCGGCAAAATCCAATCTGGCTGTTCGCCGGATCGACCACCAGCCCCGGCAGCTGCGCGCTTTTGGCGGCGTAATCAGCAGGCTCAATCAGCGGCTGGAAGATCTTGTGCCTGACATCTTCAACAATGGCAAGACGGCATTTAACCGCTTCATAGCCCAGGGTGCAAAAAATATCGTGCAGACAGTGGACGGTGATGAACAGCAGCAGCTCGCGGTCCTGAATAATCTGCCGAATGATTGCCTGCCGGTCTGCAACAAAATCGCGGTCCACAATGACGTAATAATCGAATTTGAGGCGATCGTGCAAAGAGTAAGCACCGTTAACGCCCATGGCGCTAAACTGCGCCAGCTTTTGTGCATCGAGTGTCTTTACCGATGGCCCGGTTGCCACAATCGTCAGATCACCGCTATGGCTGGCGCGCAGCGCCGATAAGTCTTCCATCGCAACCGGCCTGCCCTTCCAGACCAGCGAGCGAATGTGTCCTTCTGGCGCGCGCGTGATATTTACGTGCGGCCATAAATTTTCACTGTGCCGGTAAGTGCGTGGGTGGGTATAGCGGTAAATCTGCTTCCAGAGCGATCCCATTCAACATAATTCCCTGAGCTTAGCAAAGACCTGTTCGGCACGGATTGAATCCATATTGCCATCACTGGCTTTTATTGCCTGCTGGTTTTGTCCGTAACCGCCAATCAGCCCTGGATCGGTTGGGCCATACAGGGTGATGTTGGGGCGATCCAGCGCCGCGGTCAGATGGCTCAGGCCGGTATCGACCGAGACGACCGCTCTGGCAGCCGCCAGTTCCCGGGCAACCGCATCCAGCGTCAGCTTTGGCAGGACCTCAACATAGTCAAAGCCTTCTGCCAGACGCTGCGCACGCTGATGTTCATGATCGGCCCCCCAGGGCAGTTTAATGCGTAGTCCGGTGGGCTGGAGCAGGCTTATCAGCTCACGCCAGTGGCTCTCCGACCAGTGTTTATTGTCACGCGTAGTGGCGTGCAGGAACACCAGATAAGGCGCGACATCCAGCGGCACTTGTTGCAGAAAATGAGCGGCGATGGCGTAGTCTCCCTGGGTTTGTGGTTTTTCATAGCCCAGGCTTTTTGCAAACAGCTCACGCGTGCGCTCTACCGCATGCTGCTTTTTATCGATCTCATGGCGACGGTCGTACCACCAGCTGGCAAAAGGTTCACGCGCGCTGCGGCTGTCCTGACCATGCTTAACACCTCTGGCAAGGCGCGTGACCAGTGCAGCACTTTTTATCAGCCCTTGCGCGTCGATAATCACATCATACTGACGCGACTGTAATGCACGCTTGAAACAGACACGCTCTTCACGCTGCTGGCTGCCAAACCAGTGTTTACGCCAGCGACGGATGGCCACCGGCAGGACGTTGTCCACGGCGGGGTGCCAGGTCGGGATCTGGGCAAAGTTCTCCTCCACGACCCAGTCGAATCGGATCGCCGGGATCGCCTGCATGGCGTCGGTTAAGGCGGGAAGCGTGTGAAGCACATCGCCCATGGACGACGTTTTGACGATCAGGACCTGCATGCCGTCTCCTGCGGATGCGCCAGCAATTCGCTCAGTTCCTGATGAACGCGCTGCGGCTGGATATCGATCAGGCTTTGATGATAGCCCTGCCCGGCATCACCTCTGCGCACTTTATGGTATCCGCTAATCAAACGAATAATGCGCACCTGACGGGAAAGGGGTGGCGTAAAGTCAGGGCTACTTGGTCCATAGAGCGCGACCAGCGGACGATTAAGCGCAGCGGCAATATGCATTAGCCCTGAGTCGTTGCTGACCACGGCATTGCAGCGTGCAATTAACATAACCGCCTGCTCAAGCTGCGTTTCACCCGCCAGGTTGCGACAGTAGGGGCGCGCCTCTGGAGGGAGTACCGCGATAATCTCGTCGCCACAGGCACGATCTTTTGCCGAGCCGAACAGCACGATCTGCTTGCCTTCCGCAATCAGCTGCTGTGCCAGTGCGGCGTAATGGTAATGTGGCCAGCGTTTTGCCGGACCAAATTCCGCGCCCGGACAAAAACCTATCAGCGGACGCTCCGCAGAGAGCTGAAACTGTGCTGCCGTTTCAATCATCTCCTGCTCTTCTACCTGAAGCTGTGGCCAGAGCAGCGGCTGCGGAAGCTGCTGCGCCGAGGTTACCGGGGTGTCATACGCCAGCGCAATATAGCGCTCTACCATCAGGGGAAAAGCCGTTTTATCCAGCACGCGTATGTCATTGAGCAAGCCATAGCGCATTTCACCACGCCAGCCGACGCGACGTTTAATTCCGGCGAAGAAAGGCACCAGCGCTGATTTAAAGGAATTGGGCAGCACATAGGCACGGTCATAACCGCTGGCATGCAGCGTTTTGCCAATACGGCGGCGTTCGCCTAACGCCAGGGCGCCGTGCCCCAGCGGCATTGCCAGCGCCTGGTTAACTTCCGGCATGCGCGACAGCAAAGGACGACACCATGCAGGTGCCATCACATCGATCACCGCATCCGGATGTTGAGCCTTGAGGGTGCGATAGAGACTTTGCGACATCATCATATCGCCGACCCACGACGGGCCAATTACCAGAATTTTCATCGCCGGTACGCGTTCCTTATGCGCTGCGGTTCAGCCAGGCCATATAGTCAGCCACGCCCTGCGCAACGGTTTTAAAGGGTTTGTCATAGCCTGCTGCGCGCAGGTTAGTGAGATCTGCCTGAGTGTAGGCCTGATAACGACCTTTCAGTTTGTCAGGGAAAGGAATGTATTCAATTTGCCCTTTCTGATGGAATTTCAGCACCGCATCAGCCACTTCCTGGAATGACTCCGCGCGGCCGGTGCCGCAATTATAGATGCCGGAAATGCCATTTTCCCAACACCACAGGTTTACCGCGACCACGTCATCTACGTGGATAAAATCGCGCTTAAAGCCGTCGCTGCCTTCAAACAGCTTTGGATTCTCACCGGCAGCGATTTGCGTGTTGAGATGGAACGCCACGCTCGCCATGCTGCCTTTGTGACCTTCACGCGGGCCGTAAACGTTAAAGTAGCGGAAACCACAGACCGGTGACGCCGCTTCCGGCAGAATTTGACGCACGTAGTGGTCAAACAGCATTTTTGAATAGCCATAGACGTTCAGCGGCTGCTCATATTCACGCTTTTCGATGAAGTTATCATTGCGACCGCCGTAGGTCGCCGCAGATGAGGCGTAAAGGAACGGGATTTCACGCTCCAGACAGTAGTGCAGCAGATCTTTGGAGTACTGATAGTTGTTATCCATCATGTACTTGCCGTCCCACTCGGTGGTAGCAGAACAGGCACCTTCATGGAATACCGCTTCGATCGGGCCGAAATCTTCGCCCGCCGCGATATAGGTCAGAAACTCTTCTTTATCCATGTAGTCGCTGATATTGAGGTCGGCCAGATTGACGAACTTGGTGCCGTCTTTCAGGTTGTCGACCACCAGAATATCACTCATGCCGCGGTCATTAAGCGCTTTGACGATATTGCTGCCAATCATTCCTGCGCCGCCAGTGACGATAATCATGTGCTGTACCTTAAAAGTTATGGGGGTGAAACAGGGGGTTTCACGCGCTAATGTCTCATATCATAACATTTCATCACGGTGCAGACAGCCAGATGACTCTGACACCATGCCACTCCCCCGGTCTCTGACGTGAACTATGCTGCAAAATTGACATTCTCCTGGTCGATTTATCGTTAACCCTTCTTTCCTTCAGTAAGATGTGCCGAATTTCCGCTATCTGAGGAGAACAATGATGCCAGCGCAATTCTATCAGCACATCCGCCAGCAGCTGGATACTGCACATCAGGAAGGGTTGTTTAAGCAGGAGCGCATCATCACCTCCGCTCAGGGAACCCATATCAGGGTTGGTGAACGCGAAAACGTTATTAACTTCTGCGCCAACAATTACTTAGGTCTGGCTAATCATCCCGCGCTGATTCAGGCGGCAAAAGAAGGCATGGATTCGCACGGTTTTGGCATGGCATCGGTGCGCTTTATCTGCGGCACGCAGGAGAGCCATAAACAGTTAGAGAAAAAGCTGGCGGCCTTTCTGGGTATGGAGGATGCCATTCTCTACTCCTCCTGCTTCGATGCCAACGGCGGCCTGTTTGAAACCTTGCTTGATGCAGAAGACGCTATTATCTCCGACGCGCTGAACCACGCCTCAATCATTGACGGCGTCCGCCTGTGTAAGGCGCAGCGCTATCGCTACGCCAATAATGATATGCAGGCGCTGCGTGCCTGCCTGACAGAAGCTCGACAAAAAGGTGCGCGCCATCTCCTTATCGCCACTGACGGTGTCTTTTCAATGGATGGTGTCATCGCCAGTCTGCGCGCTATCTGCGATCTCGCCGAGGAGTTCGATGCGCTGGTCATGGTCGACGACTCACATGCAGTTGGCTTTGTAGGAGCCACCGGGCGCGGTACACACGAATATTGTGACGTCATGGGCCGCGTTGACATCATTACCGGCACGCTGGGTAAAGCCTTAGGCGGCGCATCCGGTGGCTACACCGCCGCGCGTGCGGAGGTCATTGAATGGCTGCGCCAGCGTTCACGCCCCTATCTCTTCTCTAACTCGCTCGCCCCGGCCATTGTTGCTGCCTCTCTTCGCGTGCTTGACCTGCTGAGCGAGGGCGATGGTCTGCGCCAGCGCCTGTGGGAGAACGCACGCTTCTTTCGCGAGAAGATGACTGCGGCGGGCTTTACCCTGGCCGGTGCCGATCACGCCATTATTCCGGTGATGCTGGGGGAAGCGAGCGTGGCACAGGAGTTTGCCCGTCTGCTGCAGCAGGAGAGCATTTACGTCACCGGTTTCTTTTATCCCGTGGTGCCACGCGGGCAGGCGCGTATCCGCACGCAGATTTCGGCAGCCCATACCCAGCAGCAGCTGGAGCGCGCGGTTGAGGCCTTTACGCGCATTGGCAAACAGCTCGGCGTAATCGCCTGAGGAGCGTTGAATGAAAGCCTTAGCCAAACTTCACGCTCGGGAAGGTATCTGGATGGTAACCGATGCGCCGATACCGGAACCGGGTCATAACGATTTGCTGATAAAAATCCGCAAAACCGCTATCTGCGGTACCGATATCCATATCTACAACTGGGATGACTGGTCGCGCAAAACCATCCCGGTGCCGATGATCACCGGTCACGAATATGTGGGTGAGGTGGTGGCTGTCGGCCAGGAGGTGCGAGGTTTTGCTGTCGGCGATCGCGTCTCGGGTGAGGGGCATATTACCTGCGGTCACTGCCGCAACTGTCGTGCCGGACGTACCCATTTATGCCGCAATACTGTCGGCGTGGGCGTTAACCGTCAGGGCTGCTTTGCCGAGTATCTGGTGATCCCGGCGTTCAACGCCTTCCGCATTCCCGACAATATCTCCGATGAGCTTGCTGCCATTTTCGATCCCTTTGGCAATGCGGTACATACCGCCCTGTCGTTCGATCTGGTGGGCGAAGATGTTCTGATCTCCGGAGCGGGCCCTATCGGGATTATGGCTGCGGCAGTGTGTAAACATGTTGGTGCCCGCAACGTGGTGATCACCGATATCAACGACTATCGCCTTGCGCTGGCGCGATCAATGGGCGTCACGCGCGCAGTAAACGTGATGCAGGACGATCTTCGCGGTGTGATGCGCGAACTGGGCATGACAGAGGGGTTTGATGTCGGGCTGGAGATGTCCGGTGCTCCCCCTGCATTCCGCACGCTGCTGGAGGTAATGAACCACGGTGGGCGGATTGCCCTGCTGGGCATACCGCCAGGCGAGATGGCGATTGACTGGAACCAGGTGATTTTTAAAGGGCTGTTTATCAAAGGGATTTATGGCCGTGAAATGTTTGAAACCTGGTATAAGATGGCCGCGCTGATTCAGTCTGGCCTTGATCTGACCCCTGTGATTACGCATCGCTTTCATATTGATGATTACCAGCAGGGCTTCGACGAGATGCGTTCCGGGCGATCAGGAAAAGTGGTGCTGAGCTGGGATTAACATCAACAAGTATCCCTACAGCCGCTGGTGAGCGGGAACGGGACAGCACAGCCCGGCGTCCCATCCTCTCTCTCAGCGCTCTGCAGAATCTGCTGATATCAAAGACAGATACTGCTGGCACACTCTCTGCGTATCGAAAGCGGTAAAATCGATCTGTGTCAGGTCAGGCGGCTGCTGGTAAATCTCCAGCATGACATTTGCCAGAGAAACAGGATTAAGGTCGGCCAGTCCGCGCGCCAGCTCGCCCTGTAACAAAGAGACCGGGCCGCCCGGGCAGCGCGTGCTGACCACTGGCGTGCCGCACAGCATTGACTCGATCAGTACATTACCAAAACCCTCGCTGTCGGAGCTGACCACCAGCAGGCTGGCGCGGGCCATCCAGGCATAGGGGTTGTCAGAAAAACCCTGAAAAATAACCCGTTGTTCAATACCCAGCGCTTTCGCCTGCGCGCGCAGCGCCGCGGTTTTTTCCTCGCTGCCTTTGCCCAGCAGGACCAGCGGTATCGTCAGGTTGGTCAGCGCATAGGCCTGAAGCAGGCGGTCATGACGCTTGGTCTCATGAAATCGACCCACGTGCAAAATAAATTCGCTGGCAGGTGGCGTCAGCGGTGCCTGGGCCAGCGTTTTAATAGCTGCGATGTCAAAAGGATTGGCAATAACCGCTTCACGGCGCAGGCGCACGCGAAACGCACTTTTCAAATCCTCCAGCACACAGGCGGAAACCCCTGTCACGTTACGCTGCTGGTAAACGCGCTGGATTTTGCGCACCTTGAGCCAGCGAGACACTCCACGACGATGTTTCAGATAAGATGCAGAGAAAACGCCATGCAGACAAAACCAGGTTTTATCTGCTCTTAGCGTGGCACATCGCCTGACAATCCGGTCAGTTTTATGCAGATGTGAGACAACCAGATCAAATTCGCCGCCGGTGCGCTCGGCGACCTGCACCGCGTTGTCGAGCTGACGCGCCCGGCGGCGCAGTTCCGTCAGCTTACGCAGAGGATGTCGACAGCGATCTTCAATAACCTGATAATCCACGCCTGCAGGCAGCGCATATTCACACACCCTGCGCAGCGAGAAGAGAGAAACGCGGTGTCCGGCTGCCAGCAGACCCGCCACCAGCGTTACCACCACCTTTTCTGCGCCGCCGCCGGGCAGGCCATCGATCACCATCAGGATGCGTTTCGACAAAATATGTCCTTATTGAGTAAGAAAAGTCGGCCATCTGGGCACCTTTATCTGGCTATAGTACGAAAGCGCTGCCAGGCAGTAAATCGCGCTGCGCTCAGCGCAACCATTACGTAACACTTTGCGCCAGCTTACGGCGAGGCGTACTATTGCGCCTTTGTAAGGCGTTCAGGACCCTACTATGACACAGCCATCATTCCTTATTACCATCGATACTGAAGGCGATAATCTCTGGCGCAACCATCGCACTATTACCACGCGTAATACTGCCTTTTTGCCGCGTTTTCAGTCGCTGTGTGAACGCTACAGTCTGAAGCCAACCTGGCTTACCAATTACGAAATGGCAGTGGATCCCGCCTACGTTGAATTCGCGCGCGATGTGATTGCCCGCAATCAGGGTGAAGTGGGTATGCATTTACACGCCTGGAACAGCCCGCCAGAAGCCCCCTTAACCGATGATGACTGGCGCTGGCAGCCCTATCTGATTGAATACCCTGACGACGTATTGCGCGCGAAAGTCGCTTTTATGACGCAACTGCTGGAAGAGACCTTTCAGACCAAAATGCGTAGCCACCGCGCGGGCCGCTGGGCTTTTGATGAACGTTATGCCGCCGCCCTGACTGAACTGGGCTATCTGGTTGACTGCTCCGTTACGCCGCGCGTTAACTGGCGCTTTAACCGTGGCGCGCCCCAGGGTAACGGCGGCACAGATTACACGCATTTTCCCCGCAACGCCTATTTCATTGATCCTGCCGATATTTCCCGACCGGGCCGTTCACCCTTACTGGAAGTGCCGATGAGCATTCAGTATAAATATTCTCCACTGATGAGTGCCTTTAAGCAGGGCATGTATAAACTGCGCGGCAAGCAGCGTAGCCCGGCGGTTTACTGGCTACGTCCGTCAGGGGGCAATGTGGCGAGCATGAAGCGCGTGATTGAACAGTCACTGGCAGAAGGACAGGATTACGTCGAATTTATGCTGCACTCGTCTGAGTTTATGCCGGACGGCAGTCCAACCTTTAAAAATGAGCAGGATATCGAACGTCTTTATGAGGATCTGGACGCACTCTTTAGCTGGGTGAGCCCACGCTTTAAGGGCCGCACGCTAACGGAATATCACGCCAGCTTTACGCAGGGCGACAGTCAGAATTAAGCAGGTCGGCCTGATGCGTAAAAACGCAGGCTATATTTTCGTTAACCGCATGAAAGGTGTCTAAAAAAGCTTATCAACCTTCATAATGTGCCGGACGTTTTCTACACGTATTGTTACGACACGACTGGCGTTAAAGGATGTCGTCAGAATTTCTAAAGCACCGACAAAAAAACAGAGCTTATGCCTTTATCTTCTAGCCCACCGCTGTTGAGTATCATCTCCCCCATGTATAACGCCGGGGAGATGTTCGATCTCTTTATGCAGTCGCTGCTGGCGCAGACGCTGACCTCACTGGAAATTATTATCGTCGATGACGGTTCCACCGACGATTCCGGCGCGCGCGCCGATGCATATGCGGCGCAATATCCGCATATCACGGTCATTCATCAGGAAAATGGTGGCGTATCACGCGCACGCAACGCCGGGCTGCGTATTGCACGCGGTAAGTATGTAACCTTTCCCGATTCCGACGACACCATGCACCCTGAGATGTATGACACGCTGGTCGCGATGGCCGAGCAGGATAATCTCGACGCCGCGCAGTGCAATGCAGAATGGTTTTTTCAGCGCGACCAGCGTACCCGTCCCCTGATCCCGCTGGAGCGACTACGCAGCACGCCAGTGTTGAAAGGAGCGGAATGGCTCAATACTGCGCTGAAGACGCGTCGCTATCTGCATGTGGTATGGCTGGGCATCTATCGTCGCGCGCTGATTGAGCAGAAGCAGCTGTGGTTTGAACCAGGCCTGCACCATCAGGATATTCCCTGGACCACCGAATTTATGTTTAATGCGCAGCGCGTCCGCTATACCGATGCAATTTTTTATCGCTACTACCTGCATAACGCCTCCATCAGCAACCGCAAACGCACCGGCCAGCGTAACGTTGAGTATCAACGCCACTATTTAAAAATTGCGCGTATGCTGGACGAGCTTAATGCACGCTATAAAAACCAGGTAAAGATCTATCCCGCTTTTCATGCGCAGATCACCCATGAAGCGCTGAGCGTCTGCCACTGCGTGCGCCGCGAGCCTGAACCGGCTGCAAAGCAGGCGATTATCCATGATATTTTTGCCAGCAAAACGCATCTGCGTATGCTGCGCAACGCGCGCGGCATCAAACAGTGGTACCAGCTATTGCTGTGGCTGAGTCGACTCTGGCGCTGGCGCGACAAATAACCGTCGTCGCTGGTTTAACCCCTGAGGGGTTTGCCCTACAATCGGCTCACTGAAAATTAAGAGCATTTGTGTATGGCAAACCCGACTCACGCTGACGTCACCCCACACAATATTTTGCTGATCAAGCTGCGCCATCACGGCGACATGCTGCTGACAACGCCCGTCATTAACGCGCTGCGTCAGCGTTACCCTCAGGCCAGCATTGACGTTCTGCTCTATAAAGAGACGCGGCCGATGCTGGAGGCGCATCCGGCGATCCGCCAGCTGCACGTTATTGACCGCAAATGGAAGCAGGAAGGAAGCTGGCGCAAGCTCCGGCATGAACGTGACCTGATTGCTGCCGTTCGCGCCAGTCGTTACGACCTGGTCATCAATCTTGCCGACCAGTGGCGCAGCGCGCTGATTACCCTGTTCAGCGGCGCGCCGCTGCGTATTGGCTTCGCCTTTACCAAGCGCGATAACCTCTTCTGGCGCCTGTGCCACAACTGCCTGGTGCCAACCAGCCACCATGGACAGCTTCATACGGTTGAGCAGAATATGATGGCGCTGACCCCGCTGGGCATTTCGCCAGCAGGGGCGCGTGCGTCGATGCACTTCAGCGATGCAGATGGACAGAAGGTTGATGCGCTGCTGGCGGAACAGGACGTCAGCGCCCCCTTTATTGTCTTTCAGCCTACCTCGCGCTGGAACTTTAAATGCTGGGAAGAAGAGAAAGTCGCCGCCACCATCGACCAGCTGGCGCAGGCAGGCCGTAAAGTGGTGCTGACCGCCGGGCCCGACAAACACGAGCTGGAGATGATTGCACGCATTGTGGCGCTCTGTAGTACGCCCGATTGCGTGTCGCTGGCAGGCAGGCTATCGCTACCGCAGCTGGCGGCGCTAATCGCGCGCGCCAGCCTGTTTATCGGTGTCGATTCTGCACCAATGCACATGGCCGCTGCGCTTGATACGCCCTGCCTTGCGCTGTTTGGTCCCACCAAGCTTCAGTTCTGGCGTCCCTGGGGCGATCACAACCGCGTGATCTGGGCGGGCGATTATGGCCCGTTGCCTGATCCCGACGCCATTGATACCAATACTCGCCAGCGTTATCTCAGCGCTATTCCGGTCGAAGAGGTGGTCAACGCCGCAAGGAATTTTCTACATGACTAAATTACGCCTGGCGATTGTTCGGCAAAAATATCGCCCTGATGGCGGCGCGGAACGTTTTATTTCGCGCGCGCTGGAAGCGCTCGGTAGTGAACAGCTGGATCTCAACATTATTACGCGCAGCTGGCAG
This sequence comes from Pantoea sp. KPR_PJ, assembly GCF_041386365.1. Taxonomy (NCBI): domain Bacteria; kingdom Pseudomonadati; phylum Pseudomonadota; class Gammaproteobacteria; order Enterobacterales; family Erwiniaceae; genus Pantoea; species Pantoea sp. KPR_PJ. The sequence goes on along the minus strand of NZ_JABMIK010000008.1, from coordinate 54,724 downwards.
GGCACGCCGAATCCCGACTGGCACCTGCATATCTGCAACCCTCCGAAACTGGGCCGCATCTCGCGCGAGCGGGGTTTTGCACATGCGGCACGAGCCTGCTGGGAAAAGGAGCGGTTTGATATTGTCCAGAGCCATGAGCGCATCGCAGGCTGCGACATTTTCCGCGCCGGCGATGGTGTACATCGCGTCTGGCTTGAGCAGCGTGCGCGCATCGTCTCACCCTGGCAGCGCCTGAGCGCCGCCCTCAGCCCCTATCATCGCTACGTATTGCGGGCAGAAGCGGAGATGTTTAACGCCTCCTCACTAAAAGCGGTTATCTGCAACTCGGAGATGGTGAAGCGCGATATTCTGCGCTGCTTCTCACTCAGCGCAGAAAAAATTCACGTTATCCACAACGCCATTGACAGCCAGCGTTTCCAGCCGGCCAGCGAGGCAAGCCGCCATGCCGCGCGTCAGCAGTTACAGCTGCCGGATGCGGCTACGGTACTGATCTACGTCGGCTCCGGCTTTGAGCGCAAGGGTCTGAAAGCGGCGATTGAGGCGCTGGCGCGCAGCGATCGCTACCTGATTGTGGTTGGCCAGGACAAACAGCTGTCGCGTTATCAGCAGCTGGCAAATCAGCTCAACTGTCTGGATCGGCTACGCTTTGTCGGTGTACAGCAGGATGTGCAGCCTTTTTATCATGCTGCTGACGCCCTGCTACTGCCCACGCTCTACGATCCTTTTCCCAACGTCGTGCTGGAAGCGATGGCCTGCGGCCTGCCGGTGATTACCAGCACCGGCTGCGGCGGTGCAGAATTTATTACCGCTGGTCAGGAAGGCTTCGTTTGCGATGCGTTGGATATCAATGCATTAGCCGAGGCAACGATGGCGATACCGTCGCTTTCACTGGATTCGCGCCTGGGCGAAGCCGCAAGGCGCAGAATTGAGCCTTACGGGCCTCAGCGTCTGGCGCAGTCGCTGACATCGCTTTATCAGCAGGTGCTGGCACGCCGCTGACAAAGTGATGAGCGTGCCTGGGCTTTCTGGTAACATAGATTGATTTATGTGAAATTTTTTCTGCCAGGCTGTCGAAACGATAACTATGACAACCCTTTATACCGTCCTGCTCTACCTTATCCAGCCGCTCATCTGGCTGCGCCTCTGGCTGCGCGGCCGCAAAGCGCCGGCGTACCGCAAACGCTGGGCAGAACGCTACGGCTACTGCACGGGCAAAGTGGAGCCGGACGGCATTGTGCTGCACTCGGTTTCGGTCGGTGAGACGCTGGCTGCTATCCCGTTAGTGCGAGCGCTACGTCACCGCTACCCGACGTTGCCGATTACCGTCACCACCATGACGCCGACCGGCTCAGAACGAGCGCAGTCGGCGTTTGGCAAAGATGTGCATCACGTCTATCTGCCTTACGATCTGCCGGGCGCGATCAACCGTTTCCTCGATACGGTGAATCCGCGTCTGGTGATCATCATGGAAACTGAGCTGTGGCCTAACATTATCCGCATCCTGCATCAGCGCCAGATCCCGCTGGTCATTGCCAACGCCCGCCTTTCAGAGCGCTCTGCTAAAGGCTACCGCAAGCTCGGCGGCTTTATGCGTAATCTGCTGCAAAGCATTACCCTGATTGCTGCACAAAATGCGGAAGACGGCGACCGCTTTCTGGCGCTGGGCCTGAAACGTTCGCAGCTGGCCGTTACCGGCAGCCTGAAATTTGATATTTCTGTCACGCCTGAGCTGGCAGCCAGAGCCGTGACGCTACGCCGCCAGTGGGCTCCGCGCCGTCCAGTCTGGATTGCTACCAGCACGCATGAAGGTGAAGAGGCGATCGTGCTGGATGCACATCGCCGCCTGTTGCAGACCTTTCCCGATCTGCTGCTGATTCTGGTGCCGCGACATCCTGAACGCTTTAGCGATGCACGTGAGCTGACGCAAAAGCGCAACTTCAGCGCTATCCTGCGCAGCAGTGGCGAAATTCCGTCAGGGTCAACGCAGGTGGTCATCGGTGACACCATGGGTGAACTGATGCTGCTTTATGGTATTGCCGATCTTGCTTTTGTTGGCGGCAGCCTGGTAGAGCGCGGCGGACACAATCCGCTGGAGCCCGCCGCGCACGCCATCCCTGTACTGATGGGTCCGCATATCTGGAACTTCAAAGATATCTGCGGCAAGTTGCAGGAGGCGCAGGGTCTTATCACCGTCACCGATGCGGTGTCGCTGGAAAAAGAGGTCACCAACCTGCTGCAGGATGAGGATTATCGCCTCTACTATGGCCGCCATGCGGTTGAGGTCCTGCACCAGAACCAGGGCGCATTACAGCGTCTGCTACAGTTACTCGAACCTCATTTACCGCCACGGGCCCATTAATGACCGCTCGCCAACGTCTTTCTGTGGTGATAATCGCCAAAAACGAAGCGTCCCTGCTGCCTGCCTGTCTCGACTCTGTCAGTTGGGCAGACGAAATCATCGTGCTGGACGCAGGCAGTCACGACGATACCGTCGCGATTGCGCGCCAGGCTGGCGCGCAGGTTTTCCACGCCGGGACATGGGAAGGTTTCGGCAGGCAACGCCAGCGTGCGCAGCATCATGCCAGCGGCGATATGATTTTGATGATCGATGCCGACGAGCGCGTCACGCCGTCGCTGCGCGCCAGCATTGAAGCGGTGCTGGCGCAGCCTCCTGCTGCCACGGTCTATAGCCTGAACCGCAGCAACCTGTTTCTTGGCCGCTTTATGCGCCACAGCGGCTGGTATCCCGATCGCGTGATGCGCCTCTACCCGCGAGCGCTGCGCTATAACGACAATCTGGTGCATGAATCGCTGGATACCCAGGGGGCGCCGGTTGTCAGACTTCAGGGCGATCTGCAACATCTGACCTGTCGCGATCTGGTGGCGTTCCAGCAAAAGCAGCTGGCCTATGCCGCAGCCTGGGCACAGGAGCGCCATCAGCGCGGGAAACGCTGTGGTCTCTTCTCTGTGTTTTTCCATACGCTGGGCGCATTCCTGAAAACCTTCCTGCTGCGCGCCGGGTTTCTTGACGGTAAACAGGGCTGCATCCTCGCCGTGGTCAACGCGCAGTACACCTTCAATAAATATTCCGCGCTGTGGGCGCTGAATCATGCCGCTGACAAAGGCCGCTTATGAGCACGAAAGCGATTTATCCTGGCACCTTCGATCCCGTTACGCTGGGTCATATTGATATTGTCACTCGCGCCGCGCACATGTTTGACCAGATGGTTCTGGCGATCGCTGCCAGCCCGAGCAAAAAACCGCTGTTTAGCCTGGAAGAGCGCATTGAGCTGGCGCGTCAGGCGGTGGCGCACCTGCCGAACGTGGAAGTCGTCGGATTTAGCGATTTAATGGCAAACTTTGCACGCGCGCAGCAGGCCAACGTGCTGGTGCGTGGCCTGCGTGCGGTGTCAGACTTCGAGTATGAAATGCAGCTCGCCCATATGAATCGCCATCTGCTGCCGACGCTGGAGAGTGTGTTTCTGATGCCCTCGGAAGGCTTCTCGTTCGTCTCTTCCTCACTGGTGAAAGAGGTCGCGCGCCACGGCGGTGACGTCAGCGCGTTTCTGCCTGAGCACGTACATCAGGCGCTGATGGCGAAACTTAACTGATTAATGCTGGCAGTTGGGGCACCAGAACGTGCTGCGCTGCCCATGCTTGCCACTGACGATGGGTGTGCCGCAGGCGCGACAGGGTTCGCCCGCGCGGCCATAAACCTGCAGTTCCTGCGCAAAATACCCCGGCTTTCCGTCGCTCTGTAAAAAGTCGCGCAGCGTCGTGCCGCCCTGCTCTATTGAGCGCAGCAGTACCGCTTTGATAGTGGTCGCCAGCAGCTGCGCCTCTTCCTTGCTCAGGCTCATTGCCGGACGATCGGGCAGGATCCCGGCGGTAAACAGCGATTCGCTGGCGTAGATATTGCCCACACCCACCACGATTTTGTTATCCATCAGCCACTGTTTCACGACGGTGCGCTTGCCACGCGACTTCTCGTACAGATAGTCGCCGCTAAAGGCCTCGCTGAGCGGTTCTGGCCCCAGGTGTGCCAGTACGTTGCTCCCTTCGGGATCGGTACTCCATAGCCAGGCCCCGAAGCGTCGCGGATCGGTGTAACGCAGCACTTTGCCGTTGCTCATCACTAAATCAACATGGTCATGTTTTGCGGCGGGCTGTTCTTCTGGCAGCACGCGCAGGCTGCCAGACATGCCGAGATGGATAATAATCCAGCCGTGCGGCAGCTCCAGCAGCAGGTATTTGGCGCGGCGCTGTACGCTCAGTACCGGCTGGTCGCTGAGCGCGTGGATCTCCTGCGACACCGGCCAGCGCAGACGCGAGTTACGCACCACGGCATGTAAAATCTTTTCACCGACCAGATGCGGTTCGATGCCGCGTCGGCTGGTTTCAACCTCGGGTAATTCCGGCATGTTCTCTCCTCAAAAAGTGGCAAAAACAAAAAACCCGGCCGAAGCCGGGTTTTTCGAAGAACACCAAAATTATTTAATTTTGGCTTCTTTGTAGATCACGTGCTGACGTACAACCGGATCGAACTTTTTCAGTTCCAGTTTCTCTGGTTTAGTACGTTTGTTCTTCGTGGTGGTATAGAAGTGACCTGTACCAGCAGAGGAAACCAGCTTGATCTTCTCACGAATACCTTTAGCCATGATTCAGTTCCTTAGTACTTCTCACCACGGGCGCGGATTTCGGCCAGAACCGTCTCGATGCCCTTTTTATCAATAACACGCATACCTTTAGCAGATACACGCAGAGTAACGAAGCGCTTCTCGCCCTCAACCCAAAAACGGTGTGAGTGCAGGTTCGGAAGGAAACGGCGTTTCGTCGCGTTCATTGCGTGGGAACGGTTGTTACCGGTCACCGGACGCTTTCCAGTTACCTGGCAGACTCGTGACATGTCTATTCTCCAAAAATCAAATCAGCTCGAGCTTTAAAAACTAGGTTTTGGCCGCCTCGTCAGGCTCATAGCCCGCCAGGCGAGTTCCATGTGAACCCGCTAAGCTGGCCCAAACGCCAAACCCGAGATTCTCAAAGGTGGCGTAGTATACGCCGCTCAGCGCAAGTGCTCAAGTCCCGAACAGATAAAGATCCCTGAAGATCGCGCAAAAACCCATCATCTGCACCTGGCAGAGCAGGCTTTTACAGCCAGCCACGCTCTGCAAAAGAGACATACTCACCATGACCGATCACCAGATGATCGAGCAGGCGGATATTCAGCAAGGTACAGGCTGCGCTCACTTTATGGGTGATATGCCGGTCAGCGCGGCTGGGTTCCGCCATGCCCGAGGGATGATTATGAGCCAGAATCACCGCCGCCGCGTTCACTTTCAGCGCCTCCCGCACGATTTCTCGTGGATGAACCTCAACGCTGTTAATCGAGCCCATAAATATTTTCTGCGCCTGTAAAACGCGGTGCTGATTATCCAGAAATAGCGCCATAAAAATTTCCCGCTCCTGATGCGCCAGCATGCTTTGCAGATAATGCCGCGTCACCTGTGGATTCGCCATTACATCTTCTTGCGCCATCTGGCTGGCAAAAAAACGCCGAGCCAGTTCCGCAATGGCGTGCAGCTGCGCCAGCTTCGCGGCGCCAACCCCTTTTAGTTTACTGAGCGTTGCCGGGTCGGCCGTCATAATGTAATAAAGCGAACCGAACTGCTGCAGCATCTGCTGTGCCAGCGCCATAACATTCAATCCCACCGCTCCGGTTCGCAGGAAAATGGCCAGCAGCTCGGCATCACTCAATGCCTCTGCTCCCCTTAACCGCAATTTTTCCCGTGGTGCCATACTGTCCATAAATGCCTCCTGCCATTGACGACATCATGATAGAATGCTGTATACTTAACCAGTGCTTTGTGGCGGATTTACGAGGTGGCTCGCAAAGGCAAGGGGTGAAAAGGCCTGTAGCCGGTTTTATGATACAGTCCTGCCACTCAGCCGCGCCTGACGCGGCATCCAGCGACATGAGGCAAAAAGCATGATGGGATTAGCCGGAAAAAAAATTCTGCTTGGCGTGAGCGGCGGCATCGCGGCGTATAAAACCCCCGAACTGGTGCGCCGCCTGCGCGAGCGCGGTGCGGAGGTGCGTGTAATGATGACACCGGCTGCCAAAGCCTTTATTACGCCACTCAGCCTGCAGGCCGTTTCCGGTTATCCGGTCTTTGAAGACCTGCTCGATCCTGCTGCCGAAGCAGCGATGGGCCATATCGAACTGGCGAAATGGGCCGATTTAGTGGTGCTGGCACCGGCGTCGGCTGATCTGATTGCCCGTCTCACTGCGGGAATGGCGAATGATCTGGTAACAACCGCCTGTCTGGCTACGGCCGCGCCGGTTGCCGTCGTACCGGCCATGAACCAGCAAATGTACCGCGCCGCGGTGACCCAGCATAACCTGCAGCAGCTCCATGCGCGCGGCCTGCTGATTTGGGGACCTGACAGCGGTAGCCAGGCCTGCGGCGATGTGGGTCCGGGTCGTATGCTCGATCCACTGGTTATTGTCGACCACGCGGTGCAATGGGCCTCGCCCGTCAACGATTTGCAACATCTCAACATTATGATCACCGCCGGTCCGACGCGTGAGGCGCTTGATCCGGTGCGTTATATCAGCAACCACAGCTCCGGCAAGATGGGCTTCGCCATTGCCGCCGCGGCCGCCAGACGAGGCGCAAACGTCACGCTGGTAAGCGGACCGGTCAGTTTGCCAACGCCGCCTGCGGTAAAGCGTATTGATGTGACCTCGGCGCTGGAGATGGAAGCTGCCGTAATGGCCGACGCGGCAACGCAGCAGATTTTTATTGCCAGTGCCGCCGTGGCGGACTATCGCGCTGCCGCTATTGCCGCCGAAAAAACCAAAAAGCAGGGCAGCGTAGACGATGCCATTACGCTACAGCTGGTGAAGAATCCCGACATTGTGGCAGAGGTTGCCGCACTGAAGCAGAACCGCCCTTATGTGGTTGGATTTGCCGCTGAAACCCAGAATGTGGAAGAATACGCACGACAAAAACGAGTACGTAAAAACCTGGACCTGATTTGCGCCAACGACGTGTCCAAAGCGGGACAGGGATTTAACAGCGACAGCAACGCGCTTCACCTTTTTTGGCAGGAGGGAGAAAAACGCTTACCGCTCAGCGATAAGACACTCCTTGGCCAGCATTTATTAGACGAGATAGTCCGCCTTTATGATGAAAAAAATCGACGTAAAGATTCTTGATGCGCGCGTGGGCGCAGAGTTCCCGCTGCCCACCTATGCCACCTCTGGCTCAGCCGGGCTTGATTTACGCGCCTGCCTGGACAGCGCACTGGAAATCACGCCGGGCATGACCACGCTGGTTCCAACTGGCCTGGCCATTCACATTGGCGATCCCGGCCTGGCAGCCGTCATCCTGCCTCGTTCTGGTCTGGGCCATAAGCACGGTATTGTCCTGGGTAATCTGGTTGGCCTGATTGACTCTGACTATCAGGGCCAGCTCATGGTGTCAGTCTGGAATCGCGGCCAGACGAGCTTCACGCTGCAGCCAGGCGATCGTCTGGCGCAACTGGTGTTCGTACCGGTTGTCCAGGCAGAATTTAATCTGGTAGAAGACTTCGACGCCAGCGCCCGCGGGGAAGGCGGTTTCGGTCATTCAGGCCGTCAGTAACGCCCGTTTTTACTTAACCATCTGTTTATTTCTCATTGCCACAGGAGATGTTCTCTTAGGGGCAGTGAGAGGGTGTGCCTGTTTAAGGTGAATTTCAGGGGTTTTTAGGTCATGGCAGAGAAAAAAATCGCCAAACGGAACCGTCGCGAAGAAATTTTGCAGGCGTTGGCGCAGATGCTGGAATCCAGTGACGGTAGCCAGCGCATCACGACCGCCAAACTGGCGGCCAACGTCGGCGTTTCTGAAGCTGCGCTCTATCGCCACTTCCCCAGCAAAACGCGCATGTTCGACAGCCTGATTGAGTTTATTGAAGACAGTCTGATTACCCGCATCAATCTGATCCTGAAAGATGAAAAAGAGACGATGGCGCGACTGCGTCTTATCGTGCAACTGATTCTGGGCTTTGGTGAGCGTAATCCTGGGCTGACGCGCATTCTGACCGGCCACGCGCTCATGTTCGAACAGGATCGCCTGCAGGGGCGTATTAATCAGCTGTTCGAGCGAATTGAAGCCCAGCTTCGTCAGGTGATGCGTGAGCGCAGAATGCGGGAAGGCGAAGGTTTCGAGACAGACGAGGCGCTGCTGGCAAGCCAGCTGCTGGCCTTTTGCGAAGGGGTGCTGTCACGCTACGTGCGTTCAGAGTTCCGCTTCCGTCCTACTGCCGAGTTTGATACTCGCTGGCCGCTGCTGGCTGCACAGCTGGTATAGTGCGGTTGACGCGGCAAGTCCATTCCCCTTCCCGCTTGCGGGAAAGGGAATGTGCCCTGTTTAGATGCCGTACTCTTTCTGGTACGCCCGCACTTTCGCCAGATGATCGGCCATTTCAGGCTTCTCTTCCAGATAGCTAATCAAGTCTTTCAGAGTAATGATGGCGGTGACCTGACATTTATAGTCGCGCTCTACTTCCTGAATGGCGGAGATATCCCCTCGTCCACGCTCCTGCCGATCGAGTGAAATCAGCACTCCTGCCAGCGTGGCATGATGTGCATGAATAATATCCATTGATTCACGGATTGCCGTTCCGGCGGTAATGACGTCATCGACCAGCATGACGCGACCCGCCAGCGGGCTGCCCACCAGCAAGCCACCTTCACCATGATCTTTCGCTTCTTTGCGGTTAAAGCAATAAGGCACGTCGCGGTCATGATGATCGGCCAGCGCTACGGCAGTGGTTGTCGCAATAGGAATGCCTTTATAGGCCGGGCCAAACAGCAGATCAAAATCTACGCCGCCGTCGACCAGCGCCTGCGCGTAGAAACGGCCCAGCAGCGCCAGATCGCGGCCGCTGTTAAACAAGCCAGCATTGAAGAAATAGGGGCTTTTACGGCCAGATTTCAGGGTAAATTCGCCGAACTTCAGCACCTGCTTGTTCAGGGCGAATTCAATAAACTGACGCTGCCAGGCTTTCATTTCTCACTCCTCTCACAAAAAAAAGGCGACTCTCTGGTCGCCTGTTAAATCAGTTGTTTAGCGCTGCTTTCTGCGCCTGAATCAGTTCCTCGATGCCGCCACGCGCCAGCGCAAGCAGCGACAGCAGTTCTTCGTGGCTGAACGGCTCACCCTCGGCGGTCCCCTGCACTTCAATCATGCGGCCATCTTCCAGCATCACAACGTTCATGTCGGTCTCAGCCGCAGAATCTTCCACGTACTCGAGATCGCAGCGCGCTTCGCCGTCGACGATGCCCACAGAGATCGCCGCCACCATGCCTTTCATCGGGTTGGCTTTTAGCTTGCCATCGGCCACCAGCTTATTGAGCGCATCCGCCAGCGCCACGCAGGCACCGGTAATCGCCGCGGTGCGTGTGCCGCCATCCGCCTGAATAACGTCACAGTCGAGCGTAATGGTAAACTCGCCCAGCGCTTTGAGATCGACCGCTGCACGCAGTGAGCGGGCAATCAGGCGCTGAATTTCCAGCGTACGTCCGCCCTGCTTGCCTTTTGCCGCTTCGCGCGCCATACGGCTATGGGTAGAACGTGGCAACATGCCATATTCGGCGGTCACCCAGCCCTGCCCCTGACCTTTCAAAAAGCGCGGGACGCTCTCTTCCACGGTCGCGGTGCAGAGCACTTTGGTTTCACCGAACTCCACCAGCACCGAGCCCTCGGCATGTTTAGTGTAGTTTCGGGTCAGGGTGACGGGACGCACCTGCTGTGCGCTTCGGCCTGCTGGACGCATGGTAATCTCCGGCTGCAATGAATTGGCTGCGCATTATACGGACTTCCTCGCCGCCTGTCTTGCTGACGGGATTTTACAGCGGCAGATGAATTTCTGTGACGTCTGTGGCTAAATGCGCCTTCCTCACTCACTGAAAATAAAAAGATGACTTCAATTCTTCATTTCCTGCTGGCGCTGGTGGTGATTTTTGCCCTCGCGCTGCTGGTCAGCCATGACCGCAAACAGATACGCCTGCGTTATATCGTCCAGCTGATCGTGGTGGAAGCTGCGCTAGGCTGGTTTTTCCTTCACTCCGCCAGCGGACAAGCGGCAATTGGCGCATTCAGCGGCTTTTTCGAAAAGCTGCTGACCTTTGCCGCGCAGGGCACCGACTTCGTATTCGGCAATATGAGTAAACAGGGCCTGGCCTTTATCTTCCTTGGCGTACTCTGCCCTATCGTGTTTATTTCTGCCCTGATTGGCATTCTGCAGCACTGGCGTATTCTGCCGCTGATGATCCGTCTGGTAGGGACGCTGCTCTCTAAAGTCAACGGCATGGGCCGGCTTGAGTCGTTCAATGCGGTCAGCACGCTCATTCTCGGTCAGTCAGAAAACTTTATTGCCTATAAAGGTATTCTGGCTGACATTCCGCCAACGCGCCTTTACACCATGGCCGCTACGGCAATGTCCACGGTGTCACTCTCGATCGTTGGGGCTTATATGACGATGATTGAGCCTAAATATGTGGTCGCGGCGCTGCTGCTCAACATGTTCAGCACCTTTATTATCCTCTCTATTATCAATCCCGGCAAAGCGCAGGATGAGCAGGCAATCCAGCTCGATAAACTGCACGAAGAGCAGAGTTTCTTTGAGATGCTCGGCGAGTACATTCTGGCGGGCTTTAAGGTGGCGATGATTATTCTGGCCATGCTGATCGGCTTTATTGCGCTGATTGCAGCGGTTAACGCGCTGTTTAGCGCGCTGTTTGGCTATAGCTTCCAGCAGATCCTCGGCTATGTCTTTTATCCATTCGCCTGGCTAATCGGCATCCCTGCCGTTGATGCCTTGCAGGCCGCCAGCATTATGGCGACCAAACTGGTGGCGAATGAGTTTGTTGCGATGATTGAGCTGCAAAAAGTGGCGGCAGACATGACACCGCGCGGGCTGGGTATTCTTTCCGTGTTCCTGGTCTCCTTTGCCAACGTCGCCTCTATCGGCATTGTGGCCGGTGCGATTAAAGGGCTGAACGAACCGCAGGGGAATGTTGTTTCCCGCTTCGGCTGGAAGCTGGTATATGGCTCAACGCTGGTGAGCCTGTTGTCAGCGGCCTTCGCCGGTCTGTTTATTTAATCCTGTTACGGCGGCAGTCTGCCGCCGTTTTTCTTAGAACCCTACGCAGGCTGGCGCGTCTACGCGCATCACCGATTCCTGGCCAAACCGTTGTTTATAAAGCGCACGCAGCGCTTCGATATCATCATTGACGCCGGTGTCTGGCCCGTGGATCAACAGCAGCGCTTTACTCGGCTCGCGCGCCAGCCTGCCGCTTTTCTCCAGCCACTGGCCGTTAGCATCGTAAACGCTTAGCCGCGCTTTAAAGCGCGGCGTGACGTCTTTGTCCAGAAACTGCTGCCATTCTGACGCACTTACCCTGCCGCCTTGTGGTTTGCTGAGACCAAACCACAGAGTGGTTTGCATCATCATCTCTCCCCCTGCACAGACAGGAACCGGCTTCGTGGGGGGCGCAGGAGGGCGCGGCGCCTGGCAACCAGCCAGCATTGCGGCCAGCGCCACTGAAAGGGCAACAGAGCGAAACATCAGCAATATCCTTAATAAATTGACCAGCCATCATCATAAGTATCTGCCTGCAAGAGCGGAAATTTTTTCATATGCCTGTGTACTGACGCATATGCCTGTTAGCCAGCGGTCGGTCTCGCTATACTTGCTGCATTATTTCTGACAAAGAGTAGCCCATTATGATCCGCAGTATGACCGCATACGCCCGCCGTGAAGCCAAAGGCACCTGGGGCAGCGCCGCCTGGGAGCTACGTTCCGTCAACCAGCGCTATCTTGAAACCTATATCCGCTTGCCGGAGCAGTTCCGCAGCCTGGAGCCGGTGATCCGCGAGCGCATTCGCCAGCGCCTGACGCGCGGCAAGATCGAATGTAATCTGCGTTTTGACGCTGACCCCAGCGCACAGGGCGAGCTGATGCTGAATGAAACACTTGCGCGTCAACTGGTGCAGGCTGCCAACTGGGTGAAGATGCAGAGCGATGAAGGTGCCATCAACCCTATGGATATTCTGCGCTGGCCTGGCGTGATGTCTGCGCAGGAGCAGGATCTGGACGCGATTAACACCCAGCTGCTGAGCGCGCTGGATGCGGCACTGGATGACTTTATCATCGCGCGTGAAAGCGAAGGCGCGGCGCTCAAAGCATTGATTGAACAGCGCCTTGAGGGCGTGAAGCAGGAAGTGGCAAAAGTGCGCGCCCAGATGCCTGAAGTCCTGAAGTGGCAGCGCGAGCGTCTGTTGACAAAGCTGGAAGAAGCGGAGGTGCAGCTGGAAAACAATCGTCTCGAGCAGGAGCTGGTGATGATGGCGCAGCGCATCGATGTCGCAGAAGAGCTGGACCGTCTTGAAGCGCATGTGAAAGAAACCTATAACATCCTCGGCAAAAAAGAGGCCGTTGGCCGCCGCCTGGACTTTATGATGCAGGAGTTCAATCGCGAGTCGAACACGCTGGGCTCGAAGTCGATTAATGCGGACGTCACGGCGTCAGCGATTGAGCTGAAGGTGCTGATCGAGCAGATGCGCGAGCAGATTCAGAATATTGAGTAACTTCTCAATAACTATCATATAACTTCATAAAACCAGTAAAACCCGTAACTTACGGGTTTTACTTTCTCATAAAGAATCATCCCTTCTCGCAAAATCTCTATCATTTGGCAGCTTCTTCACGGCCAATCAGTACAGCCGCTTTGCCGACTGGCACGACGAGCGCAACCGCCCCGGCAACATGGTGGGCTGGCGCAGGGTGGAAAAAGGCAACACCGCGCAGGGTACCGAGGCGGCCACGACGTTTTACGTCATGCCGTCCGGGTGGAAGGAAATCTGCAAGGGGTTTGACCCACGCAAGGTGGCGCGTCTCTGTGCCGACCGGGGCTACCTGATGGCCTCCGCCGACGGCAAGCTGCAGACCAGCATCCGCCCGCCAGAGATGAACGTGCGCAGGCTGTACGTCTTCAACAGCGAGGTGCCGGGCTGATGAAGTTGCCTTTGCGTGAGTCTTATTTTTAAAGGGTAACAGGTGTAACGGGTGTAACAGCCGCATGCAGTAAGGCGTCAGCCTGTTACACCTCTTTCTCATGTGAGGTGTAACAGGTGTAACGCACCCGCCCGCGCTGTTACACCGTGTTACCCGTCGCGTTACACCGGAAGAATAAGAAAATGTTCTTTTAATTCATGGTTGTAACACCTGTTACCCGTGTTACACCGCTTATAGAAGGTAAGTCAGCCAGCCGCCCTTTTCTGGCAGACGTTGTGTCAGGCACGGTACACGGCCCGCACATGGTTCACCTGTGCCAGCCCCGGCACAATTGACTTACTAAAAACGACCACACAGGAAAACGAAATGGCCCTGAAATGTCCCGAATGCGGTCAGGTAGCCCATACCCGCACCAGCGCCTACGAAGCCCCGTCCGTAAAGCGCACCTGGTATCAGTGCCAAAACCTCGACTGCTCCTGCACGTTCACTGCGCTGGAGAGCGTCGAGAAAATCATCATGAAGCCGCACAGGCCCAAGACCGCAGAGCCGGAACCGCAGAATGACGTACCGGTTCGCCAGCCGCAGACGCTGGGCCGCTATGGTTCAGCCAGCGCCCGCAAAGACCGCCACGCACAGCCCTGACAGAGAGGAAAAACAGCATGACACAGCAGCAGATGACCGATGAACAGATTCAGGCCGCCGGCAACCGTATCGGCACGGCGCAGGCCAGAGCGCAGCGGCCACTCAAGGAAGCAGGATGGCTCCTGCGGTTACCCGAGGCCGACGTTATCAGTCACACCACCGAGCTGGTGAAGGGGCTGTCCTCTGAATGGCGGTTGCGTATCGAAGACCTCAATACGAAGATGCTGGCCTGGCTGGAGGCAAGACGGGCCGAGAACGCCGCCGCTGAGAACCTCAGCGAGCTGCGCCAGCGTAAGGCCGAAATGGAGCAGGCAAGCCGGGACAACCGGGCACGCTTCCGTGAACTGCTGGGACAGAATGGCGGCAACGTCACGCCGGAGATGAAAATGCTGCGCGCGGAGTATCTGGAGCAGCAGGAAACGGCATCAGACCTTGCCGGGCTGATTGCCGAAAAGGAAAAGCAACTGCCGGTGCTGGCCGACGTGACGGGGCGCAAGGCTAACGCTTACGTATTCTGTCATGAGGGCATCACGGATGAGCGCATTGATACGCTTATTGATGACTTCTTTATCATTCATGGCGCAGAGCTGAGCAGCCTGCTCAGAATGAAGTACAGCCAGTTTGAACGGAATGGCTCAACGCATGCACCGGGCGTTATCGAAGGCGCGAACGATGCCGACACGCTTTACGGCGCATATGTCCAGAACCTGATTAAGCGATGGACGAGCGTAAATCAGCCGCTGATGTTCCGTGATGACGTGCTGAGCGTCAGCGGTGCGCATCCTTTCCGGGGAGCCAGAACCGACCGCCGCAAGCGTAAACTTTTCTGAGCCGAAGACTCAGGAACTCACCGAAGCCCGGTCCGTGCCGGGCTTTTTTACGTCTACTGCGTGAGTGCATGTCTATGCTGCATGAAAATGCATGAGTCTCCGGCCCCCCGGAACGGCAGGCAAGGCCAGCAGCGGCGCGGCTCAGAGCTAATCATGCAGGTGCATGAAAACCGCTGCATTAAGCGGGCAGGCGTGGCGGGGCTACGAGAGCGCGCAGATGGGCAGAATTGCAAAATTACTAAGCCCTACGTTTTCGACGCGAAGTTTGTTCACAACTATAAAGATTTTCTGTAGGGTGATGTATATAGGTAGGCTTGAAGCTATAAGAACGTGGTTTCCTTTAGTATTAATATAAATGTTTGAGTTGTTTTAGTTTTAGAATGAGCATACATCTGCATTCAAATCGGTTTTCGTAGTGTAACGGTCACCATTACGGACTTGTTGAGTTATAAAGCAATCAAACCTCGATATCGGTCAAAATGTGACTTAACAAGATAAATAGTTAATTCCAGAAATAAAAAGGAAAATATATGGAGCAACTTTCCTATACGCATAGCAACCTCTATGACTGCATCACATACACTGACCTAATGGAAGATAAGACTTTAATTGATTACTCCAACAGGATCGCCGCATCATTAAGCGCTCAATCAAAGGCAGCAGCAAAGCTTTTCCTAGACAATGGAATAAAAGAGATAAGCATAGCCGGAAAGAAAGGGGTTAAATATAGCAACATCGAAGATAAGCTTATATCAAAACTGCTGGTTAGAAACATAAAAAAAGGCTACAGAATCAGAAAGGTCAACAGGCACGAAATTATAAAGAACCTCATAACGCATTTGAAAGATGGAAGCCCTTACAATATAACTCGCCTTGATATAAGAAGCTTCTACGAAAGCATAGATTTTAATTTTCTTCTCGAGAAAATAACATCAGAAGGCAGAATATCAAGATATAACCTCAATCTTCTTTATAAATACAAAGAATCCTTGAGCAGCAAAAACATACAAGGATTACCAAGGGGAGTAAGCTTAAGCGCCACACTTGCTGAGCTTTGCTTACAGGATATAGATTCTTATTTCCTCAAAAGAAAAGACGTTTTCTTCTATTCACGATTCGTTGATGACATTTTAATTTTGCATCATGGCGATAAGATAACCAAGCAAATTATCATGGACTATTTTTTTGAAAAATTACCAAAAAATCTTAAATTGCATGATAAAGATAAATTAGCATTTCTCAATGTTTCGCGCGCCAGAGACTGCTCGGAAAAAATTCAATTACAATCAGAGCAGCCTTTTAAAATGGACTTTCTAGGCTACGAGTTCAAAATCTATAATGTATATGATAATAACGACTTTACATTTTCAAACAATAACAGAAAAGTGCAGGTTGACTTATCTAGCACGAAGATAGTCAAAATAAAGAAAAGAATAATAAAATCGTTCTTGTCCTATATTGGGAGCAATCAGTCTCAGACGGACTTTGATTTACTAAATGATCGGATAAAATTTATAACAGGGAACTACCCGATCAAAGATCCGAGTTCGGGTATTAAAATAAACTCTGGTATATTTTATAATTACCAGCACAAAAACTCGTCATTAAATTGCGCCCTTGAAAATTTAGATAATTTCTTACGAAGTATATTATTTTCTAAAAAAAACAAATTATATAAAAGATTATCAACATGCATTTCTATAAAACAAAAAAGAGAATTATGTAAGCTAAATTTTAAAAATGGATTCTACCTAGTGCGATTCCATACTTTTAATTATGCTCGACTGAAACAAATTAAGGAATGTTGGAAATGAAGAGAACTTCTAAACAAGTTAAAAGGAAAGATTTTCTGAGGGTGATTCTTACAGAAACTTCGCCTTATGAGGTTCCCGCAATTTTTTCAAACTTGGGATTTTACAATAACATTTCTTATCACAATAAAAACAAAGTTGAAAACAGCATACTTTCTTTTCTTTTTGAAAAAAATCTTAACGAAGATTATACTGTCCCGCTTACCTATAAGATAAAAAAAGACATTGATTCATCGCGAGTATTATCACTAATACATCCGCGTAGCCAGATTTGCATTGCAGAGTTTTATGAGAATTTTTCTAATTTAATCATATCTACATGCCAAAAAAGCGATTTCAGCCTAAGGTCACCATCGAAAATATCATCAAAATACTATATAAAAAATACAGAGATGAATGATCTTGAATATTCAAGAGGCGAGATTCAATCTGACACAGATGAAAAAAAATACAAACATTTAGCATCTTATTTTTCATATAATAGATACACTCGCCTTTATAAATTTTTTAACTCAGAAGAATTCCTTAATTTAGAAAAAAAGTTTGACGTATTTTGCAGCTTAGATGTCGCAAAGTGCTTTGACAGCATTTACACTCATAGCATAACTTGGGCAATAAAAAACAAAGAATTCTCCAAGCAAAACCGTCAGATAAAAAACTCGTTTGGAACAATATTTGACAGGCTAATGCAATCTATTAACTATAATGAAACAGCAGGTATAATAATTGGTCCCGAAGTAAGTAGAGTTTTTTCAGAGATCATTTTTCAGGATATTGACCGTGATATTGAAAACCAATTGAAAGAACTTGGCTACTCTAACGGTCGAGATTATACAATCAGAAGATATGTTGACGACATATTTGTTTTCACATTAAATGAAAAGATCCTCAACGACATCAGAGATATAGTAGAAGATACGCTTAAAAAATATAAGCTTACAATCAATAAACAAAAAATTAGCATTACTTTCCGACCTTTTTCAACAGCAAAATCTGGGACAATCAATCAATTAAATGAAATACTAAACTCACTAACAAGTAAATTTCTCGATCCTGAGAACCCTGAAAAGATAAAAAGAATTTATAGCAGAAGAAACACAGTGATTTCTTATCTGAACAAGATAAAATCTATGTTTGTTCTTGAAAGAGAAAACTATAATTTAGCGGCCGGCTATACTATTTCATGCTTAACAAATATTGCTATTACCATTGATAGAAAATGCAAGGCTAATGTTGAGTTTTTAAAATTAAATGAGCAAACCATAAGCGACTTTTTCTATGTGGCGACTGAAATAATATTTCATCTGTTTTTTATATCGCCAAGCCATAACTCCTCTATTAAAATATGCATATTCGTTGACATAATTTGCAAAAATGCAACTAAAATGATTTCTGACGATGCAAGCATGCTGAAGGGGTTAATTTTTAACTTGATACATAGTTATTTTGAAAGATGTATAGAAATTGAAAAAGGTAATAGAATAAAAAAAATAGCATTTGAAAACCTTAACCTACTGATAGCTCTTAAATTGCTGGGGGAAGATTATAGGCTTACGCGGGATTTTCTAAGCTCAATATACAACATGGACACACGAACAAACTTCAGTTATTTTGAGATAATAACATTCTTTTATTATGCAGATAATGACACTCATTACAACAGCTTAAAGGATAAAATGTTTAAGCATGTAAAGTCAATTCTTGAGAATGTTACCGACATTAAAATAGATTCATTAAAATTCTATCTTATGTTGGATATAATAAACTGCCCATTTATTGAACTAAAAAAGAGGAAAGGATTAGCTTCAGAAGTCGTTAAGCTGCACTTGGGCCGTAAACCGTCAAGCAAAGAAATTGATACGTATTGGAAAGAACTAGCTCGCGAATACTGGTTTGTACAATGGGATAACTTCGATTTACGTATGTTTTTAGAGAAAAAGGAATTGCTAAGCGTCTACTGATAGGATACTTTTTCGATGCCACGATGAATGGCTTCACGGTCTCATGACCGGCGGCGGTGATCCCATATACTGCTTCAACTAAGGGTGAAAGACCATCTTTGCCCTTAGTTGGCGGAAGTTCGCACACACTACACCATTCATCGTGGTTTTTTTGTACCATAATGTGTACCAAGTATTTTCTAACATAGATAAATCCCTTTATAAACAAAGCATTAAATTTATTTTAATATTTAGATTCAGAATATCGAGTAACGCTCAACTGCCCTGTTCGCTGCCAGCCTGAAAACCCCCGGCCCCGTGTAGCGGGGCTTTTCTTCTCTGCCCGCTGACACTGAATACCTGAGCATTGCAGACGGCTGACAGCGAGCACGATGCAACGCCCCACATGTAATGCGTGCCCTTTTCTGTCTGGATTTGCGTTAGCGCCTGACATAGCCTGGCTGCGTATATCGCACGTGAAACGCCCTGCCCAGCGTTCAGCAGGGCGTAAAGTCTGCGTAAAGAAACATAATATTTCATTTCCAGACCCTTCTTAAATCAGATTTGAGCTTTGTCAAAAATGTGCTACCCACTTTTTTAACCCGCTGTTAAGCAGGAAGATTTGCCCGTCAGCGCTGTTTTTCCGCCAGATAATCACGCCCTCAATGAAACATTTCTCTCTACAGGATTCTGCGGATTCACTTTTTTTCGTGGCACTTTTTGTTAAGGTGCCGGTCCGACTGACTACAAGCTGTAGCGCCTGGGGAACTTACGGAAGTGCTTCTTTATGCGATACATACATTCATCACATAAAGGTGTGCTATGAAAAAAACCGGAGTTTTTTGCAGTTCGTTGCTGCATCCACGTTATTGGTTAACCTGGCTTGGGCTGGGTATCCTCTGGCTGTTAGTTCAGCTTCCCTATCCCATCCTGATGCGTCTGGGCGCTAATGCCGGTACGCTCTCTCGTCACTTCCTTAAGCGTCGGGAAAACATTACGCGACGCAATATCGAACTCTGCTTCCCGCACATCAGTGAAACCGACATGGAACGCATGATTGCGGGCAACTTCGCTTCGCTGGGTATGGCGCTGGTGGAAACCGGCATCGCATGGTTCTGGTCCGATCGGGCCGTAAGGAAGTTGTTCGACGTTTCGGGTATGCACCATTTGCAGTCTGCCATGGAGCAAAAACGGGGTGTGATGGTGATCGGCGTGCACTTTATGTCGCTGGAACTGGGTGGACGCATTAGCGGTTTGTGCCAGCCGATGATGGCGATGTACCGTCCGCACAATAACCGGGCAATGGAGTGGGCGCAGACAAAGGGTCGCATGCGCTCTAATAAAGCGATGATCGATCGACGTGATTTGCGCGGTATGGTTCATGCGCTGAAGAAAGGCGAATCCGTCTGGTTTGCGCCAGACCAGGATTATGGTCCGAAAGGCAGCGTGTTTGCGCCGCTGTTCGCCGTCGAAAAAGCCGCAACCACCAACGGAACCTTTGTCCTGTCACGCCTTGCGAAGCCAGCAATGCTAACCATTTCATTGATTCGCAACCCGAACAATTACGGCTACCAGCTTATTATCGATCCGGAACTGGAAAACTATCCGCATACCGATGAGGCCGCTGCCGCTGCCTATATGAATAAGGTGATTGAAAGTCAGATCCTGCGTGCACCTGAGCAGTATTTGTGGCTGCACCGTCGTTTCAAAACCCGCCCACCGGGTGAGGCTTCACTTTACGTCTAATCTGTTCCGCATCATGACCGCTTCATGATGCGTTTTCTTACGCAGGGATGGCTGGCATACGGCAGCAGCGTATTGCGTGGCGGGGCTTCATCGGTTTGTGCCGGGCCTCGCAGGGATACGAAACACCGCTGGCCGCCGCCTTCTTTGCCAGACCATCGCCTGACCCCACACCCTGAGATTGATGTCGCCAGACCAGCAAAAAACCTGCAGGCCGCGCAGGCGTTACCCATCGTCCCCCCTGTTAAAACTCACAAGAGTCTCTTTATTGCCCGTCGTCAGCGTGCCTCAGGTGCAAGCGGCATAATGGTTTCTAAACCGAGTGAAGAAGAGATGTTTATACGTAGTGATGCACGCGACGTGCTGCTGGCTTACCCGAATGTCCGGGCAGAGAGTATCGCCGCCTTACTCAGTCTGGCAGCACGGTATCAGGCAACGCTCACGTGGATGGTTGATGCACCGCATGGCATTGCTGCTATCGCCGCGGCTCGGCGTCAGTAGCCCGACGCCGATATCACCGTGACGATAAAGGTGGATATTGGCCTGCACCGCATCGGTATTGAGCCGCAGCGTGGTGAGGTCATAGCGCTGACGCTGGCTATCCGCAAAGCCGGGCTGCTGAAATCGCGGCTGCGCCACACTTCTCGCCGCGTAACATGTTCCCTGATGACTCAGCATGCTTTAATGCCGTTTTAACCACGTTCAGGAGGTAGCATGTTGTCTTCACAGGTTGTCAGTCAGACCATTGCTCGTAACTGGTTAGATTTATATGAAACGATCTGGAGACCTGATTATTTTGCCAAATGGGCCTCTGGACTCAGCAGCAGTAAGCTGGAACAGGAAGGGAACTACTGGCGCGCGCAGGGACCGCAAGGGCCGGTCAGGCTTCGTTTTACACCACACAATCCCTTTGGCGTAATGGATCACTGGACAGACAGCGGCTTTGGTAAAGAGATTTATATGCCGATGCGCGTGGTCGCGAATGAACAGGGCGCAGAAATTGTGATGGTTGTTTATCGTCAGCCACTCTTGTCCGATCAAAAATTTTTCCAGGAAATTGAATGGGTCAGAAGCGATCTTGCCCGCCTTAACAGTCTGCTGACGCAGTAAAACAGGGGGAAAAGGTATCTGACTTTAGTTTGGGTTGGGCCTTACCCCTCAAAAAAGTGAAAAAAGTTCGCAAAAAAAATATTAGTCACTTCACCTCTCTCTTACGTGATCTCAGACTTTCATAACAGTTTCATTAAAGGCTGATGTGTGGGAAAAATCCTGGACTGCTACGCTCACTTTTTGCCTGCAATGCCTGCAACACGTGCTTTCGCACGACATGGGTATTTTATGTTCGACCAGTCAGGGCTTTTAACTGCACAACGTTTAATAAAGCTTTTCGGCCGATCTTAAAAAAATCTCATGCAAAGAATGAATCCATTTATTTTTGCAGATGCCTTATCGGATTTTTCTGATGGTGTTAAATTAAATAAAACGAGGTATAAATTATTCACACACAGCAATACCTAAAATAACAACACCAGGTAAATAATAAAATGGACGCTCAACCATGACTTTGCTTTCTGAAGAGGAACTCGTTGAGATTGCAGGAAGGATGCTTGCTGGAGAATATAAGACAATAAAGGGATTTGCCCAGGATCTGGCCGACTTTCTTTTAAGCACAGAGAGGAAGGCCTTATCCCGGGATAATAATAAAACCGGGGAAATTATTTTTACATCTGAAATCCATCGTATTGAGTCAATAATAACAGGTGAAGTCTGGCGTAAAACATCAGGACTTCGGGCCGGCAGATGGCATTAACCCGCTGGGTGAGATAGCCAGTTATTTCACTCGTATCCGTTTATGCGGTACATATACCTAACGAGCATATCATGGCGATACGTGAACGCAGTTTTATCAGCGCTAAATGGTCAGTTCTCTCTTCAATAAAAATTATTGGCATCGGGGTCTTGCAGCTCACTTTGCTGGCGCAAATTCTGCAGGCCGATGAGCTGAACTTACTGGCTATAGCTATTATCGGCTTGCTGGTGATTGATACGCTGGCCGATCGGGGTTATTCCAATGCCCTTCTTCGCAACGGTAATTTATCGGTGCGTGACCAGTCGATGCTCTACTGGGGAAATATGTTGCTGAGCCTGATTATTTTTGCCGTACTTTTTGCAGGCAGCGATATCATCGGAAGACTTCTGCAGCAGCCAGAACTGGCTGTAATGCTGGAAATGGTCTCTGTAATTTTTATTATTATTCCTCAGGGGCAGCACTATCGTGCTATTTTGCAGCGCGACAGACAGTATACCCGCATTGCATTTACAGAAACTTTATCGGTACTTTTCGGCCTGGCCATAACGTTATTTACCGTCTGGCTGACCCCATCCGTGCTGTGCGCCATTTGGGGTTATCTGGCAATGGCGTCTGTACGTATGCTGATCTACTGCTATTATGGCCGCTCAAGCTTTCAGCCCGAATATCGCTTTAACCTGAAAGATTACAGCCGTATTCGCGCAAGAACTCAATAATAACAACAAGTCTGTATGGTGGGCTCTGGGCATCTGAAAAGATGCATTTGCGTGCTGGCAACAGCACGCTTTTTCTTTTAACCGGATTTATATTTTTTAACAGGCAGCAGATATTAAAACCCCACGCCGGGCACTCAGCGTCTGTTGTTAACACACCTCGACCAACGCTCTCATTAGCAGGCTCACCCTGCTGTAATGCCTTTTTCTTATCCTGCTCACACAGCGTTAGCCGCATCTTTCCCGCTGAACCGGTATTTTCCTGCACCCGACATAAGTTAAACTGATGCGAAGCGCGTCACCTGAAAAATTCTCACTCGCTGATATTTCACAAACCTCGTAGCCTTGCCGCCCACCCTCTGGAGCCTGCTATGTTATTAACTGTCCTCTATATTATTGGTATCACGGCTGAAGCGATGACAGGGGCGCTGGCCGCCGGACGACGCAAAATGGATCTGTTTGGCGTGATCATCATTGCCTCCGTGACGGCAATTGGCGGTGGTTCGGTGCGCGACATTCTGCTGGGTCACTATCCGCTTGGCTGGGTAAAGCATCCTGAATACATCATGATCGTGGCCGCTGCGGCGGTTCTCACTACCTGGCTGGCACCGCTGATGACCCATCTGCGTAAAGTTTTTCTGGTGCTGGACGCGCTGGGTCTGGTGGTCTTCTCTATCATCGGCGCGCAGGTTGCGCTGGACAGTGGTCATGCCATGATTATCGCCGCTATCGCTGCCGTCATTACGGGCGTTTTTGGCGGCGTGTTGCGCGATATGTTCTGCAACCGCATCCCGCTGGTCTTCCAGAAAGAGTTATATGCAGGCATCGCGTTCGCGTCAGGCTGGATCTATATTCTGCTGCTCAAAACGTCGCTGGCCCACGAGGCTGTTGTCATTATCACCCTGCTGTTCGGCTTTCTGGCGCGCCTGCTGGCATTGCGCTTTCGGCTTGGCCTGCCCGTCTTCAACTACCCTCATCCTGAACACTGATGTTTTGCGGGATGCCCTGCTGTTGCAAAAAGGTAATCAGCCTCTGTATCCGGGCATCCAGCAACATCGCATGTACACGCTGCGCCAGCACCGCGCCTACGCCAGGCAGGCTCTGCCAGCGCTTTGCATCGCGCTGCTGCACCTCATCCCATGTCTGGTCTGATAAGCTCTGCAGCGCGCTACGCGGCAGAGGTATACCGAGTGCGCTTATCCAGCGTCGAAGCGGTTGCTGTCGCGTCAGGTTGAACCGGTGCCACAGCTGGTGCGCTCGCGTGGAGCTAATGCCGGATGCCTGCGCAATCTGCTCCGGCGTCAGCGTCAGCCAGCCAAAGAGATGATTCAGGCTTCCCCCGTGCAGCAGTCGTAGCCAGGTGCTGCGCTGTACTCCACCGATGTCCAGTACCGATTTCTGGCTCAGCCAGCTGAGACGTGCGAGCAGTTGTGGCTGACAGGATGGTGTGAAACTCAGGCAGCTGAGCGGCGTAAAACTGGCAGGATCGGGGGGCTGCGGATAGTCACGCTCTCCTGTACGCCACAGCACTCTTTCCAGACGCGGAATCCCTTGTCCTGCCAGCCTAATGGCAACCTGATCGCCCGCGATGACATCCCAGGATCGCCAGTGCCGCAGCGACCCTATGCTCACTCGCCGGACCGTCTTGTCATCAAGCTGTACCGGCTGGATATTGAGCACAACGGCGATATGACCGGTTCGCCCGATGTTGAACGTTACCGAGCGCACTTCACTGGTGACCTCAGGCGGTTGAAATTTCCAGGCGACAGCCCAGTCGCCCTCACCGGGCTGCCAGTTTTTCCCGGCCGGGCGCTGTCCCTGATGAATCACAACGCCGTCCGTGACAAAAGGCAATGCCGCATTGAACCAGCGCTCTCGCCAGACAGCCACAGCCTCTTCATCGCTGACGGGCTGGCTCCACTGTTGCGCCAGCCCGAATCCCCAGGCAGAAAGTTGTTGCAACCGATCCTTCATCGCTGAGGGTCCATCTGGCCAGCCCCAGATAAACAGGCCGAGATGGGCTAACAGTGGAACAGGTTTCTGGCTCATCAGTGCGCCTGCCACCTGCGGCCGCGCATTTTTACCTCCATCACGCGACTGCCGATGATCGGTCATCTTCAGGAAGAGTTCGCCTTGCAAGATTATGCGTGGCGCGTTGCTGTCAATCTTCAACGGAATGGCAGGGATCCAGGCCGCTTTCGTCAGCCAGGATTCACCGTGCAGACCGTCGCCCCGGCTAATTAGCGAGGTCAGCCGCCCCGCTTCGTAAACCAGTGTTACCGCCACCCCATCTATTTTTGGCTGCACCCATAAATCCTGCCGATTCTGCATCCAGTACGCCAGCGCCAGCTTGTCGCGCAGCTTTTTCACGCCGGTATGGGCAACAGGATGCGCCACCTTCCCCGAGGCGGGCAGGTGAGGCGCATAGGGCGGCTGTACAGAGAAACAGTGCTGCCAGATCTGCAGACGCTGTAACAGGCTATCGTAATCCGCATCGCTAATCAGGCTCTTACCTTCGCGATAATAGGCGCTATCCCAGTGCTGGAGCTGCTGCTGGAGGCGCGCCATTTCACTGCTGGCGCGAGCGGGTGTCCATACCGGGCAAAGCGCCTTCGCGGCCCCCGTCGCCAGCAGTAACAGGGCCAGCAGCAGGCGTAATCCTTTTTTCATAGTGAGCCTCCTCAGGTTTTGCCTAGTGAAGCAACCTGACCAGGGCGCGGCGACAAAGGAAAGTGAAGCAAGGAAGAGGCAACGCAGAAAAAGTCTCTCTTTGCACCTCAGCACACAGGATGTTGTGCACCGTGCCGCAAAAGATTTAGCACGCTCTGGTGCGCAAACGCTGCGTCCGCGCGCTAAGCCGTGTATACTGTGCAGGAAATCGACTCCGCTCTTTACTCAATTCAAGAAGACCATGGCTCAAGGCACGCTTTTTATTGTTTCCGCCCCCAGCGGCGCGGGTAAATCCAGCCTGATTCAGGCGTTACTGAAGACACAACCGCTGTACGATACGCAGGTGTCTGTTTCTCACACCACTCGCGGCATGCGTCCCGGCGAAGCCCATGGTGAACACTATTACTTCGTGTCGAAGGATGAGTTTGAAGCGATGATCGCGGAAGACGCCTTCCTTGAGCATGCCAAAGTTTTCGACAACTATTACGGCACGTCACGCAAAGCGATTGAGCAGGTGCTCTCTACCGGCGTCGATGTGTTTCTGGATATCGACTGGCAGGGCGCACAGCAGATCCGTGCCAGAATGCCCGCCGCGCGCAGTATTTTCGTACTGCCGCCTTCGCAGGACGAGCTCGATCGCCGCCTGCGCGGTCGTGGTCAGGACAGCGAAGAGGTGATTGCCCGCCGTATGGCGCAAGCGGTCTCCGAAATGAGCCATTACGCCGAATACGACTATTTAATCATTAACGATGATTTCGATCTGGCGCTGTCCGATCTGAAAACCATTATCCGCGCTGAGCGCCTGCGCATGGGGCGTCAGAAGGCGCGTCATGATGCTTTAATCAGCAAACTATTGGCAGTCTGAAGTCAGTTTCAGTATTATGCCCAGTCATTTCTTCATCTGTGGAGTAGCACACCTATGGCACGCGTAACCGTTCAGGACGCAGTAGAAAAAATTGGTAACCGTTTTGACCTGGTGTTGGTCGCTGCACGTCGTGCACGTCAGATGCAGGTAGGCGGTAAAGATCCGCTGGTTCCGGAAGAGAACGATAAAGCCACCGTTATCGCTCTGCGCGAAATCGAAGAAGGCCTGATCACTAACCAGATTCTGGACGTGCGTGATCGTCAGGAGCAGCAAGAGCAGGAAGCCGCTGAATTACAAGCTGTTACCGCTATTGCTGAAGGTCGTCGTTAACAGCAACCTACAGGCCAACCTTGTATCTGTTTGAAAGCCTCAATCAGCTGATTGAAAAATACCTGCCGGAGGAGCAAATCAAGCGCCTCCAGCAAGCGTATCTTGTCGCACGTGATGCTCACGAGGGACAGACACGCTCCAGCGGCGAGCCCTACATCACCCATCCTGTTGCTGTCGCCTGTATTCTGGCGGAGATGAAGCTCGATCATGAAACACTCATGGCCGCGCTGCTGCATGACGTGATTGAAGACACGCCTGCCACCTATCAGGATATGGAGCAGCTGTTCGGCAAGAGCGTTGCTGAGCTGGTGGAAGGGGTTTCCAAGCTGGATAAGCTCACCTTCCGCGACAAGAAAGAGGCGCAGGCAGAGAACTTCCGCAAGATGATTATGGCGATGGTGCAAGACATCCGCGTCATTCTCATCAAGCTGGCCGACCGCACGCACAATATGCGCACGCTGGGTGCACTGCGCCCGGACAAGCGTCGCCGCATCGCGCTGGAAACCCTGGAGATCTACAGTCCACTGGCGCATCGCCTGGGTATCCATCACCTGAAAACCGAACTGGAAGAGCTGGGTTTTGAGGCGCTTTACCCGAATCGCTATCGCGTGATTAAAGAGGTAGTGAAAGCGGCGCGCGGCAACCGTAAAGAGATGATTCAGAAGATCCTGTCAGAAATCGACGGGCGTCTTCAAGAAGCGGGGATTCCGTGTCGCGTCAGCGGCCGTGAAAAACATCTCTACTCCATCTACCGCAAAATGACGCTAAAAGAGCAGCGCTTTCACTCCATCATGGATATTTACGCTTTCCGCGTGATCGTGAAAGATGTGGATACCTGCTATCGCGTGCTGGGTCAGATGCACAGCCTGTACAAACCGCGTCCAGGCCGCATGAAAGATTATATTGCTATTCCCAAGGCCAACGGCTATCAGTCGCTGCATACCTCCATGATCGGGCCGCATGGCGTACCGGTTGAGGTGCAGATCCGTACCGAAGATATGGACCAGATGGCTGAAATGGGTGTCGCCGCGCACTGGGCTTACAAACAGGCGGGCGAAAGCGGGACGACCGCGCAGATTCGCGCCCAGCGCTGGCTGCAAAGCCTGCTGGAGCTGCAACAAAGCGCGGGCAGTTCGTTTGAATTCATCGAAAGCGTGAAATCCGATCTCTTCCCTGACGAGATCTATGTGTTCACGCCAGAAGGCCGCATTGTAGAACTGCCCGCTGGCGCTACGCCAGTGGACTTTGCCTATGCGGTACACACCGATATCGGCCACGCCTGCGTTGGTGCACGCGTCGATCGTCAGCCCTACCCGCTGTCGCAGCCGCTGACCAGCGGACAGACGGTGGAAATCATCACCGCACCGGGTGCGCGTCCTAACGCCGCCTGGCTTAATTTTGTCGTCAGCTCTAAAGCTCGCGCCAAAATTCGTCAGCTGCTGAAAAACCTCAAGCGTGAAGACTCCGTCAATCTTGGCCGTCGCCTGCTGAGCCATGCGCTTGGCGGCAGCCGCAAGCTGGCAGAGATTACGCCGGAGAATATCAGGCAGGAGCTGGACCGCATGAAGCTTACGTCGCTGGACGATTTGCTGGCGGAAATTGGCCTGGGCAATGCCATGAGCGTGGTCGTGGCGAAGAACCTGTTGCAGTCCAGCAACGCCACGCCACCGAGCACCAGCAAGCGCGGCAAACTGCCGATCAAAGGCGCGGATGGCGTTCTGATTACCTTCGCGAAATGCTGCCGCCCTATCCCCGGCGATCCGATTGTGGCGCACATCAGTCCTGGCAAAGGGCTGGTTGTCCATCATGAATCGTGTCGTAACATTCGCGGTTACCAGAAAGAGCCGGAAAAATTCATGCCGGTGGAGTGGGATAAGGTGACTGAACAGGAATTCGTCGCGGAGATTAAGGTAGATATGTTTAACCATCAGGGCGCGCTGGCGAACCTGACGGCCGCGATCAATACCGCAGGATCCAATATCCAGAGCCTGAGCACTGAAGAGCGTGACGGTCGCGTTTACAGCGCCTTTATTCGCCTGACTGCGCGCGATCGCGTCCATCTGGCTAATATTATGCGTAAAATCCGCGTCATGCCGGACGTGATAAAAGTCCATCGTAATCGTAACTAATCTATGAACGCCCAACGCTTTGCTCGTATCCAGGAGATGCTGGCGCTTCGCCAGCACGATCTCACCGTCTGCATGGAGCAGGTGCACAAGCCACACAACGTGTCGGCGGTCATTCGCACCGCAGACGCGGTGGGCATTCATGAAGTGCACGCCGTATGGCCCAGCGAGCGCATGCGTACCATGGTCTCGGCTTCTGCAGGCAGCAACAGCTGGGTAAAGGTCAAAACCCATCGCAACATCGCTGAGGCAGTGACCCATCTGAAAGATCGCGGTATGCAGGTACTGGCCACGAATCTGTCGGCGAAAGCCGTCGACTTTCGTGAAATCGACTATACCCGTCCTACCTGCATCCTTATGGGGCAGGAAAAGACCGGTATTACCGCTGAAGCCCTGGCACTGGCCGATCGCGACATTATTATTCCGATGGTGGGCATGGTGCAGTCGCTCAACGTCTCTGTTGCCTCTGCGCTAATTCTGTATGAAGCACAGCGCCAGCGGCAGAATGCCGGACTCTACCAGCGCCAGCACAGCCTGCTGGATGAAGAAGAGCAGCAGCGCCTGCTGTTTGAAGGCGGCTATCCGGTGCTGGCACGCGTGGCAAAACAGAAAGGCTTACCTTACCCCTGCATCAACAGCCAGGGCGAAGTGGAAGCGGACGCCGACTGGTGGACCACGATGCAGGCCTCGGGGAAAAAGAAATGAAAGGCCGCCTGCTGGATGCCATTCCGCTCAGTACCCTGACCGGCGTCGGTGCCAGCCAGGCGGCAAAACTCGCCAGGCTTGGCCTGCATACCATTCAGGATCTGCTGCTTCACCTCCCTCTGCGTTACGAAGACCGCACTCAGCTTTACGCTATTAACGATCTGCTGCCCGGCATCTGGGCGACGGTAGAGGGCGAAGTGTTGCAGTCTGACGTCACCTTTGGCCGACGCCGTATGCTGGTGTGTCAAATCAGCGACGGCAGTGGTGTGCTGACCATGCGCTTCTTCAACTTTAATGCCGGAATGAAAAACAGTCTCGCACCGGGCCGCCGCGTCACGGCCTATGGCGAGATCAAACGCGGCCAGCGTGGTGCAGAGATCATTCACCCCGAGTACCGCATCCAGGGCGAGCAGAGCCCGGTCACGCTGGAAGAGACCTTAACGCCGGTCTATCCCACCACCGAAGGTATCCGCCAGGCGACGCTGCGCAGCCTGACCGACCAGGCGCTAACGCTGCTGGAGAGCGTGCCCATTGCTGAACTGCTGCCGCAGGAGCTGGCGCAGGGCCTGATTAGCCTGCCAGAAGCGCTGCACACGCTGCATCGTCCACCACCGGATTTGCGTCTCAGCGAGCTGGAGAGCGGGCGTCACCCGGCACAGCGCCGTCTGATTCTGGAAGAACTGCTGGCTCATAATCTCAGCATGCTGGCAGTGCGTGCCGGTGCGCAGCGCTACTATGCTCTGCCGATGAAGCCCCTTCATACCCTGAGCGACAGGCTGCTGGCGGCGCTGCCCTTTTCGCCAACCCACGCGCAGAAACGTGTCGTGCAGGAAATCGAACATGACCTGGCCAACGATTTTCCGATGATGCGCCTGGTGCAGGGTGATGTTGGCTCCGGTAAAACGCTGGTGGCTGCGCTGGCTGCGCTCGATGTTATCGCACACGGCAAGCAGGTGGCGCTGATGGCACCGACTGAACTGCTGGCAGAGCAGCATGCAAACAACTTCCGCAGCTGGTTCGCGCCGCTCGGCATTGAAGTTGGCTGGCTGGCTGGCAAGCAGAAAGGCAAAGCGCGTCAGGCGCAGCAGGAGGCGATCGCCAGCGGCCAGGTGGCGATGGTGGTCGGCACCCACGCGCTGTTCCAGGAGCAGGTGCAGTTCAACGGCCTGGCGCTGGTGATTATTGATGAGCAGCATCGTTTCGGCGTGCATCAGCGGCTGGCGCTGTGGGAGAAAGGCGAAGAGCAGGGCTTTCATCCGCATCAGCTGATTATGACGGCCACGCCGATCCCACGGACCCTGGCGATGACCGCCTATGCCGATCTTGATACCTCCACCATTGATGAGCTGCCGCCTGGCCGCACACCGGTCACGACCGTTGCCATTCCCGATAGCCGTCGCGACGATATCATTGCGCGCGTTCAGCTCGCCTGCCAGGAAGGTCGTCAGGCTTACTGGGTCTGTACGCTAATCGAAGAGTCCGATCTGCTGGAGGCGCAGGCCGCGGAAGCGAGCTGGGAGGCGCTAAAAGCCGCGCTGCCTACGCTTAACATCGGTCTGGTGCATGGCCGCATGAAACCTGCGGAAAAACAGGCGGTGATGGCGGCATTCAAAGCCAACGAACTGCAGCTTCTGGTAGCAACCACGGTGATTGAGGTGGGTGTCGATGTGCCAAACGCCAGCCTGATGATCATTGAAAACCCTGAACGCCTGGGTCTGGCGCAGCTTCATCAGTTGCGCGGGCGCGTGGGGCGAGGAGCAGTGGCTTCCCACTGCGTACTGCTCTATAAGGCACCGCTGAGTAAAACCGCACAGCGTCGTCTGCAGGTGTTGCGCGACAGCAATGACGGCTTTGTTATTGCCCAGCACGATCTGGAGATCCGTGGGCCTGGCGAGCTGCTGGGTACCCGCCAGACCGGCAACGCCGAATTCAAGGTTGCCGATCTGCTGCGCGATCAGGCGATGGTGCCTGAAGTGCAGCGCGTAGCGCGACACATTCACCAGCACTATCCTGAACAGGCGAAAGCCCTGATTGAACGCTGGCTACCGGAAACGGCGCGCTACACCAACGTATAATCTTTTCCTCCCGCTTTTGTCACCAGGCGTCCCGTGAGCGCAAAGAAGATAATGACTGGCAAACGATTGCTTTCAGCTATGAGCGGTTTAAAATCCCCATCTTCACAGATTGGGAAGCCACATTATGTCCGTTGATCAACCAGATGCCTCACTGAATCCACGTCAGAGCGAACTGATTTACCGCCTTGAAGATCGTCCGCCGCTGCCGCAAACGCTGTTTGCAGCGGGCCAGCATTTGCTGGCTATGTTTGTGGCGGTGATCACGCCTGCTCTGCTGATCTGTCAGGCGCTGGGTTTGCCTGCCCAGGATACGCAGCACATCATCAGTATGTCGCTGTTCGCCTCGGGGGTCGCCTCCATACTGCAAATAAAAACCTGGGGTCCGGTAGGCTCGGGCCTGCTGTCGATTCAGGGCACCAGCTTTAACTTTGTGACTCCGCTGATTATGGGCGGTATGGCACTGAAAAACGGTGGCGCTGACGTGCCGACTATGATGGCTGCGCTGTTCGGTACCCTGATGGTGGCGTCCTGCACCGAGATGGTTTTATCGCGCGTGCTGCACCTGGCGCGCCGCATCATTACGCCCCTGGTATCCGGCGTTGTCGTTATGATCATTGGCCTGTCGCTGATTCAGGTCGGACTGACCTCGATTGGCGGCGGTTTCGCTGCAATGAACGACCACAGCTTTGGCGCACCGAAAAACCTGCTGCTGGCGGGTGTGGTGCTGGCGGTGATCATCGTGCTTAACCGCCAGCGCAATCCTTACCTGCGCGTCGCGTCGCTGGTGATCGCGATGGCTATTGGCTACCTTGCCGCCTGGCTCATGGAGATGCTGCCACAGACCGCTGCGCCGGTCAGCCAGCCGCTGATTGCGGTGCCGACGCCGCTTTATTACGGACTGGGGTTTGACTGGAATCTGCTGATCCCGCTGATGCTGGTATTTATGGTGACGTCGCTGGAAACCATTGGCGACATTACCGCAACGTCCGACGTCTCAGAGCAGCCGGTCAGTGGCCCGCTCTATATGAAGCGCCTGAAAGGCGGTGTGCTGGCCAACGGGCTGAACTCCTGCGTTTCCGCGCTATTCAATACCTTTCCTAACTCCTGTTTTGGCCAGAATAACGGGGTGATTCAGCTGACCGGTGTGGCCAGTCGCTATGTCGGCTTTGTTGTCGCGCTAATGCTGATCGTGCTGGGCCTTTTCCCGGCGGTAAGCGGTTTTGTTCAGCATATTCCTGAGCCGGTTCTGGGCGGCGCAACCATCGTTATGTTTGGTACCATCGCAGCTTCTGGCGTGCGCATCGTGTCACGTGAACCGCTTAACCGCCGCGCTATTATGATTATCGCGCTGTCGCTGGCGGTCGGACTGGGCGTCTCTCAGCAGCCGCTTATCCTGCAGTTTGCACCAGACTGGCTGAAAACCCTTCTCTCCTCCGGTATCGCCGCAGGCGGCATCACCGCTATTGTACTGAACCTGATCTTTCCACAGGAAAAGTAATTGCTCTGGCGGGCGACAGCCCGCCTCTGCTATTTATTCGTATTTACATCCAGGCTGTTGAGCTACAACGGTAATTCAGGCATAACAAGCACTGACCGGAAAGATGGCGGAATGGATACGATGAAATTTCCTGGAAAATTTTTACTGACGATACTGTTGCTGCTGGTGCTCGGCCTGGTGATTATTTACGTCCTGTTGCAGACGCAATGGGGCGCAAGCTGGGTTAGCCGCACCGTGAGTGATAAAACCGCATGGCATCTGTCGCTGAGCAAAATCGAACATAATTTTTCTTCGCCTTCCCATATCATTCTGGATGATTTTAGCTTTGGCCATGATGGCCAGCCTGCGGTGGTCGTCGCCAGACGAGTTGATCTTGGACTCGCTCTGGTGCAGTTCAGCGATCCGCTGCATTTTGCCAGCATTGAGCTTCGTGATGGCGTAGCAAACGTTGCCAATCTCAGCAGCGACGACGCACTCCCTGTTCAGGCTGGCCGGCTCCAGCTTAATAATATGCGTATCGACAGTCCCAAAACCCTGTTGCCACTGGAAGCCCGCCAGGTAAATGGCGGTATCATGCCATGGAAACCCAGCGTAGAAACGGTGCTCGGCAGTGACGCCCAGTTCCAGATGAGCGCCGCGCACATGACGGTCAATCATGTCCCGGGCACAAACGTGCTGATTCAGGGCAGCGTAACGCAGGGCCGTATGCTCTTCAGCAATGTCGGTGCCGACCTGGCACGAGGTTCAATGACCGGGAGCGCCGAGCGCGATGCGCAGGGCAACTGGCTCATTCGTCAGCTGCGCCTCAACGATATTCGCCTGCAAACCAGCCAAAGCCTGGCCGACTTTTTACGTCCCGTTCAGGCGCTTCCCTCTGTCACCGTTAATCGTCTGGATATGACCGACGCGCGGTTGCAGGGCCCGGACTGGGCGGTGACCGATCTCGATCTGACGCTGAAAAACCTCACCTGGCAAGGCAGCGACTGGCGCAGCGACGACGGTTCTCTGTCGCTGAATGCCAGCAATTTTATCAATGGCCGCTTTGAACTTAACGATCCCATTGTCAATGCCGATCTGTCACCGCAGGGTATTGCCCTTACCCAGTTCAGCTCGCGCTGGGCCAATGGCGTAATCCGCGCTGACGGCAACTGGAGCCGCAGCGACAAACGCCTGACGCTGAACAACCTGGCCGTTGCCGGGCTGGAGTATACGCTCCCGGAGAGCTGGCGTGACCACTGGCAGACCGCCCTGCCAGCATGGCTCGACAGCCTGGAAGTGCGCCGTTTTACCTCCAGTCGCAACCTGATTATTGATATCAATCCGGCCTTCCCGTTTCAGATGACCTCACTGGACGGCAGCGGCGAAAATCTGCTGCTGGCGCGTCAGCATCAGTGGGGCATCTGGTCAGGTAAGCTGAGCCTTAACGCTGCGGAAGCGACGTTTAACCGTGCCGATCTGCGCCATCCGTCGCTGTCCCTTACCGCCGACGAGCGGCAGATTCAGATAACGGAGCTAAGCGCCTTTAGCGGTAGTGGATTGCTGGAGGGATCAGCCAGCGTCGGCCAGCAGCCGGATCGTCCGGTTGCACTGTCGCTAAAAGGTCAGGCCGTGGCCGCCAGCGTGCTGCAAAACTGGGGCTGGCCTGCGCTGCCAGCGAGCGGTCCCAGCAATTTCCAGCTGCAGCTCAATGCATCATTAAACGCCAATGCACCGCTGAAACCTTCGGTCAATGGCTCACTCTCGCTGCGCACAGATGAACAGCAACTCCAGCAGCAGATGCAGGGCGGTGAGGTTAAATAAGAAACAGGGCCGCTGATGCGGCCCTTTCTGTTTAGTTAATCTGTGCGCCAGACCCCCCCTCTTCCAGCGGTTCATCAGGATCGGCGGGCAGAACGATATAGACGCCTTCAAATACCGCGCCCAGTTCCTCATTGCCAAACAACTCAACCTCAAGCCGCACGCGCGCTTTGCGTCCGCGTGCCAGCCGATCGAGATCGCCGCTCATGGAGCCAATATCCGCAATGGCACCTGGTCGTCCGGTAATGGGTTTACTGTAGCGAATATGCGCATCGGCAAGAATGATGGTGCCGCCCAGATGGCGCTCACGCAACAGCAGCCAGATAAGTCCCCAGCCGGTCAGCGTGGCCAGCGAGAAAAGGCTGCCGGCAAACAGCGTATGATGCGGGTTCTGATTGCCGGTCTCCGGCATGGTGGTAATAAATTTTTGCCCGGTGAACTGTAAAATACGCACGCCCATCTTTTCGCTGAGCGGAATATTGTCGTACCAGGCCTGCTGAAGCTGGCCGCACCAGTCGGCGCGGTGCAGGATGTCATCCAGCGTGACCACTGGCTTAATCATCAGGAAATGGCGTACCGGCGTAGTTTGTGGCGCGGTAATTTCGCCCTGGTTGACGTAACCCAGCTTGGCAAAGAACTCGACCGCATCCTCACGCGCGGCACAGGTTACACGCTTTACTCCCTCCTGACGCGCCACCGATTCAAGCGTCATCGCCACCAGCGTGCCCAGCCCTTTGCCCTGCACCGAGGGATGCACGGCGAGAAAGCGAATCGAGGCTTCATTATCCGCATTGATGTAGAGGCGGCCAGCGGCTACCGGCTGGCCCTGCTCATCCACCACCATCTGATGGTGCGCCAGCGCATCCCAGCCGTCCCGTTCCGAGCCCTGCGGCTGACGCAGTGGCTTACGTAACATTTCCCAGCGGAACTGGTAGTACATATCCAGCTCTTCCGCCGATTGCGGTACCCGAAGATGATACATAAAGTGGTTCTCTCGTTCAGAGCTTGCGTGGCCGATCCCTTGCCGCTCGGCTGCCAGCCTCAAACCTGCAACCAGAAGGTAACAGGACCATCATTCACCAGTGCAACCTGCATGTCGGCGGCAAAACGGCCGTTGGCGGTGGTCACGCTCTGACGACAGCAGCGGCTGAAGTACTCATACAGCCGATTCGCCTCATCGGGCGCGGCCCCGCCGGAAAATGACGGACGCATCCCTTTTTGCGTATCTGCCGCCAGCGTAAACTGGGACACCACCAGCACGCTGCCTCCGGCCTGCTGGACGTTGAGATTCATCTTGCCCTGCTCATCGCTGAAAATACGGTAGCCCAGCACCTTCTCCGCCAGCCGCTCGGCACGCTTCTCGTCGTCGCCTTTTTCTACGCCTAACAGCACCAGCAGGCCAGGCCCAATTTCGCCGACCACTGCGCCATCCACGCTGACGCTGGCACTGAGTACTCGTTGAATCAACGCAATCATGCAACCTCTCGTTCTTTTTTATTTTCCTGCTGTTTTAGCTGGCGGTAGTCATCCAGCGTCACGGTAATTTCCGCGCCTAACAGCACAATACACCAGGTCCAGTAGACCCAGAGAAACAGAATCGGGATCACTGCCAGTACGCCATAAATCAGCTGGTAAGAGGGAAACATCGTTACATACAGGGCAAACCCTTTTTTACCCAGCTCAAACAGCGCGCCCGCCACCAGCGCCCCGATAAGCGCATCGCGCGCGGGTACGCTGCGCGTTGGCACAATACTGTACAGCAGCCAGAAAGCGAGCCACGAAAGCAGCAGCGGGAATATTCGCAGCATCTGATCAATCAGGCCATAAACGCCGCTGTCGCTAATCCAGCGCAGCGATAGCAGGTAAGAGCTAATTGCCAGGCTGGCGCCTGCCAGCAGCGGTCCCAGCGTCAGGATCATCCAGTAGACGGCAAAAGAGTAAACCAGCGGCCGCTTCTTATGACTGCGCCAGATAGTATTCAGTGAGGTGTCGACCGAGTGCATCAGCAGTAGCGCGGTGATGATCAGCCCGATCGCACCCAGTGCGGTCATACGATGGACGTTAGCCACAAACTGATCGAGATAGCGCTCAACCACATTGCCTGTTGCCGGCACAAAATTCGTAAAGATGAAGTTTTTCAGCTGTACGCTGACTTCAGCAAATACGGGAAACGCCGAAAACAGGGCAAAGACCACAGCAATCAGCGGCACCAGCGCCAGCAGTGACACATAGGCCAGGTTACCGGCCTGTGTGGTCATGTTATCTTCGTCAATGCGTTTCCACAGCAGTTTCAGCCACAGCCAGAGGGCGTGGCAGGTTGAATAAACAGAATGTGATGTCATCATCTAACGGTGGCTTGCCAGCCAGTTTGGTACGGTTTTATGGTCGACAACCAGAACACTTTTGATCCCTGACGCTTCAGCCGCAGCGATGTTATCGGCATTGTCATCAAAGAAAATCGCCTGATCGGCACGATAGCCTTCCTGCTGCAGCACATGCTCAAAGATACGTGCTTCCGGCTTACGCATTCCCAGCTCCTGGGACAAATAGACAGCGTCTGCCGCCGCTCGCACTTCCGGATACTGCGTCGGCCAGAACTCCGTATGCAGCTTGTTAGTGTTGGAGAGGATGACGACGCGATGCCCGTCACTCCGCAGCTGGTTCATCAACGCCAGCGTATCACTACGTGCGCCCATAAACACCGCCTGCCAGCCCGCCACAAACTGCTGGTAGCTCAGGGCGATATCCAGCTGCTCACACAGCTCAGCCGCAAAATGCTCATCGCTGATCTCGCCGCGCTCGTGCTGTTCAAAGGCCTCACCCATCTGAAAACGGCTTTGCAGTAGCGCCAGAGGGACGCGGCCGAGGTCACTCCAGACGCCCAGTACACGGTTAAAATCAATATCAACAATCACATTGCCTAAATCAAAAATGTACAACATGTCGTTACTCCTCGGGTTCCCTGGATCCTTCACTCTAGCGGCAAAAACAGGGGCTGAACAGGTAACAGGCAGGAGAAAAACAGGTTATGAAGGCTGACGCATGCTGGCTTGCGACATTACGGCAGCGGACGGGACGATAAACAGAGGGCGGAAAGATAACAGCGATAAAAAAAGCCCCGATAAACGGGGCTTTTTCATAACATGAACGTCTTACTCTTTTGGACCGCGTGATGCGCGTTTGCGCTCGTTCTCGGTCAGGTGACGTTTACGAATACGGACAGACTGCGGCGTTACTTCAACCAGTTCGTCGTCATCGATGAATTCGATGGCCTGCTCAAGGGTCATCTTCACCGGCGGAACGAGCGTTGTGGCTTCATCTGTACCCGAAGCACGCATGTTGGTCAGCTTCTTACCGGTCAGACAGTTAACGGTCAGGTCGTTAGAGCGGCTGTGAATACCGATGATCTGGCCTTCATAGACTTCTGCACCGTGACCCAGGAACAGCTTGCCGCGA
Organism: Pantoea sp. KPR_PJ; assembly: GCF_041386365.1. Taxonomy (NCBI): domain Bacteria; kingdom Pseudomonadati; phylum Pseudomonadota; class Gammaproteobacteria; order Enterobacterales; family Erwiniaceae; genus Pantoea; species Pantoea sp. KPR_PJ. The sequence continues at coordinate 16,648 of NZ_JABMIK010000008.1, read as the reverse complement.
TCCTGCAGACCGAACAGGGCGAAAGCAACGGCTTTACCCTGACCGTTAGAGATCAGCACGCCGTTCTGGCGCTGGCCCACTTCACCCGGACGAATGTCGTCGTAGTGGCTGAAGGTGGAGTACAGCAGACCGGTACCGGAAGTCATGGTCATGAATTCGTTACGGAAGCCGATCAGACCACGGCTTGGAATCACGTAGTCAAGACGCACACGGCCTTTACCATCGGGATCCATGTTTTTCAGATCGCCTTTACGCTCGCCCATGGCTTGCATTACTGCGCCCTGGTTGTTCTCTTCGATATCCAGCGTAACGTTCTCGAACGGCTCTTGTTTACGGCCATCGATCTCACGGAAGATAACTTTCGGACGCGATACAGCCAGTTCGAAGCCTTCGCGACGCATGTTTTCGATCAGCACCGACAGGTGCAGTTCACCACGGCCAGATACGCGGAACGCGTCGGCATCTTCCGTTTCTTCAACGCGCAGTGCAACGTTGTGCACCAGCTCTTTGTTCAGGCGCTCAAGGATCTGACGCGAGGTCACATACTTGCCTTCCTGACCGCAGAACGGTGAGGTGTTAACGTTGAAGAACATGGTTACCGTCGGCTCATCAACGCTCAGCGCAGGCAGCGCCTGTACGTTTTGCGGATCGCAGATGGTATCAGAGATGTTCAGCTCGCCCAGACCGGTAATCGCAACGATGTCGCCAGCTTCAGCCAGGTCGGTGTCGATACGTTCCAGACCCAGGTGGCCCAGCACTTTACCGACTTTACCGTTGCGGGTTTTACCTTCACTGTCGATGATGGTGACCTGCTGGTTCGGCTTAACTTTACCGCGCTTGATGCGGCCGATGCCGATAACGCCCAGGTAGTTGTTGTAATCCAGCTGCGAGATCTGCATCTGCAGCGGCGCTTCAACTTCAACCTGCGGCGGAGAAACGTGGTCAACAATCGCCTGATACAGCGGGGTCATATCTTCAGCCATGTCGGTGTGATCCAGACCGGCGATGCCCTGCAGTGCAGATGCGTAAATGATTGGGAAGTCGAGCTGCTCGTCAGTCGCATCCAGGTTAACGAACAGGTCAAATACCTGGTCAACAACCCAGTCAGGACGTGCGCCCGGACGGTCAATCTTGTTGATAACAACAATAGGTTTCAAACCGTGGGCAAATGCCTTTTTGGTCACGAAGCGGGTTTGCGGCATAGGGCCATCCATCGCATCGACAACCAACAGCACCGAATCCACCATGGACATGACGCGCTCTACCTCACCGCCGAAGTCGGCGTGTCCTGGGGTATCAACGATGTTGATACGGTAGTCATTCCATTTGATAGCGGTGTTTTTCGCGAGGATAGTAATTCCACGCTCTTTCTCCAGGTCATTGGAGTCCATCACACGTTCAGTCGCTTCGGTACGCGCGTCAAAGGTACCGGACTGTTGCAGCAGCTTATCAACCAGGGTGGTCTTACCATGGTCGACGTGCGCGATGATGGCGATATTACGCAAGTTTTCGATCACAACTTTGCCTCAGGCATTAGAAATAGCGCGCTATTGTACACGGATTAAGCGGGATACTGAACACGATCACACTTTTCACTTGAAGTTTATTGCAGTGGCGGAAATTTGCGCTGGATACGGTGCAAGGAATGCACTAAGTTGAGCGAATGCACCATAATGGTGCCATGAAAGGCGTAAAAAGCACTATTCTGGTGCACGCTGTCCAGCCTGGTGCAGCTTTGCGGCGTTAAAAAGGTGCGCATGGGCGTGATTTAGCGCTGCTGAAAAAAGTTGGCACAGAATTCGCTTTATTCCTGTTAAGCGAAAACAGCAGTTGCACAACGGTTGCAGAGCTTGCCGAGATCGGTTGGTTGGGGATGGCGGTCAGACACATTACATTCCAGACGACGCAGCCTCTCACCACGATGACAATGACCATTTCCAGGAGAGTTGAGTATGTCCGCTGAACACGTTCTCTCGATGATGAACGAGCACGAAGTTAAGTTTGTTGACCTGCGTTTTACCGATACCAAAGGTAAAGAACAGCACGTTACTATCCCTGCTCACCAGGTTAACGCTGACTTCTTCGAAGAAGGCAAAATGTTTGATGGCTCCTCTATCGGCGGCTGGAAAGGCATTAACGAATCAGACATGGTGCTGATGCCGGACGCAACCACTGCGGTTCTGGACCCGTTCTTCGAAGACCCGACGCTGATCATTCGTTGTGACATCCTTGAGCCAGGCACCATGCAGGGCTACGATCGCGATCCGCGCTCCATCGCCAAACGTGCTGAAGAGTATCTGCGCTCTTCCGGCATCGCTGACACCGTGCTGTTTGGACCGGAACCTGAATTCTTCCTGTTTGACGACATCCGCTTTGGTTCTTCAACCTCTGGCTCACACGTTGCTATCGACGATATCGAAGCCGCCTGGAACACAGGTAAAGAGTACGAAGGCGGCAACAAAGGTCACCGTCCTGGTCTGAAAGGCGGTTACTTCCCGGTTCCACCAGTCGACTCCTCTCAGGACATCCGTTCTGCTATGTGTCTGACTATGGAGCAGATGGGCCTGGTCGTTGAAGCGCATCACCACGAAGTGGCAACTGCAGGTCAGAACGAAGTGGCAACCCGCTTCAATACCATGACCAAAAAAGCTGACGAAATTCAGATCTACAAATATGTCGTGCATAACGTCGCGCATGCCTACGGCAAAACAGCAACCTTTATGCCGAAGCCGATGTTTGGCGACAACGGTTCTGGCATGCACTGCCACATGTCACTGTCTAAAGGTGGCGTGAACCTGTTCGCAGGCGACAAGTACGGCGGCCTGTCTGAAACTGCCCTGTTCTACATCGGCGGTATCATCAAGCACGCTAAAGCGATTAACGCCCTGGCGAACCCGACCACCAACTCTTACAAGCGTCTGGTTCCTGGCTACGAAGCACCGGTAATGCTGGCTTACTCTGCCCGTAACCGCTCTGCCTCAATCCGTATCCCGGTGGTGGCCAGCCCGAAAGCGCGCCGTATCGAAGCGCGCTTCCCGGATCCAGCTGCAAACCCATACCTGGCCTTCACCGCACTGCTGATGGCGGGTCTGGACGGCGTGATCAACAAGATCCATCCGGGCGATGCAATGGACAAAAACCTGTACGATCTGCCGCCGGAAGAAGAAGCGGAGATTCCAAAAGTTGCAGGTTCACTGGAAGAAGCGCTCAACGCACTGAACGAAGATCGCGAGTTCCTGACCCGTGGCGGCGTATTCACTGATGATGCTATCGATGCCTATATCGAACTGCGTAAAGTTGAAAATGACCGCATTCGCATGACGCCGCATCCGGTTGAGTTCGAACTGTACTACAGCGTTTAATCGTAAGTCTGCTCAGGGCGCGTTGCCGCGACAGGCGGCAACCGGAGAGGCCGGAAGCTGCTGAAGCAGCGGCGACGCGCAAGAAGCAGAAGATTTTTTGTTGCCGTGGAAACTTTAGCCCATCTCCGGATGGGCTTTTTTCGCCGCGAAATCATCGTTCAGCCGCCTGAAAACCGGCGCGGAAGAGTATAATGCACTAAAACAGTGCAGAGGAACGCTGTATGGCAACTGGCTCCCTGCCCGATGCGGGGCAAATTCTCAACTCCCTGATTAACAGTATCCTGCTGGTGGATAACGATCTGGTTATTCACTATGCCAATCCTGCGGCACAGCAATTACTGGCGCAAAGCTCACGCAAGCTGTTCGGCACGCCGCTTCCCGATCTGACCGGCTATTTTTCGCTGAATATCGACGTGATGCGCGAGAGTCTTGAGGCTGGCCAGGGGTTTACCGACAGCGAGGTCACGCTTGTAGTAGATGGCCGTGCCCACGTCATGGCACTCACAGCGCAGCGTCTGCTCGACACGTTTATCCTGCTGGAGATGGCCCCCATGGATAATCAACGTCGCCTGAGTCAGGAGCAGCTACAGCATGCCCAGCAGGTCGCGGCGCGCGATCTGGTGCGCGGACTTGCTCATGAGATTAAAAATCCGCTGGGTGGACTGCGTGGCGCAGCACAGTTGTTGTCACGTGCGCTGCCCGATCCCTCGCTGAACGAATACACCAAAGTCATTATTGAGCAGGCAGACCGCCTGCGTAATCTGGTAGATCGTCTGCTTGGTCCACAACAGCCGGGTATGCATATTACCCAAAGCATTCATCAGGTCGCAGAGCGCGTGGTGAATCTGGTGTCGATGGAATTACCCGATAACGTCAGGCTGGTGCGTGATTACGATCCCAGCCTGCCAGAACTGCCGCATGACCCTGACCAGATTGAACAGGTGCTGCTTAATGTGGTTCGCAATGCGCTACAGGCGCTGGGCAACGACGGCGGCACCATTATTTTGCGCACCCGCACCGCCTTTCAGCTTACGCTGCACGGTACACGCTACCGTCTGGTGGCGCGCATCGATGTGGAAGATGACGGTCCGGGCATTCCTGCTCAGCTGCAGGATACCCTGTTCTATCCGATGGTGAGCGGACGCGAAGGCGGCACCGGTCTGGGTCTCTCTATCGCCCGTAGCCTGATTGATCAACATTCAGGAAAAATTGAATTTAACAGTTGGCCTGGACACACCGAGTTTTCGGTTTATCTGCCTATTCGCCAGTGAGGTTTCTATGCAACGAGGGATAGTCTGGATCGTCGATGACGATAGCTCCATCCGCTGGGTGCTTGAACGCGCGCTCACTGGAGCCGGTTTAAGCTGCGCCACGTTCGACAGCGCTAACGAGGTGCTGGATGCACTCTCCACCAAAACCCCAGACGTTTTATTGTCAGATATTCGCATGCCCGGTATGGATGGACTGGCGCTGCTGAAACAGATCAAACAGCGGCATCCGATGCTGCCGGTCATCATTATGACGGCGCACTCCGATCTGGATGCGGCGGTCAGCGCTTACCAGCAAGGGGCCTTTGACTATTTGCCCAAGCCTTTTGATATCGACGAAGCGGTGGCACTGGTCGATCGCGCCATCAGCCACTATCAGGAGCAGCAGCAGCCGCGTAATCAGCCAGTAAGCGGTCCAACCACCGATATCATCGGCGAAGCGCCAGCGATGCAGGATGTCTTCCGGATTATCGGTCGTTTGTCGCGCTCCTCAATCAGTGTGCTGATTAACGGCGAATCGGGAACGGGGAAAGAGCTGGTCGCACACGCGCTGCATCGCCATAGCCCACGCGCCAAAGCGCCGTTTATCGCGCTCAACATGGCCGCTATCCCGAAAGATTTGATCGAGTCAGAGCTGTTTGGCCATGAAAAAGGCGCGTTTACCGGGGCGAATCAGATTCGCCAGGGGCGCTTTGAGCAGGCTGACGGTGGCACGCTATTTCTGGATGAGATTGGTGATATGCCGCTTGATGTGCAGACCCGTTTGCTGCGCGTGCTGGCAGATGGCCAGTTTTATCGCGTCGGCGGCTATGCACCGGTAAAAGTCGACGTGCGTATTATCGCGGCCACGCACCAGAACCTGGAGCTACGGGTACAGGAAGGCAAGTTCCGTGAGGATCTGTTCCATCGTCTTAACGTGATACGCGTTCATCTGCCGCCGCTGCGCGAGCGCCGTGAAGATATTCCACGGCTGGCACGCTATTTCCTACAGGTCGCCGCGCGTGAGCTGGGCGTTGAGGCCAAGATTCTTCATCCGGAAACGGAGGCCGCGCTGACGCGTCTGCACTGGTCAGGCAACGTGCGTCAGCTGGAGAATACCTGCCGCTGGCTGACGGTGATGGCAGCCGGCCAGGAAGTCCTGATTCAGGATCTGCCTCCCGAGCTGTTTGAGTCCAGCACGCCGGAAAATCCGGTGCAGTCGCTGCCGGACAGCTGGGCAACGCTACTGGCGCAGTGGGCTGACCGCGCGCTGCGTTCCGGTCATCAAAACCTGTTGTCCGAAGCGCAGCCGGAAATGGAGCGGACGCTGCTGACGACAGCCCTGCGCCATACGCAGGGACACAAGCAGGAAGCAGCAAGGCTTCTCGGCTGGGGACGCAACACCCTGACGCGGAAACTGAAAGAGCTGGGAATGGAGTAATCCCCCACGCCAGGTCTCAAAAAGGTGATTTTTTGTTCTGCCTGGTGGGTGTTCCCGCTTTACACACCGAAGCCGTTCAGTATCATACGAGCGGCTATCGGGAGATGAAGCAATGATCGAATCCTTCTTTCACATGATGTCGCACAGCCTTGGCGCAATTGGCAGTCTCGCAGGGCATTCGCCGCAGACGGCTTTTGCCGCCGTGCTGTGCGCCATCATGGTTAATCTGTTTAACTGAGAAAACGGGAGCTTATGCTCCCGTTTTTTTATATCACCCGCGAAAACTGCTGCTGTCGCGCCTTGTGCCGTAAATAAACATCGAAGCACATGCAGACGTTGCGTATCAATAAACGGCCGGTGCCGGTCACCTGTAGCCCGCCAGTGTGCCGCTCCACCAGCCCATCGTTAATGAGCGGCTGCAACAGCGCTAAATCCTCCGCAAAGTAATCTTCCACGCGAATGGCGTACTGCGACTCAATAGCGTCAAAATCCAGCGCGAAGTTGCAGATAAGCGTTTTGATCACATCACGGCGCAGACAGTCATCTTCGGTCAGCACAACGCCGCGCCACAGGGCCTCACCGCGCGTTGCTACAGCGTCGTACCAGCGGTTGAGATCTTTCTCATTCTGCGCGTAACTGTCGCCGATCATGCTAATGGCGGAAACGCCTAATCCCAGAAGATCGCTGTCGCCCTGCGTGGTGTAGCCCTGGAAATTACGATGTAGCAGCCCGGCGCGCTGCGCCTGCGCCAGCTCATCCTGCGGCTTCGCAAAGTGATCCATGCCGATAAAATCGTAACCGTGCTGCGTCAGCGTTGCGATAGTCTGCTGCAGGATCTCCAGCTTCTGCTGCGCCGACGGTAATTCCTCTTCTTTAATTTTGCGCTGTGCCGCAAATAACGCGGGCAGATGCGCATAGTTGAATACGCTCATGCGATCGGGATTAAGTGCCATAACGCGCTGTAGCGTATAGGCGAAACTCTCTGGCGTTTGCAGCGGCAGGCCATAAATCAGATCGATGCTGGTGGAATGGAAACCCTGCTCACGTGCGCGCGCCATCAGTGCAAAAATCGCCTCTTCGTCCTGTACGCGATTCACGCGCGCCTGCACCGCTTTATTGAAATCCTGTATCCCCATGCTCAGGCGGTTAAAGCCAAGCTGACGCAGATGGGTAAGAGTATCGGGCTCAATTTCGCGCGGATCGACCTCAATTGACATCTCCAGATCATCCGCCAGGCTAAAGTTTTCCCGCAGCAGTGCCACCAGCCGGGAAAGCTGATCCCGATTAAGGAAAGTCGGCGTACCCCCTCCCCAGTGCAGCTGTGTCACGCGACGATCGCCGAACAGCGGCGCGCGCTGGCGAATCTCCTGCGCCAGCGCTTCCAGATAGCGATCAGCTTTGTGCAGCTGGCGCGTGACCACTTTGTTGCAGCCGCAGAAGTAACAGAGCTTATGGCAAAAAGGGATATGAACGTAGAGTGAGAGCGGACGCTCAGGATAACGGGCGACGGCGTGCTGAAAGTCGGCTTCACCATAGCGGTCGCTAAACTCAAGGGCGGTAGGATAAGAGGTATAGCGCGGACCGGCATAATTGTACTTTTCAATAAGCCGCTGATCCCAGGAGACAGGTTGCAAAGACATGCTTACTCCTTCCGGTGACGTCTGAGAGAAGGTCGCGATGCAGAAGAGAAGAGAGATGAGCGGGGCTGAACCCGACGTAAACGTGACTTCAGACGCGACAGGCGTCGTAGTTTAGCCAATAACAGAATGAGATAACATGTCAGCAGCAGCGCTAAAATTGATCCAGGCCAAAACATAATGATTTACCTGTCTGGCACGGCATGCGCATCAGCGCATGCCGATCAACGACTCAGTTTCCTTTCAGCAGGCGGTACATATCCTCTTCTGCCTGCTCATCTTCCGCTTCATCATCCATATTAATGCCAAGCTGCTCCATGAGCTCGTCGATGCGGTCCAGCGTTTCATCCAGCCAGGCCTGATCTTCTGACGACAGCGTGTCACCGTTTTCCATACGATCCAGCAACGTATCCAGACGCTCACTGTTTTCCAGCTGCGCCAGCTCCTCTTCCGGGCTAAGACGCACTTTTGTCGCCGCTGGCTTCGCTACTTTTTTTACTGGTGCACTCACCGTTGTACCATCCGCCACCAGCGACACGGGTTTCTTGCTGCCGATACGCGGATCTTTGGGTTTATTGCTCTGGGTCGCTTTGCCGCTGCTTACGTCAGGGTTAGCGCGGCTGCCCGAGGCATTACCGCGATGTTTTTTGTCGCGCTTGCGATCGCGCGCGGCCTGGTTGAGTTCTTCGCGCGATTTACGTTTAGTTTTGCTTGCCGGTTTGCCGTGCGTGCCGCGTACAGGTTGCTTCATGATGTTCGGTCTCGCTGTTTTTTTAATCAGTATATACCCGTCTCTCTTCACGCAGCTTTTTTGTCGGCAGTGCGCACCAGAAAGTACGTCTCTTCTTCTCAAGCTCGTCTGGTAACGGAGGGTACAGAATTGCGGCGAAATCTAGCAGAAAGCAGACAAAGAAAAAAGGCGACAGCTTGCGCTGTCGCCTTATTTCGCACCTTCCGCGGAAGGAATTATGTTTTTAGTCCGTTTTAGCTCGCAACATCCCGGTCAATCCCGCGCCTGCTCAACTCCTGAGCGAATCCCTGTCCCTGTGTGGTCAACTCTCCCTGACCATTTCCATTCCTCTGCTCCCGGTCTTCCCGACGCTCCTGAGCACATCATCCTGATGGGTGCTGCCGTGCACTGCCCAATAATGTAGACCAACCGGTAAAAGCTACAACCCAACTGTTGCCTGATTTGCCCATTTAATCAGCGATACAAGTTCAACTTTTTGATTTTTATTTATTTATTTTTTTTAATTTTTCACCAAAAAGCGTTAAAGCTGGCAGAGTTTATAGCCAATATCTTACAAATGATTGCCTGGTGACGTCATCGGGCACTTTTGCGCCATAAAGCGTATAATCAGCGCCAATGCCCGTATTCGTTCCTGGAGTTAAATTTTGTCTGCACTGAATTACCACGTTACCCATTTTATTCTTAGCGCCCCGGATATCCGTCATCTGCCTGCTGATACCGGCATAGAGGTTGCATTTGCCGGACGTTCAAACGCAGGCAAATCCAGCGCGCTCAATACGCTGACTAATCAGAAAAGCCTGGCACGTACCAGTAAAACGCCAGGACGTACTCAGCTGATTAACCTGTTTGAAGTGGCTGAAGGTAAACGTCTGGTCGATTTACCAGGTTACGGTTATGCAGAAGTGCCGGAAGAGATGAAGCGTAAATGGCAGCGCGCGCTCGGCGAATATCTGCAAAAACGTGAAGCGTTAAAAGGGCTGGTTGTATTGATGGATATTCGCCATCCGCTTAAAGATCTCGATCAGCAGATGATTCAATGGGCGGTGGAAAGCCAGATCCCGGTGCTGGTTCTGTTGACCAAAGCGGACAAGCTCGCTTCAGGTGCGCGCAAAGCACAGCTCAACATGGTGCGCGAAGCGTCGTTGGCCTTTATGGGCGATGTGCAGGTAGAGATATTTTCATCTCTGAAAAAGATGGGCGTCGATAAACTGCGCCAGAAGCTGGATACCTGGTTCAACGAATTAGCACCAGCCGAAGCGAATCCGGCTGAAGAATGAGATCTGGCCTGATCTGCTCGCTGTTTCTGGCAACAATCCAATAAAAAACGCCCCAGTCATAAATGACTGGGGCGGCTAATATTCAGCCAAATCCGATTACGTGAAGTAAAAGGTCTGAAAGATAGAACATCTTACCTCTGTACCCTACGCCCCGAACTTTACCTGATTTTTTCTGACGCACAAAGGGTTTTTTGAAGGTAATTTTCAGCAAATGCCCTGATTTTTAATGCGTTCATCACAAAAATCACATCTGCCTGTAGTTTAATTACCAAAAAAATGCTTAACCGATAAGTAGTTAGAAAGGGGGAAAATCCCGCTTCTGGCTGAATCGGTTAAACAGACCTTTTTCTTATGCGCAGAGCAGACCGATGAGACGATGCCTCATCGATCTGCGCCCTGTTAATCAGTGTGCCTGATCCCAGTTGTCACCAACGCCGACTTCCACCTGAAGCGGCACATCCAGTTTCATGCTACCTTCCATCAACGCACGGATCTGCTGGCTGGCTGACTCGACGGCATCTTCACGTACCTCAAATACCAGTTCATCATGCACCTGCATAATCATTCGCACGGCATCATCATTTTGCTGTTGTAGCCAGCCGTCTACAGCAATCATGGCTCGCTTGATAATGTCCGCTGCAGTGCCCTGCATAGGTGCGTTGATTGCGGCGCGCTCGGCCGCTTTACGGCGCATAGCGTTGCTGGATTTGATATCTGGTAGCCACAGGCGGCGCCCGTCGAGTGTTTCGACGTAGCCTTTGCTGGCCGCCAGCTGACGCGTATTTTCCATATAGCGCAGTACGCCGGGGTAGCGTTCAAAATAGAGATCCATATATTTCTTCGCTTCACCCGCGCCGATATTCAGCTGGCGCGACAGGCCAAAAGCGCTCATGCCGTAAATCAGGCCGAAGTTAATTGCTTTCGCGCTGCGACGCTGTTCGCCGCTGACTTTGTCCAGCGTTACGCCAAACACTTCTGCGGCGGTGGCGCGGTGGATATCTTCGCCGTGGGCGAAAGCGTCCAGTAACCCTTTATCCTGCGACAGGTGCGCCATAATGCGCAGCTCAATCTGCGAGTAGTCCGCTGCCACAATGCGGTTGCCTTTGCCGGCGATAAAAGCCTGACGAATACGACGACCTTCATCATTGCGAACCGGGATGTTTTGCAGGTTAGGATCGGTGGATGAAAGGCGACCAGTGGCGGTAACCGCCTGGTGATAAGAGGTATGCACGCGACCGGTCAGCGGGTTAATCATCTGCGGTAGTTTGTCGGTATAGGTGGATTTCAGCTTCGACAGACCGCGATGTTCAAGAATGACTTTGGGCAGAGGATAATCGAGTGCCAGCTCCGCCAATACCTCTTCGCTGGTCGACGGCGCTCCGCCTGGCGTTTTCTTCGTCGGCTTGATGCCCTGCTTTTCAAACAGAATAGTCTGCAGCTGTTTAGTGGAGGAGAGATTAAACGGCTCGCCAGCCAGTTCATGTGCCTTCTGCTCCAGCTCCGCCAGCCTCAGCGTCAGCTCTTGCGAATGCTGCGCCAGGATGTTCTGGTCAATCAGTACCCCGTTACGTTCAATGCGTGAAATAACCGTCAGCAGAGGCACTTCAATCTCTTCGAAAACCTTTTTCGGTCCGGCTTCCTGCGCCAGTTCTGCCCACATTTTCAGGTGCAGCTGAAGAGTGACATCGGCGTCTTCTGCCGCATAGTGTGCTGCCTGCTCGAGCGCAATTTGATTGAAGGTCAGCTGGTTTTTCCCTTTGCCTGCAATCTCCTCAAACGTTACTGTTTTATGGTTCAGCCAGCGTGCAGAGAGGCTGTCCATATCGTGTTTACCCGCCACGCTGTTGAGGATGTAGGACTCCAGCATGGTATCGAACTTAATGCCGCCCAGCTCAATATCGTAGTTTTTCAATACGCCACGATCGTACTTAAGATTCTGCCCCACCTTGAACGCGTTATTATCTTCCAGAATCGGCTTGAGCTGTGCCAGGACCTCGCGGCGATCCAGCTGGTCAGGCGCATCCAGATAATCGTGTCCCACTGGCAGATAGGCAGCCTCGCCTGGGGCGACGGCCAGCGCAATGCCAACGATATTGGCGCTCAGCGTATCAAGCGAGTCCGTTTCGAGATCAAAGGCGAAAAGCTCGCTCTTTTTCAGTTTCGCCAGCCACACGTCAAAAGTGGCCTGGTCAAGAATAGTAATGTAACCGTCCGAAGCGAGCACGCTGGTTGCTTCGGGCTTAACAGCAGGCTCATCAGGTAGCGCCTGCTGTGCTTTAACATTGCTTTTTTTGCCCTGAAGCCACTTGCCTTCCTGCACATCTGACAGCCAGCGTTTAAATTCATAACGGCTAAACAGCGCCTGCAGTGCAGCAACATCGGGCTCTGCAACCGTCAGCTCGCTGCAGGTAAGCTCAAGTTCAACGTCGGTTTTAATGGTAGCCAGCTGGTAAGAGAGAAAGGCCAGCTCGCGGTTCTGTTCCAGCTTCGCTGCCATTGTCTTTGCGCCGCGGAAAGAGAGATCGGCCACCTTATCCAGATTGTCATAGATCGACTGCATGCCGCCCAGCCCCTGCAACAATGCCAGCGCGGTTTTTTCCCCCACGCCGGGTACGCCAGGAATGTTATCTGAGCTGTCACCCATCATCGCCAGAAAATCGATGATCAATGCAGGCGGTACGCCATACTTTTGCTCGACTTCTTCAGGCCCAAGAATGTTATTGGTCATGGTATTGATGAGGGTGATATTTGGCGTAACCAGCTGCGCCATATCTTTATCGCCGGTGCTGATGAGCACGGCGCGGCCCTCTTTTTCTGCCTGTAGCGCCAGGGTGCCAATTACGTCATCCGCCTCAACGCCGCTTACCGCCAGCAGCGGAAGCCCCATTGCTTTAACCATTTCATGTAATGGTGCTGTCTGTGCGCGTAGATCGTCTGGCATTGGCGGACGATGAGACTTGTAATGCTCAAATAACTCATCCCTGAAGGTCTTGCCTTTGGCGTCAAATACCACGGCAACGTGGCTCGGGTTGTATTGTGTCAGAAGACTTTTCAACATGTTGAGCACACCATACATTGCGCCAGTGGGCTCGCCTGCGCTATTGGTCAGCGGCGGAAACGCATGATAAGCACGGTACAGGTAGGATGAGCCATCAACCAAAATCAGGGGGTTTTCTGCAATTTGCGCCATAAGTCTGTGTAATCTTCGTTGCCATGGATTGAACTATAAGGATGCCACAGCTTGAGCAGAATGTTGAACGAAGGGCGTGAGCAGCAGGCCTTTTTCATGATTTGCGGACGCGGATCGCAAGGATCCTTCTGTGGATAACTTTGTGCGCAAAAATCATAACGCGTTAAACCTGACGTTATCAAACGCCAGAAATAAATATTAAAAACATAAATTTCAATTACTTAATTTATTGCCGTGACCTGTTGAGCCTTTCTACACAGGCAGTGGCTTATGTGGATATTAAATCGGAAAGGATGCAAATGGGCTATAGGGCTAAATAATTTTGGCTAAAAAAAACGCCGACACTGTCGACGTTTTCTCAGGGAAAGGCGCATTGTTATTTCTGGTTGACCAGAAACTTCACAACATTAGCGTATTCAGCGACAAAGTTGTCCATGGAACTGGTATCCAGCCCACCATTGTTAATCATATATTTACCGTTAACAAACATGGCCGGTACGCCACGAAGGTCAACATCTGACGCAGCTTTTTCCTGCTGAGCAACCAGTGCTTTTACCGCAAAGCTGTTCCACGCAGCGTCATATTCCTGTGAAGAGATGCCCGCCGCATTGATAAACGCTGACTTCAGGCTATTGGCATCGGTAATCGTCTGTGTTTTCTGAATGCCATCAAACAGAGGTGCAGTGACTTTATCCTCAACACCCAGCGCCATCGCAACGGCCCAGGCATGAGTCACAACCGGACCGAAATCACCGCCCAGAAAATCAACGTGATATTTTGTGATTTTGGTATCAGCAGGCAGGTTCTTTTTCACTGCGTCGCCAATATGGTAAATGCGCTCGAACTGATAGCAGTGCGGGCAGAAGAAGGAGAAAAACTCCAGCACCTGCGGTTCACCAGCAACCGGTTTCTGCAGACTGACATATTGCTGACCATCGGTAAACTGGGCGGCAGAGGCACTGAACGCGAGCACTAAACCAACCAGTGCAAACCAAATTTTTTTCATTGTGAAAAATTCTCCTGACTTCTCTATTTAAAATTGCGGGGTGAGCTGTAGCGGTGGTTCCTGCAACAGCTTCTCCTGCTCGGTAAATTGCGAAATCTGTCTGCGCCAGAAATCCTCATCGGTCATCCAGGGAAACGCACGAGGGAAAGCCGGATCCTGCCAGCGGCGCGCAACCCAGGCCAGATAATAAACCATGCGCATGGCGCGTAAAGGCTCAATCAGTGACAATTCATTGCTATCGAACTCGCTGAACTCGCTGTAAGCCTCCAGCAGAATATCCCACTGGATCCGTTGTTCCTGACGATCGCCATTGATCAGCATCCAGAGATCCTGCACCGCTGGCCCGGTACGGGCATCATCCAAATCGACGAAAAGCGGTCCGTCACGCCAGAGGATATTGCCCGGATGACAGTCTCCATGCAAACGCAGCGGCTGCCAGTTGTGATGCCAGTACTGCGCTAACGTGCTGCCGAGTTTATCAATCGCCTGTAAAAGAGCGGGTTTAAGCGAGGCGGGGACGATTGCGTTGGTGGCTAACTCAGCGCGCGGCTGATGGAGATATTCATCCAGGCCCATTGCAGGACGATGCTGGAAGCTCTGCTTACGGCCGGTCTGATGAATGCGCCCGAGAAAGCGGCCCACCCACTCCAGGTGCTCATCATTGTCAGTTTCATACTGACGTCCACCCAGGCTGGGGAACACGGTAAAAAAGAATCCGTTGTGGGCATGCAGCGTGTTCCCCTGTAAAACGAGAGGGGCAGCCACTGGCACTTCATCGGACTGCAAATCGAGCGTGAACTGATGTTCTTCCTCTATTTGCGCCGCGCTCCAGCGCTGTGGCCGATAAAACTTCACCACATAGCGCTGTCGATCTTCATCACTAAACTGATAAACGCGATTTTCATAGCTGTTAAGCGCGGTTAAGCCAGACTCAACCCTAAGCCCTGTTGCCCACAGCGCATCGAGGATGGCATCGGGTTCAAGCGTCTGGAAGTTAAAAGCGGCATCCATTGAATTACCTGTGACTGTCTTTACAAGGAGCCGGCAAGCATAGCACTAGTTATCGTCCTTAATCACACCGCGTGCACGCAGCAGCGCAGTTTTAAAATCCGTTTCATAATCCTTCTGGTGCCCCGGTATTTCTGCAAACTTGTCGGCATCACGCATTTTCAAATGATAAATCAATACGTCATCAGTTAATTCACTTAATGGGCCACTGAAACCAGACTCCTGCGCCAGTTTTTGTAAAAATTGCATCAGGTTAAGATCGGGTTCCTGTTGCCAGGCTGGCTTTAGCAGTTCAAGCAGCTCATTCAGGCGATGGTATTTCATGAGTTGTTCCTCATAACGTGTTTGTTATAGACCTTAAAACAGGAGTATCCGCATGACAGTATTAACCGGCATTATTCTGGCCGGCGGACAGGGACGTCGCATGGGCGGTCAGGATAAAGGTCTGCTGCTGTTTGATGGCATCCCGCTTTATCAGCATGTTCTTCAACGGCTCAGGCCGCAAGTTAACATTGTCATGATAAGCGCTAACCGTAACCTTGATCGTTATCAGTCGAGCGGGCTCACGGTGCTCCCGGATACGCTACCAGGCTATCCCGGTCCGCTGGCAGGCATGTTGAGTGGACTGCTTGCCGCTGAGACTGAATGGGTTGCATTCTGTTCCTGTGATACGCCGTTTATCCCTGTGGACTATGTACAGCAGCTGTGGCGGCACAAAGAGGAAGCATTAAGCGTCTGGGCGCGTTCTTCTGAACGTGATCATCCTGCGCTGGCACTACTGCACCGTAGTCTGGCCCAGCCACTGGCTGACTATTTGCAGCGTGGCGAACGGCGTCTGATGCAGTTTTTACGTGATCAAGGTGGACATGCAGTGACAATGACTCAGGATGAAGTGGCGTTCCGCAATATTAATACCCCTGATGAACTGGCTGGAGGCTTTTGAAATGGCGCTGCCTTTACTGGCTATTGCTGGCTGGAGCGGTACGGGAAAAACGACGTTGCTGAAAAAGCTTATTGTTGTTTTGAAAGCGCGTGGTATCAGACCCGGGCTGATTAAACACACGCATCACGACATGGATATTGATACGCCAGGCAAAGACAGTTACGAATTGCGTAAAGCAGGGGCTGATCAGGTCATGGTATTTAACCAGCAAAGATGGGCATTGATTACTGAGTTAGCGGAATTGCCTGTTCCCGATCTGCAAACCCTGGCCAGCCGCATGGATACCCGCACGCTCGACATTGTTTTAGTTGAAGGGTTTAAACACGAGCCCGTGGCTAAAATTATTTTGTGGCGAAATAACCCACATAAAGATTTAGCTTCACTGCTGGATAAACACGTGATTGCCGTTGCCAGTGATGAAAAGCTGGAGCTCTCTTGCCCACTGCTGGATTTAAATGATCCTGAGCAGATCGCTGCGTTTATTTCTGACTGGATGAACAGCATGGCATCCGGCGCGAACGGCCGGTAGGTAACAAAGAGAACATCGTTTGTTGCCATGAAATCAGGCCTGATCAGCCTGATTTGAACCTCTCATTTCATTCCGGACGGCACTGACATAAACGAGAACGTAGAGCAGACTTTATTCAGCAATCTTTTACCGGAGGCAAAACGCAAAAAGCCCTGACCGTGAGGTCAGGGCTGTCGCGTATGGATGCCTGGCAGTTCCCTACTCTCGCATGGGGAGGCCCCACACTACCATCGGCGCTACGGCGTTTCACTTCTGAG
>NZ_JABMIK010000007.1:0-232408 GCF_041386365.1 Pantoea sp. KPR_PJ | reverse complement strand
AGGGTGGTTTTACCGTGGTCAACGTGACCGATGGTGCCCACGTTTACGTGCAGTTTGTTACGTTGAAATTGCTCTTTCGCCATGGCGATAATCCTTACTGTTATGCCTTCATCATTGATGAAGGCATCTGTTCACAATTTTTAAACCGTAGCCTTATTTGCTACGAGCTTCAATAACGGCCTGAGCGACGTTGTTCGGCGCATCATCGTACTTCAGGAACTCCATGGAGTAAGAAGCACGGCCTTTCGTCAGAGAACGCAACTGCGTCGCGTATCCGAACATTTCAGACAGCGGAACTTCAGCGTGAATCTGAACGCCGGTAGCGTTAGATTCCTGCCCTTTCAGCATACCACGACGACGGCTAAGGTCACCGATGACGTCACCGGTGTTCTCTTCCGGAGTCTCTACTTCAACCTTCATGATCGGCTCAAGCAGGACTGGCTGTGCTTTCTTAAAGCCATCTTTAAAGGCGATAGAAGCGGCCAGTTTAAACGCCAGTTCAGAGGAGTCGACATCATGGTAAGAACCGAAGTGCAGACGCACGCCCAGATCAACAACCGGATAACCTGCCAGCGGGCCAGATTTCAGCTGTTCCTGGATGCCTTTATCAACCGCAGGAATGTATTCGCCAGGAATCACACCGCCTTTGATATCGTTGATAAATTCGTAGCCTTTCGGGTTTGAACCCGGCTCCAGCGGGTACATGTCGATAACAACATGACCGTACTGACCGCGACCACCAGACTGTTTAGCGTGCTTACCTTCGACGTCGGTAACTTTGGTGCGAATAGCTTCGCGATAAGCTACCTGCGGTTTGCCCACGTTCGCTTCAACGTTGAATTCGCGCTTCATGCGGTCAACGATGATGTCGAGGTGCAGCTCACCCATACCGGCGATGATGGTCTGGTTAGACTCTTCGTCAGTCCATACGCGGAATGACGGGTCTTCTTTAGCCAGACGACCCAGAGCCAGACCCATTTTTTCCTGGTCAGCTTTGGTTTTCGGCTCAACGGCGATAGAAATTACCGGCTCCGGGAACTCCATACGTTCCAGGATAATCGGGCTGCTCGGATCACACAGGGTGTCACCGGTAATCACGTCTTTCAGACCGATTGCCGCGGCGATGTCGCCTGCACGAACTTCGCTGATCTCTTCACGTTTGTTAGCGTGCATCTGTACGATACGGCCAAAACGCTCACGCGCAGATTTCACTGAGTTCAGTACGGTGTCACCTGAGTTCACCACGCCAGAGTACACGCGGAAGAAGGTCAGGTTGCCCACGAACGGGTCGTTGGCAATTTTGAACGCCAGCGCAGAGAACGGCTCGCTGTCATCAGCGTGACGCTCAGCCGGAGTATCTTTACCGTCGTCCAGCATACCGTTGATTGCAGGAACGTCAGTCGGAGCTGGCAGGTATTCAACTACCGCATCCAGCATCGCCTGAACACCTTTGTTCTTAAATGCAGAACCACAGGTAACCAGGATGATTTCGTTGCGCAGTACGCGCTGACGCAGAGCGGTTTTGATCTCTTCTTCGCTCAGCTCTTCGCCGCTGAAGAATTTCTCCATCAGCTCTTCAGAGGCTTCTGCTGCTGCTTCGACCAGCTTGCCGCGCCACTCTTCAGCCAGATCCTGCATTTCTGCCGGGATATCTTCGTAAACGAAGGTAACGCCCTGATCTGCGTCGTTCCAGTTGATGGCTTTCATCTTGACCAGGTCAACAACACCGGTGAAGTTCTCTTCAGCGCCGATAGCCAGCTGAAGCGGAACCGGAGTCGCGCCCAGACGAGATTCGATCTGACCAACAACTTTCAGGAAGTTCGCGCCCATACGGTCCATTTTGTTAACGAACGCGATACGCGGAACTTTATATTTGTTCGCCTGACGCCATACGGTCTCAGACTGCGGCTGCACGCCACCTACTGCACAGTAAACCATTACTGCGCCGTCGAGCACACGCATGGAACGTTCTACTTCGATGGTGAAGTCAACGTGTCCCGGGGTGTCGATGATGTTGATACGGTGCGGCTCAAACTGTTTAGCCATACCGGACCAGAACGCGGTGGTTGCTGCAGAGGTGATAGTGATACCACGCTCCTGCTCCTGAGCCATCCAGTCCATGGTCGCTGCGCCATCATGCACTTCACCGATTTTGTGGTTAACACCGGTGTAGAACAGGATACGCTCGGTAGTAGTGGTTTTACCGGCGTCGATGTGTGCGCTGATACCGATGTTACGGTAGCGCGCAATGGGTGTTGTACGAGCCATTTGATTCCTCTGATTCTCGGACGTTCAAAATTAGTCGAACCCAGCGGGTTAGCATTTTGCACGCCCGCTGGTTTAACAACAACTACGTGGCGATTACCAGCGGTAGTGAGCGAACGCCTTGTTAGCTTCAGCCATACGGTGAACGTCTTCACGTTTCTTGACTGCAGTACCTTTGTTTTCTGCAGCGTCAGAAAGTTCGTTCGCCAGGCGGAGAGCCATAGATTTATCACCGCGTTTACGAGCAGCTTCTACGATCCAGCGCATTGCCAGGGCATTACGACGAACCGGACGGACTTCAACTGGTACCTGATAGGTAGAACCACCAACGCGACGTGACTTAACTTCGACAGTCGGACGTACGTTTTCGAGGGCTACTTCAAAGGCTTCCAGCTCGTTTTTACCAGAACGCTGAGCCAGGGTCTCAAGCGCGGTATAAACGATTGATTCAGCAGTAGATTTTTTACCATCTACCATCAGGATATTTACAAATTTAGCCAGCAGCTCTGATCCGAACTTAGGATCCGGCAGAATTTTACGCTGACCAATGACGCGACGACGTGGCATGGAAATACTCCGTTGTTAATTCAGGATTGTCCAAAACTCTACGAGTTTAGTTTGACATTTAAGTTAAAACGTTTGGCCTTACTTAACGGAGAACCATTAAGCCTTTGGCTTCTTCACGCCGTACTTGGAGCGAGCCTGCTTACGGTCTTTAACACCTGAGCAGTCCAGCGCGCCACGAACGGTGTGGTAACGCACACCTGGCAGGTCTTTAACACGACCGCCACGGATCAGGATCACGGAGTGCTCCTGCAGGTTATGACCTTCACCACCGATGTAGGAGGTTACTTCAAAACCGTTAGTCAGACGAACACGGCAAACTTTACGCAGTGCGGAGTTCGGTTTTTTCGGAGTGGTGGTGTACACACGAGTACAAACGCCACGTTTTTGCGGGCAAGCTTCCAGCGCAGGCACGTTGCTCTTTGCAACTTTGCGTACGCGTGGTTTGCGAACCAGCTGGTTAACTGTTGCCATTAAATAGCTCCTGGATTTGCTTTTGCTTCGTAAACACGTAATAAATCGCCCCGTATAACTACGAGGACGCAGAATTTTAGGGCTGAGCCAATAGGGTGTCAAGAAATAACCAGGCTTTGCGACATTACCAGGTCATTTGCTGCTGATGTTTTTCAGTAAGCGTGACGAAACCAGTATAGTCCACCGGCCTCACTTTGGTGGAAATTTGACCAGCAAGACCGCGGGCAGTCACGTCTTCGGTAAGTACCCATAACCCGGCAGATGACGTCAGCAGCTGGTGTAGCGCACTGCTCCCCTCCAGAGCGCCCAATACGCCGTCCTGCATCAGCAACAGATCGTCCTCTGCCGTCAGCAGCAACAGCAGGCTATCCATATCGCTGTGTGTAGGAGAATGCATCAGGGTATGCAGCATAGTGCGCTCTCAAAAAGTTATTATGCGGTCGTATGTGGCCAGCTGTTGCCGTAGCGCAGACGCCTCAAGAATGCTGACATCCATTATGCGGGCACTCTCCTCTGCCAGACCGCGCTCGCGCAACGCCTCGCGGCTAATGTAGCAGTGTTCAATATCGTACAGCGCCAGCACACCAAAGGTTGGCGCATGGTTGCGAGACAGAATGGCTTCCGGCTGCTGGTCAGGCATAAGCTGCAGCACCCCATCACCGACAAAAAACAGACCAATGGATTCGCTCAGCGCCCCTGTTGCCAGCGCGGCATCAAGACCTTCCCTGCCTGCGCTGCTGCCGTGCGGCGAGCGAGTAAAAACAAAGGCGACGCGATTCATTAAAACTGTACCAGTCGATCGCAGCTGAGTGCGGCTTCAGCCAGCGCGCCCAGGCCACTGAGTTCAAATCCCGGCTGCAGATTGCTGCCAGCCAGCTGCAACCGTTCCGCCTCCTGCGCGTTGGTAACCCCGCGGCGCAGCGCGGCCGCGACGCAAATGTTGAGTGCCACGCCCTGCTCCTGATGTAACGCAAGCCAGGCGCGGACAATATCCGTCTCATCGCTGGCTGGTGCCGTCAGTTGGTTGGCGTTCAGCACGCCTTCACGATAAAAAAAGACGCTCTCCAGCTGATGGCCAGCCGCCAGCAGCGCACGCGCAAAAAGCAGTGCGCTGCTGGACTGCTGTGTACCGTATGCCGGACCGGTGACCAGCAAGGTATAGCGCATCAGCGCTCCTGCCCCTGGAAGTCGCCATTTTTAAACTGGCGAATATAGAGGTAGACGGTATGCCTGGAGATATTCAGGCGATCGGCAACCTGACTGATGGCATCTTTTATGTCGAAAATGCCTTTTTCATACAGGTTCAGCACGATCTGGCGATTCTTGGCGTTATTGGAAACGTTGCGATCGGCGCTGACTTCCTCAATGGTGAACTCCAGCGTCTGGGTCACCAGATCCTCGACCGAGCTGGCAAAGTTGACGCTGGAATCCACCTGCTGCATTTCCGGCGGCATAAACGTCGACATAATCTGCGAGAAGGGTACGTCGAGGTTCATGTTGATGCAAAGCAGCCCGATAACGCGCTGCTGGCGGTTGCGAATAGCTATCGTCACCGATTTCATCAGCACGCCGCTTTTGGCACGCGTAAAATAGGCGCGGGAAACGTTGCTGTCTGCACCATGCATATCGTGAAGCATACGCAGTGCCAGATCGGTAATCGGTGAGCCCACCTTACGGCCGGTATGTTCGCCGTTGGCGATACGTACCGCCGAACACTTCAGGTCTTCCAGCGAGTGAAGCACGATTTCACAGTGCGAGCCGATCAACATAGCCAGGCCATCAACGACCGCTTCGTAGGATTTAAGAATATCGTAGTCCGTTTGCTCAAACGGGCGCTGCTCCAGTAAATCGAAGTCGCTCAGTTCGCCGGGATTGAATGGATTTGACATCGAAGACATTACCCTAAATGGCTGGAGCCTGTCTCAGCGCAGCGGGCAGACTCTTTTATTGGGAAAGTTATGCAGTCGATAGTCTGGCAAATGTCGCCTGCTTATGCCAGAGCTTTGTCGTTCAGACGAAATGAAACCGCCGCCCGAAGGCGGCGGTGAACAGATTATTGCGACTTCTTCGCGTCGGCGGCGGGCGCCTGCGCTTTCTCATCTGCCTTAGGTGCAGGTTTAATGTCGAGCAGTTCAACATCAAATACCAGCGTAGAGTTGGCCGGGATACCTGGTACGCCGTTTTTGCCGTAGGCCAGCTGCGGTGGGATAACCAGCTTGATCTTGCCACCTTTTTTAACGTGCTTCAGGCCTTCGGTCCAGCCCGGAATCACGCCGTCAAGACGGAAGGAGAGCGGTTCGCCGCGGGTATAGGAGTTATCAAACTCCGTACCGTCAATCAGCGTGCCTTTGTAGTTCACCACGACCGTATCGCTGTCTTTCGGTGCGTCACCGCTGCCCTCTTTCTCTACTTTATAGAGCAGGCCAGACTCGGTTTTCTTCACGCCGCTCTCTTTAGCGAATTTGTCAGCGAAAGCGGTGCCTTTATCCGCGTTCTCTTTCGCATCTTTCTCCATTTTCGCCTGCGCAGCGCCTTTCACACGGCCTTCGAAGGCCTGCAACGTCTGCTCGATTTCCTGGTCAGAAAGTTTGCTCTTACCGGCAAACGCGTCCTGAACGCCCGAAATCAGCTGATCTTTATCCAGCTTGATGCCCAGTTTTTCCTGTTCCTTCAGGGAGTTGTCCATGTAGCGACCCAGCGAGGCGCCCAATGCGTAGGCTGATTGCTGGTCTTCGTTTTTGAAGGCCGCATTTTTCGGTGCCTGCGGTGCCGCATCGGTCGCAGCAGGGGCTGCGGTCGTTTCGGCAGCCATCGCCAGCGGCGCGTTCAGCGCAACGGCCATGGTGGTAGCTAACAATGTGACTTTAAACAGTGATTTCATCCTTTCTCCAAAACCGAAGCGTGTGACCTCGGCAACTATTGCGGACTAAAGCTCCACACTATAACGGTACGCGGCAGTGGCGAAAACTCCCGCAGCGTAATTACCTGGTTAACCTCCGACCTTTTTTGCATCAGGAAGTTTCATCAGAGATGATGATGCCAGCGCCCATATTCAACCCTTTACCGGCGAAGCGGTAAAAAATCGGGTGATTCTGGCAGGAGAAAACGTAGAATCTGCGCCGGATGCGATAGTCGCAACGCCATAATTGAGGAGCGATCATGCAACAATCAGAGTGGGAACAACGGCTTGAGGCGCTGGAAAGCAAGCTGGCCTTTCAGGAGCTAACCATCGATCAGCTCAATCAGACGGTGGTTCAGCATGAGCTGGAGATGGCGAAGATGCGCGAACAGCAGCGGCTGCTGCTGGACAAGCTAAAGGCGGCCGCGCCGTCGATGATGGCGTCGCAGTCGGAAGAGACGCCGCCGCCTCATTACTGATTTCGTCAGCGGGCTGCGCTCGCGTGAGAGGCTTACCGCGCCAGTCTCCTGGCGCATCTGGAGCCTGAAGGCAAAAAAAAGCCACCTGCGAAGGTGGCCTTGTTATCGGTGTCGTCTGGCTTAGTGGCTGCAGCCGCAACCGCCGTGGCTGCCGCAGCCGCCGTTGCCGTGATCGTGGTCATGATCGTGGTCGTGATGATGACCGTTCTCGCCGTGAACGTGGCCGTGGGCCAGCTCTTCAGCCGTGGCTTCACGGATGGCGACCACTTCTACGTTGAAGTTCAGGTTCTGGCCAGCCAGCATGTGGTTACCGTCAACCACAACGTGCTCGTCTTCGACTTCGGTGATTTCAACCGGAACCGGGCCCTGATCGGTTTCTGCCAGGAAGCGCATGCCGACCTGCAGTTCGTCAACGCCCATAAAGACGTCTTTAGGTACGCGCTGTACCAGGTTGTCGTCATACTGACCGTAGGCATCGTTAGCGGGAATATGCACGTCAAACTTATCGCCGACATCATGGTTTTCCAGCGCTTTTTCCAGACCAGAAATCAGGGAACCATGACCGTGCAGATAGTCTAACGGAGCACTCACCGGTGACTCGTCAACCAACACACCATCTTCTGTACGTACCTGATAGGCCAGGCTCACCACCAGGTCTTTTGCTACTTTCATGATATCTCCTAACCGTTGAGAACTGAGATCCCGTCTCATTGGTCTATTCTTGCGTGCAATAACACCAACCAGAAAGGTTCGGGGCTGAGGCCGCGCATTTTGCTACGCGTTAACCTCAGCCTTAGTGGCGCCGATTGTATCGGAATTCAATCCCGCTGTAAGTTTAAGCGTAAAAAAAGCTGCGCCATTTCGCTACTCGGGATGGAAAATACCGATCACTTGCTCCTGGCTGCGAACCTGATCGCGAACCTGCTTGTCTGCTTCGCGCATCTGATGCCCGCATTTCACGCACTCCACTACGTCGACACTGTTTTCACGCCACATTGCCAGCGTGTCTTTTTCCTGACAGTGCGGGCAAACCGCACCGGCAATAAATCGTTTACGCATGTTAGTTCGCCTGTGTTGCTGTTACTGATCTTCATCCCAGTCGTCTATTTGTCGCTTCTCACGCTGCATCTCACGCTGGAAAATATCCTCCAGCTCGCGCCTCGCCTCACGCACCCGCGAAATCTGCGCATTATCCGTATGATTCGGCATCAGCTCACGCAGCATACGCATGTCGAGACGACGGAAATGGAGCTGTGCGCGCTGCGCCTGGTGCGGATGCATGCCAACCGAAATCAGCGCTTTGCGTCCCAGCTCCAGCGCGCTGGAAAAAGTCTCACGCGAGAACTGCGTCACGCCAGCCTGCAGCAGCTCATGTGCTTCCACGCGTCCGCGTGCCCGCGCAACGATTTCCAGCTGGGGAAAGTGCTGCTGGCAGAGATGCACAATCGCCATGGTATCTTCAGGCTCATTACAGGTAATGACTATTGACTGTGCGCTGGCGGCACCCGCAGCACGCAGCAGTTCAAGTTCGGTGGCATCACCATAGTAGACCTTGTAACCGTACTTGCGCATCAGGCTCACTGCACTGATGTCGCGCTCCAGTACCGTAATTCTCTTATTATTAGCCATCAGCAGACGGCCCACCACCTGCCCCATTCGTCCAAAGCCCACCACGATCACCTGCGGCTGATCATCTTCGACAAAAGGCTTCTCACTGTCTTCATCGGTGTCGTTAAAGCGACGCGCCAGCAGTCGGTCAATTCCCTGCATCAGCAGCGGCGTGGTCATCATCGACAGCGTCACCGTAACCAGCAGCAGCGGCAGCTGATCGCCAGAAAAAAGATGTACCGATGACGCCGCTGAAAAGAGCACAAAAGCAAATTCTCCGCCCTGGCTCAGCACGCCGGCAAACTGCTGACGCTCGGAGCTGCGCAGCCCGTAGAGGCGAGCCAGCACATACAGCACCAGCGTTTTCACCGTGACCAGAATTAATACGCCAAGCAGGATCTCAATGATGTGCGTATAAAGCACGCCCAGATTAAGCGCCATACCGACAGAGATAAAGAAGAGGCCGAGCAGCAGCCCTTTAAAGGGGTCGATAGCCACTTCCAGTTCGTGGCGATATTCGCTCTCTGCCAGCAGGATGCCTGCAATAAAGGTCCCCAGTGCCATCGACAGTCCAAGCGCATCCATAAACAGCGCCGAGCCGAGCACCAGCAGCAGCGCGGCGGCGGTAAAGACCTCGCGCACGCCAGAAGCAGCGATAAAGCGAAAAATGGGTCGTAGCAGGTAGCGCCCGCCCACCAGCATGCCAGCGAACGCCAGCACCTTCATGCCGAGCTTCATCCAGTCAATGTTGCCGCTGTCGCTGCCTGCCAGCAGCGGCACCAGCGCCAGCGCCGGGATCACGGCTAAATCCTGAAACAGCAGCACCGAGAAGCCGAGCTGCCCTGCCTCACTGCGGTTCATGCCCTTATCACGCATCAGCTGTAACGCCATCGCGGTTGAGGACATTGCCAGGCCAATACCGCCAATCACCGCCGCCTGCCAGCTAAAGTCACTCAGCCACAGCAGGGCGCCAAGGATGCCGGCAGAGATCACCACCTGCGCCGCACCCACGCCAAAAATCGACCGCCGTAGCGACCAGAGCTTTGAAGGGTTTAGCTCCAGACCGATGATAAACATCAGAAACACTACGCCCAGCTCGGAGAAGTGCAGGATCTCCTCGACGTCACTGATAAAGCCCAATCCCCAGGGACCGATAGCAATCCCTGCCAGCAGATAGCCGAGCACCGCGCCAATCCCCAGCCGTGCAGCAACGGGCACAATCAGCACCGCCGCGACCAGATAAATGACGCCTGCGGTCAGCAGCGTTTGTCCTTCCATTACAGACCTCCGTCGGGCAATGGCGCAGCCAGCCATTCGCCGTATGCGCGCGCAAACTGATTCATCACCTCTTTTGGCTGACGTCGCGCCCAGTAGAGCACCATTGGCGTCATCCAGTGCATACGGCACATCTGTGCAGTGAGCTCGAACGGACGCATGATGTCTGCTACGGGATAGCGGTTAAGCCCGCTCTGGTGATAGGCCGTTTCTGGCTCGCCAGTGGTGATGACGCTGCGCCAGTATTTGCCTTCCAGCGCGTTGCCGTCGGCACCGTTGGCGAAGCCGCGCGACAGCACGCGATCAAGCCACTCTTTCAGCAGCGCCGGGCAGCTGTAGGTGTAGAGCGGATGCTGGAAAACAATCACCTGATGCTCGCGCAGCAGCTGCTGTTCATAATGGATATCAATAAAAAAATCGGGGTAGTGCGCATACAGATCGTGTACGGTGACATTCTCCTGTTTTTGCGCCGACTGCAGCAGAACCCGATTGGCTATCGACTCCTGCGTTTCTGGATGCGCGTAAAGCAGCAATACTTTTGCTGGCTGCGACATAGTTATCCTCTTCCAAAGCGTCGTCACGGCGGCGGTTTTCCGCTACCATGCATGCGCAATACACTCTAATTATGTTGTGTGTAATTTAACATATTCTGACGATACGGCGCTTATGATTGTCTTCTCTTCTCTGCAAATCCGCCGCGGCGTTCGCGTGCTGCTTGATAACGCTTCCGCCACCATCAACCCAAGCCAGAAAGTGGGTCTGGTGGGTAAAAACGGCTGCGGCAAATCCACTCTGCTGTCGCTGTTAAAAGGCGAGATCAGCAGCGATGCGGGCGGCGTGACCTTTCCCGGAAACTGGGCGCTGGCCTGGGTTAACCAGGAAACGCCAGCCCTGAGCAAAGCGGCGCTGGAATACGTCATTGACGGCGATCGTGAATACCGCCAGCTGGAAGCAGAACTGGCCGATGCCAACCAGCGCAACGACGGCAACGCGATTGCCCTGCTGCACGGCAAGCTCGACGCGATCCAGGCCTGGAGCATCCACGCTCGTGCCTCTGGCCTTCTGCACGGACTCGGCTTTAGCCAGGAGCAGCTGGCGCGCCCGGTAAGCGATTTCTCCGGCGGCTGGCGCATGCGCCTAAACCTGGCACAGGCGCTGGTATGCCGTTCCGATCTGCTGCTGCTCGACGAACCGACCAACCACCTCGATCTCGACGCGGTAATCTGGCTGGAGCGCTGGCTGAAAAGCTACGAAGGCACGCTGATTTTGATCTCGCACGACCGCGACTTTCTCGATCCGGTGGTCGATAAGATCATTCATATCGAGCAGGAAAGCCTGATTGAATACACCGGCAACTACACCTCATTTGAGCGGCAGCGCGTAGCGAAGCTGGCCCAGCAGCAGGCGCTGTTTGAAAGCCAGCAGGAAAAAGTAGCGCACCTGCAAAGCTACATCGATCGCTTTCGTGCCAAAGCATCCAAGGCAAAGCAGGCGCAGAGCCGCATCAAGATGCTGGAGCGCATGGAGATGATTGCGCCAGCGCACGTCGATAACCCGTTCAGCTTCCGCTTCCGTGCGCCGGAAAGCCTGCCCAATCCGCTGCTGAAGATGGAGAAGGTCACCGCTGGCTACGGTGACCGTATTATTCTTGACGCCATCAAGCTCAACCTGGTGCCGGGCTCGCGCATCGGCCTGCTGGGGCGCAACGGCGCGGGCAAATCAACGCTGATTAAGCTGCTGGCGGGCGAGCTGACCCCGCTCGACGGCGAGGTCGGGCTGGCAAAAGGCATTAAGCTTGGCTACTTCGCGCAGCATCAGCTGGAGTATCTGCGCAGCGACGAGTCGCCACTGCAGCATCTGGCGCGCATTGCGCCGAAGGTGCTGGAGCAGCAGCTGCGCGACTATCTGGGCGGCTTCGGCTTCCAGGGCGACAAGGTCAGCGAAGTGACCGCGCGCTTCTCCGGTGGCGAAAAGGCGCGGCTGGTGCTGGCGCTGATCGTCTGGCAGCGCCCTAACCTGCTGCTGCTCGACGAACCCACTAACCACCTCGATCTCGATATGCGCCAGGCGCTGACCGAAGCACTCATCGACTTTGAAGGCGCACTGGTGGTGGTCTCGCACGATCGCCATCTGCTGCGCGCCACCACCGACGATCTCTATCTGGTGCACGACGGTAAGGTCGATGTCTTCGCCGGCGATCTGGAAGATTATCAGCAGTGGCTAAGTGACCTGCAAAAACAGCAGGCGCAGGCGAACGCCGCGCCGAAGCAGGAGAATGGCAACAGCGCGCAGGCGCGCAAAGATCAGAAGCGCCGCGACGCTGAACTGCGCGCTCAGACGCAGCCGCTGCGCAAAGAGATTGAGAAGCTGGAAAAGCAGATGGCGAAATGGCAGAGCCAGCTCTCCGAAGCGGAAAACCAGCTCGCCGACGGCGATATTTACGATCCCGCGCGCAAAGCCGACTTAACCGCGGCGTTGCAGCGTCAGGCGGAGAGCAAAGCGGCGCTGGAAGAGGTCGAGATGGCGTGGCTGGATGCGCAGGAGCAGCTGGAGGCGATGCTCGCCTCCTGACGGTTAGCCTTTGGCCTTTGGCCTTTAGCCTTTAGCCTTTAGCCTTTAGCCTTTAGCCTTTAGCCTTTAGCCTTTAGCCTTTAGCCTTTAGCCTTTAGCCTTTTACAGACTTAAAACAATCGTACCGGCGCAGCAACGTCGTCGCAGCCCGGTACGGACATTTTAACAGAGACCGCTTAAAAAGGCCGATCCCCCAGCACCGTCGCCCGGTGCATCACTCGCCTTGCCGGATAATAATCTGCATTCGCATAGTGCTGCGTCACGCGGTTATCCCAGATCGCCACATCGTTCGGCTGCCAGCGCCAGCGCACCTGAAACTCCGGTTTGGTCGCATGGGCATAGAGCAGCTCCAGCAGCGCGTGACTCTCTTTTTCGCTCAGCTCAATGATGCGCGTGGTAAATCCCTCATTCACAAACAGCGCCTTGCGCCCGCTGACCGGATGCGTGCGGACCACCGGATGCTGCACTGGTGGATGTTTCGCCACCGCTTGCTGCCAGCGCTGATGCTCCTCCTCGCTGCGTCGATATTTATATTCCTGAAAGGATTTCTTAAAGTCGTGTTCGGCGTGCAGCCCTTCCAGCAGGGTTTTGATCGGAGCCGACAGCGTGTCATACGCGGCAATGCCGCTCGTCCAGAGCGTATCGCCACCCGAAGCGGGCAGCAGCTTTGAGGCCAGCATGGCTATTGCGGGTGGTGTATCAATAAAGGTGACATCAGTGTGCCAGTTATCGTTGTCTGGCGGGTTATCCTGATGGGTATCCAGCACGATAATCTCGTCAACGCCTTCGGCGTGCGGATAAACCGGATGAATATGGAGATCGCCGAAGCGTGCCGCCAGCGCACGCTGCTGGTGGGGCGTAATCACCTGGTCACGCAAAAACAGCACCTGATGGCGCAGCAGCGCATGGTAAAGCTGCTCAAACTGGCTGTCGCTCAGCGGCCGCGCTAAATCGAGATGGGTGACCTGCGCGCCAATGTAAGGGCCAAGCGCCGTGATATTCAGCTTTTCGTTCATGGTTGTTCTCCGTTCCAGGGCGTCAGCCGACGCTGCAGGGCGCGCAGCCCGAGTTCTAACGTAAACGCAATCAGCGCAATAACCGCAATGCCTGCCAGCACCACATCGGTGGCAAGGAATTCACCGGCGGACTGCACCATAAAGCCGAGCCCGCGCGTCGCTGCAATCAGCTCCGCCGCCACCAGCGTCGACCAGCCAACGCCCAGCCCGATCCGCAGACCGGTCAGGATCTCCGGCAGCGCCCCCGGCAGAATCACAAAGCGCAGCAGCTGCCAGCGGCGGGCACCCAGCGCCTGCGCAGCGCGAACACGCACCTGCTGCGTATTTCGCACGCCTGCCAGCGTTGACAGCGTCACCGGCGCAAAGATAGCCAGATAAATCAGAAGGATTTTTGAGGTTTCACCGATGCCAAACCAAATCACCATCAGCGGCAGGTAGGCGAGTGGCGGCACCGGGCGATAGAGTTCAATCAGCGGATCGAGCAGGCCGCGCGCCGTTTTACTCAGCCCCATGGCGATCCCTGTCGGGATACCGATCGCCGCCGCCGCGAACAGCGCAATCAGCATACGCGTCAGGCTGGCCGCCAGATGCTGCCAGAGCGTGGCATCCATAAACCCCTGCGGGCTGGCGATCAGCAGCAGTTTGCTCAAAACCTGCTGCGGCGCAGGCAGAAACAGCGGGCTAATCAGCCCCAGCGCCGTGACGCTCCACCAGATTAGCAGCAGCAGCGCCAGGCTAAGCAGGCTCAGGCTAAACTGCCGGGAAAAAGGCCAGCGCACGCGGCGTCGCCCCGCCGGGGTTTTGTCATTGATTACCGCGCTCATACAAACGCCTCCCGCTGCTCAAATACCTGGCTCAGTACATATTCACGCTTTTCAATAAAGGCAGGATCGGATTTGATGGCGCGGCAGGGCTCGCCCGCGGCGAAGCGCTGGCCAAAGTTAAGTTTCAGGCGTTCAACAATGCGGCCCGGTCCCGGCGAGAGCAGCACCAGTTCGCTGGCGAGAAAGACCGCCTCTTCAATATCGTGCGTGATCAGCAAGATTTGCTTGCCGCTGTCGCGCCATAGCGTCAGCAGCAGCGTTTGCATCTGCTCGCGCGTAAAGGCATCCAGCGCGCCAAAAGGCTCATCAAGCAACAGCAGCTGCGGATCGGCCGCCAGCGCGCGGGCGATGCCTACGCGCTGGCGCTGGCCGCCTGAAAGCTGCCAGACAGGCCGGTTTTCTGCCCCTTCCAGCCCTACCTTTTTAAGCAGGCGGCGGGCGATAGCGTTACGTTCGCTGCGCGCTATGCCCGCCAGCTGAAGGCCAAACGCAACGTTATCCAGCACGTTACGCCACGGCAGCAGCCCTTCATGCTGAAATACGACGCCACGCTCTGCACCCGGTCCGCTGATGGGTTTGCCCTCCAGCGTAATGCTGCCAGACTCCACCGGCAAAAACCCCGCAATCAGATTAA
This sequence comes from Pantoea sp. KPR_PJ, assembly GCF_041386365.1. NCBI lineage: Bacteria > Pseudomonadati > Pseudomonadota > Gammaproteobacteria > Enterobacterales > Erwiniaceae > Pantoea > Pantoea sp. KPR_PJ. The sequence goes on along the minus strand of NZ_JABMIK010000007.1, from coordinate 217,799 downwards.
GCAGCGTGGTTTTGCCGCAGCCAGACGGGCCCAGCACCACCAGCAGCTCACCCTTATCGAGTTGCAGACTAATATCCTGCAAGGCAGGGCGTCCGGCATAACGCGCATTAAGATGAGCGATGCGCAGCATGGCGATCTCCTTACTGTTTCGCTAATGGCTCGACAAAGCGGCTGGTGACAAAATTGCTGTAATCAGCCTTCGCCTGCGGCACTTTGCCCTGCTCTTTCAGGAATATCGCCGTATCGACGATCGCCTGGTTAACCGGCTTGCCCAACTGTTCCACCTGCTGCTGCGCAGTAAGATAGGTATTGCCCTTTACCAGGCCTGGCACCTGCGCCTCCGGTACGCCACTCAGGCGCGACAGCTTGCTCAGATTATCCGGCTGCTGCAGCCAGCGCTCCGGGTTGTTGAGATAGGCTTGCTGCGCGTCGATAGCGCTACGGGCAAATGCGGTCACGACTTCAGGATGCGCGCTGGCAAAATCTTTGCGCACCACCCAGACGTCAAGCGTTGGCGAGCCCCACTGACCGACCTGTGAAGAGTCCGTCAGCACTTTACCTTCTTTCTCCAGTTCGTTAACGGCAGGGGCCCAGACATAGGCACCGTCAATATCACCGCGTTGCCAGGCCGCAATAATAGCGGGCGGTTGTAGATTGATAAGCTGCACCTGCGTCGGCTTGATGCCCCAGTGCTTTAGCGCGGCCAGCAGGCTGTAGTGTGTGGTGGAGATAAACGGCACGGCGATGCGCTTGCCGATTAAATCTTTCGGGCTGTCGATCCCTTTCTTCACCACCAGCGCTTCGGAATTGCCGAGCTGCGACGCCAGCAGGAAGGCTTCGATGGGTAACTGTTGCGTCGCGGCAACCGCCAGCGGGCTGGAGCCGATGTTGCCAATCTGTACATCACCCGAGGCCAGCGCACGCAACACACCGGCACCGCTGTCAAATTTGCGCCAGTCAACGGTCGCGCCACTCTCTCTGGCAAAGGTGTCGTCCGCCTGGGCCACCTTTGCCGGTTCCGCAGAGGTCTGGTAAGCCACCGTGACATTCACGGCCTGCGCCTGAAACACCAGCAGCGACAGCGCTGCGGCCAGCATGGATAACGATCTTTTCACTGCCATGAGGGGGTACTCCGCCGGGATGGTTGATGAGCGCAGTGTCGCCAGCGGCGATGATTTCATAAAGGAATTAAAAATTATTCTTAATAAACAGACGTTCTTAGATCATGATCGGCAAAGAAGATGCAAAATTCGGGAAAAGCGAGCCGCAATAATTCAGACAAATTGTCAGGCGCTCACATTGCCGCTGTGCTATTGATAGGGGCTGACTCTTAACCTGCGAGAAAGGTATGCGGCAATATGTCTATTGAGAAGGTCGCCCTGTTGGCGGGCGTCTCCAAAGCTACGGTATCCCGTGTACTCAACGATCATCCTGGCGTAAAAGCCGACACGCGCGATCGGGTGCTGGCGGCCATCTCAACCAGCGAATACCAGCCCAACCTGTTAGCGCGTCAGCTGCGTACGGCGCAAAGCCACATGCTGCTGGTGCTGATTTCCGACATCACCAACCCGTTCTGCTCGCGCGTCGTGCAGGGTATCGAAGCAGAGGCCGAAGCGCAGGGCTATCACATTCTCCTCTGCAACTCTGCCTCACAACTGCAGCGTAAATCGGCCTATCTGGGCCTGCTCACCGGCAAAGTGGTAGATGGCGTCATCAGCCTGGACGCCGCGTCTACGCTAAAGGAGATCGCCGGAATTATCGGTGATGCGCCCTGGGTGCAGTGTGCCGAGCACGATCCCGCAATCGCGGCATCCTCTGTCACTATCGACAACCGCGGCGCGGCGCGAGAAACCATACGCTATCTGGCAGGCAAAGGTCGCCGGCGTATTGGGCTGGTTAACAGCGATATGCGCTACCTTTATTCACACGAGCGTGAAGCAGGCTACTACGAAGGGCTGGAACAGCTGGCGCTGTCGTGGCACGGCGTGGCCTATGCCGATGAGATCTCCTGCGAAGCGGGAAGTCAGGCGCTACGCCAGCTGTTGCAGCAGGCTGAGCCACCGGATGCTGTGCTGGCTGTATCAGATGTGCTGGCGTTAGGCGTGGTGCACGCGGCGCAGGAGGCGGGCCTGCGCGTGCCGGAGGATGTGGCGGTTGTGGGCTTTGACGGCATACCTTTTACCCGCAGCCTGAATCCTCCGCTGACCACCATCGAGCAGCCGATGTATCAGCTTGGCGCGCGCAGCGTACAACTGCTGCTGCAGCGTATTCGTCGTCCCGATTCGGCGGTCGTACGTGAAGTTCTGGCATGGCAGCGCATTGAGCGCGCCTCCAGCTAGCTCAGCGCCAGATAAGCAGCACGCAGGCAGCGGTCAGCAGGCCCATTGCCAGATTGAAAATAGTCCAGGCGCGGCGGCTCTGCAGAATACGGCCAATCAGCGCGCCGAACCCGATCCAGATTGCGCCGGCCACCAGATTGACCAGAAACATGCCGGCGCTGATCGCCGTTACCGAATGCAGATAGGCGCTGCCCGCAAGGCTAAAGCTTGCGATGGCGCCGAGCGCCATCAGCCAGGCTTTCGGATTGATCAGCTGTAGCAGGCCGCCTTGCCAGAAGGGCATTGGTTTTGGTGGTGCGTCGCCGGTTTCCAGCTTTTCATAGGCGGCCGTGGCAATTTTCCACGCCAGCCAGAGCAGATAAAGGCTACCGGCAATTTTGAGGATAAGGTGCAGAGCGGGATAGAGCAGGATTAGCCCCCCCACGCCAAACGCCACCATCAGCAGCATGACCTGCATGCCAATCATGATGCCGACCATTAACGGCAGCGTGCGCCAGAAGCCGAAATTGGCACCGGACGCAGTGAGTAACATATTATTGGGGCCAGGCGTGATGGCGGCGACCCAGAGAAAACCTAACATAGAGAAAAACAGGCTCAGTTCCATTAGCGGGTGCTCCTCATCCCAGACTCACTACAACCCTAACGAAGCTAACAGTGTGATATGGATCAGACAAGTGCTTGTGACATGAATTTTACGCCCGACGCGACAGCCAGCTTTATGCCGCCGCGCAGCCTGCGCAATCCGCATCTGCAGACGGTTTTGCCACGCCTGGTGCGTCGCCGTATTTTACTGCGCCCATACTGGCAGCGGCTCGATCTGCCGGACGGAGATTTTGTCGATCTCGCCTGGAGTGAAGATCCCCGGCAGGCGAGCCACAAGCCGCGCGTGGTGCTGTTTCACGGTCTGGAGGGCAACTTTCACAGCCCTTACGCCCACGGGCTGTTGCACGCCTGTCAGCGTCAGGGGTGGCTCGGCGTAGTGATGCATTTTCGCGGCTGCGGCGGCGAACCGAACCGACTGCACCGCATCTATCACTCTGGCGAAACCGAAGATGCGGCTTTTTTTCTGCACTGGCTGAAGACGCGCTGGGGCGATGTGCCGACCGCTGCAGTCGGCGTATCGCTTGGCGGCAACATGCTGGGCTGCCTGCTGGGAAGACTGGGTGACGCCGCTCCGCTCGACGCTGGCGTCATTATTTCTGCGCCGCTGCTGCTGGAACCGTGCAGCCTGAAGCTCGAACAGGGATTTTCCCGTTTTTACCAGCGCTACCTGCTTGATCAGCTAAAAAAGAATGCCGAACGCAAGCTACGTGCCTGGCCGGGGACGCTGCCGGTTGACCTGCTGCAGCTCAGAGCACTGCGTCGCCTGCGTGACTTTGACGATGCCATCACTGCCCGCGCGCACGGCTTTGTTGATGCGCAGGATTATTATCGTCGCGCCAGCGCCCTGCCGCTGCTCAAAAACGTACGTAAACCCTTGCTGATTGTGCACGCGAAGGACGATCCTTTTATGACGGATGAGGTGATCCCGCAGTCGGATCAGCTCTCAGCCAGCACCACCTATCAACTCACGCCGCATGGCGGACACGTTGGCTTTGTCGGTGGCACACTGCGTCAACCGCAGATGTGGCTCGAACAGCGCGTGCCGCAGTGGCTTACACAGTGGCTTAGCTCATGATGATTCCCTGGCAACAGATTGACCCTGAAACCCTCAACAACCTGATTGAAGCCTTTGTGCTGCGTGAAGGCACCGACTACGGCGAGCAGGAGCGCAGCCTGGCGCAAAAGGTCGACGATGTGCGTCGTCAGCTGGAACGTGGAGACGCGGTGCTGGTCTGGTCGGAACTGCACGAAACCGTCAATATCATGCCGCGCAGCGAATTTCGTGGCTGATGCGCCACCGCGCTTTTCATGTTAACAATGCCTATCGCCCGACGTTACAGGAAGCTTCAACATGTCAGCACGACACCCGATCATCGCGGTGACCGGCTCCAGCGGAGCCGGGACCACCACCACCAGCCTGGCGTTTCGCAAAATTTTTCAGCAGTTCAACCTGCATGCCGCCGAACTGGAAGGCGACAGCTTCCATCGCTTTACGCGACCAGAAATGGATATGGCGATCCGCAAGGCACGCGATTTAGGTCGCCATATCAGCTACTTTGGGCCGGAAGCCAACGATTTTGGCCTGCTTGAGCAAACCTTCAGTGATTACGGCAGCGCAGGCAAAGGCCAGTCGCGCAAATATCTGCATACCTATGATGAAGCGGTGCCGTGGAACCAGGTACCCGGCACCTTTACGCCCTGGCAGCCGCTGCCGGAAAATACCGACGTGCTGTTTTACGAAGGACTGCACGGCGGTGTGGTGACGCAGCAGCATAACGTGGCGGAAAAGGTGGATCTGCTGGTTGGCGTGGTGCCGATCGTTAACCTGGAGTGGATCCAGAAGCTGGTGCGCGACACCAGCGAGCGCGGCCACTCACGCGAAGCGGTTATGGACTCAGTGGTGCGTTCAATGGAAGATTACATCAACTTCATTACGCCGCAGTTTTCGCGTACTCACATCAACTTCCAGCGCGTGCCAACCGTCGATACGTCTAACCCCTTCGCCGCGCGCGAGATCCCGTCGCTGGATGAGAGCTTCGTGGTTATTCACTTTCGCGGACTGGAGAATATCGACTTTCCCTACCTGCTGGCGATGCTCCAGGGATCGTTTATTTCGCATATGAATACGCTGGTGGTGCCGGGTGGCAAGATGGGGCTGGCGATGGAGTTAATTATGGCACCGCTGGTGCAGCGGCTGATAGAAGGAAAGCAGATCGCCTGACGACGGAAGCAGCAGACGGCCTGGCCACGCAAAAGCGACAGACGCACCCAGCGATAAGGTGCGTCATTACGCAGGGCAGCGCTGAGTAAGACGTGCTGTCCTTGTCACCGGCACCAGCGGTTTGGCTTACTGCGCCACAACCTCATAGCTGTGGGTAATGTCGACCCCTTTGCCCAGCATCAACGCCACCGAACAGTACTTCTCCGCTGACAGATCTACCGCGCGCGCCACGGCTTTGTCGCTCAGCGCCTTGCCGGTAACCACGAAATGAAGATTAATATGGGTAAACAGGCGCGGTGCCTCTTCACGGCGTTCCGAGGTCAGCTTTACCTCGCACTCCACCACATCGTTGCGGCCCTTTTGCAAAATAGAAACCACATCGATGGCACTACAGCCGCCAGTCGCCATCAGCACCATTTCCATCGGGCTGGGCGCTTTATCGCCCGAGTTACCGTCCATCAGGATCTGATGCCCTGAAGAGGACTCACCCAAAAAGGTTAATCCTTCGATCCACTTCACTCTTGCCTGCATTGTTTTTCCCTCGAGAATAGCCTGTTTGCCGCCAGAGTACGCGTTCACCTGACAAACAGCAATCCAGAGTAATCCCCCCTCTGCTGAAGCGAGACAACAGAAGACAGCTGACAAAAGCTGTGCTACAAACAGTGCTGAAAATAGTTTCGTCTTATTAAGGACGAAGGCGGGACACCTCAAGCGCCTGGCGCAAAATGGAACCCCGAATAATCTCCCTCTCGGGAAACGCTTGAAGCTTTCATCGCCTGGCAGAGAATATGACTCTGCATTTTGGGCACGATTACAACAGAGGATAATAGCGAATGGTTCTCGGCAAACCGCAAACAGACCCTACACTCGAATGGTTCCTGTCCCATTGCCATATTCACAAATATCCATCCAAAAGTACGCTGATTCATCAAGGTGAGAAGGCTGAAACGCTTTACTACATCGTGAAAGGTTCCGTTGCGGTACTGATCAAAGATGAAGAAGGTAAAGAGATGATCCTCTCTTACCTGAATCAGGGTGATTTTATTGGCGAGCTTGGCCTGTTTGAAGAAGGTCAGGAGCGCAGCGCCTGGGTACGTGCAAAAACCGCGTGCGAAGTGGCCGAAATTTCTTACAAGAAATTCCGTCAGCTTATTCAGGTGAATCCGGATATTTTAATGCGTCTCTCTTCGCAGATGGCGCGCCGTCTGCAGGTTACCTCGGAAAAAGTGGGCAATTTAGCTTTCCTCGACGTGACCGGACGTATTGCACAAACCCTGCTCAACCTGGCAAAACAGCCAGACGCCATGACGCATCCCGACGGCATGCAAATCAAAATTACTCGTCAGGAAATTGGCCAAATCGTTGGTTGCTCACGCGAAACCGTGGGCCGCATTTTGAAAATGTTGGAAGACCAGAATCTGATTTCCGCCCACGGCAAGACCATTGTCGTGTACGGCACCCGCTGATTTCCTCTCTCTCCCGGCGTGATGTTTCTGTCACGCCGCTACTGTTTTCAGTGAAGTGATGTGGCGTCGAATCATCTATCACCCCGAAGTTAACTATGCGCTGCGGCAGACGCTGGTGTTGTGCATTCCTGTGGCGCTTGGCTGGCTGTTTGGCGATTTGCAAAAAGGCCTGCTCTTCTCTCTCGTTCCCGCCTGCTGCAACGTGGCTGGCCTGGACACGCCGCATAAACGCTTTTTCAAACGCCTGGTGGTCGGCGGCTCGCTGTTTGCGCTCGGCAGCTTTCTGATCCAGCTGCTGACGCTAAAAGGCGTCCCGCTGCCTGCCGTGCTTTTTGCCTTGCCGCTGCTGCTGGGCGTGACTGGCGAAATCAGCCCGCTGCACGGTCGTCTGCTCCCTGGCACGCTGGTCGCGGCTATCTTTACCCTTAGCCTGATTGGGCGTATGCCAGTCTATGTGCCACCGCTGCTCTACATTGGTGGCACGCTCTGGTACGGGCTGTTCAACTGGTTCTGGTTTTGGCTGTGGAAAGAGCAGCCGATGCGTGAAACCCTGAGCCTGATCTATCGCGAGCTGGCGGATTACTGCGACGCGAAATATACGCTGCTGACCCAGCTCACCGATCCCGAAAAAGCGCTGCCGCCGCTGCTCGCGCGCCAGCAGAAAGCGGTTGATCTGATTAATACCTGCTACCAGCAGATGCACATGCTCTCTGCCAGCCGCGACAACAGCCATAAACGGCTCATGCGCGCTTTTCAGGTAGCACTCGATTTGCAGGAACATATCTCTGTCAGCCTGCATCAGCCAGAAGAGGTTCAGAAGCTGGTCGAGCGCAGCCATGCGGAAGCGGTGATCCGCTGGAATGCCAAAATTATTTCAGCACGGCTACGTGCGCTGGCCGATGCCATCCTCTATCACCAGCTACCGAGTCGCTTTGAGATGGAAAAGCCGCTCGGCGCGCTGGAGAAGATCACCCGTCAGCACCCCGATAATCCCGTCGGGCATTTCTGCTTCTATCATTTCAGCCGTATCGCCCGGGTGCTGCGCACGCAAAAACCGCTCTACCAGCGTGACCTGATGAGCGATCGCCAGCGCCGCCTGCCCCTGCTGCCCGCCCTGCGCAGCTACCTCTCCTTTAAATCTTCAGCGCTGCGCACGGCGGCACGCTTTGCGGTGATGTTGATGTTTGGCAGCGCGCTGGCGATGCTGTTCGATATTCCCAAGCCTTACTGGATCCTGATGACCATTATGTTTGTCAGTCAGAATGGCTACAGCGCCACCCGCGTGCGTATTCAGCACCGGGCGTTGGGCACCTTTGCCGGGCTGGTCATTGCCGCCGCCTCGCTACGCTTTGCCGTGCCGGAATCCCTGGTGCTGCTGTTTATGCTGGTGGTTACGCTACTCAGCTATCTGGTCACGCGCAAATATTACGGCTGGTCGATGATTGGCTTTACCGTTACGGCGGTCTATTCGCTGCAGCTGCTGTCGCTGAACGGCGCGCAGTTTTTACTTCCACGCCTGATGGACACGCTGATGGGCTGTTTGATCGCCTTCGGCGGAATGCTCTGGCTATGGCCACAATGGCAGAGCGGGCTGCTTCGCCAGAATGCGCACGACGCGCTGGAAACCTGTCAGGATGCGCTGCAGCTGCTGCTGGGACCCGAGCAGGAGGCGAAAAAGCTGGCCTATCAGCGTATGCAGGTTAACCAGGCGCATAATGCGCTGTTTAACTCGCTCAACCAGGCGATGCAGGAGCCGGGCTTTAACGCCCAGTACCTGAAAGACATGCGCCTGTGGGTCACGCACAGCCAGTTTATCGTCGAGCATATCAATGCCATGACCATTCTCGCGCGCGAGCACACGATGCTGACACCCGATCTGGCGCAGCGCTACCTGCAGTCATGCGAAATCGCCATCCAGCGCTGCCAGCAGCGGCTGGAATATGACGGGCCTGGCTCACAGACCAACATCATGGAAGAGGTCAATAATTTGGGTGAAGGGGCGGTCACGATTCTGGAGCAGCATGTGCGCCGTATCCTGGAGCACCTGAACGTGATGCATACCATTTCGTCACTGGCGTGGAGCCAGCGGCCACAGCATGGCCGCTGGCTCATCAGGCATTTACGTAAAGGTTAATCAGGCTGCCAGGACGCCTTCCACCGCGCGGGCGAAACGCGCCATACCCTCTTCAATGTCGGCTGGCTCAATAACCAGCGAAGGCGCAAAGCGGATCACGTCAGTGCCCGCTACCAGCACCATCAGGCCTTCGGCCGCTGCCGCATTGAGAATGGCGCGCGCTTTTCCCGCATGCTGCGGTTTTAGTGCAGCGCCGATCAGTAGTCCTTTGCCACGAATCTCTGTAAAGAGATCGTGCTTCGCGTCGAGCGCCTTCAGGGCCGTCACAAACTGCTCGCGACGCGCCTGCACCCCTTCCAGCACTTCTGGCGTATTGATCACGTCCAGCGCCGCTTCGGCCACTGCGCAGGCAAGCGGGTTGCCGCCATAGGTGGTGCCATGCACGCCTGGCGACATGGTCGAGGCGATCGCATCGGTGGTCAGCATGGCGCTCACCGGGAAACCACCGCCCAGCGCTTTCGCGGTGGTGAGGATGTCGGGCGTGACGCCATAGTGCTCGTAGGCAAACAGCTTGCCGCTGCGTCCCATGCCGCTCTGCACCTCATCCAGCACCAGCAGCGCCTGATACTGGTCACACAGCTCGCGCAATCCCTGCATAAACTCAGGGGTAGCCGGCGTTACGCCACCCTCCCCCTGAATGGGTTCGACCACGATGGCGCAGGTATGGTCGTCGATAACCGCTTTTACCGCCTCCAGATCGTTAAAGGGAACGTGCACGATATCCGCAGGCTTCGGACCAAAGCCGTCGGAATACTTTGGCTGGCCGCCAACGGAAACGGTAAAGAGCGTGCGGCCGTGGAACGCATTATGGAAAGCGATGATTTTACTTTTGAACGGGCTGTGGCGCTGGCAGGCGTAGTAGCGCGCCAGCTTGAAGGCGGCTTCATTGGCTTCCGCGCCAGAGTTAGCGAAGAAAACGCGCTCGGCAAAGGTTGCATCGATCAGCTTGCTGGCCAGGCGCAGCGCAGGCTCATTGGTGAAGACGTTACTCAGGTGCCACAGCGTTTCGCCCTGGTTTTTCAGCGCCGCCACCAGCGCCGGATGGCAGTGGCCGAGCGCCGTTACGGCGATACCGCCGGAAAAATCGATATACTCTTTTCCCTGCTGATCCCAGACACGGCTGCCCTTGCCCTTCACCGGCACAAAGTGCGCAGGTGCATAAACAGGCAATATCACCTTATCAAACGTTTCCCGCGTTACCGCTAATTTCTCCGATGCCATCGACGACCACCTTTGATTATTTATTAAACCACGATGAAATATTAGTCATAAAATATGCATAACAAATCAATCAAAGGCAAACATATCTTCAGGTTTCCAGAAAATTATGCAGCAGCTGGTGCCCCTGTTCACTCAGGATACTCTCTGGATGAAACTGCACGCCCTCCAGCGCCAGCGTCCTGTGACGAAATCCCATGATCTCATCCGGCTCCCCCTCTTTCAGGCTCCAGGCCGTAATTTCGAATTCATCAGGCAGCGAATCGCGCGCCACGATCAAAGAGTGATAGCGCGTCACGGTCAGGGGATTATTGAGGTTGCGGAATACGCCTTGATGGTTATGAACGATAGCAGAGGTTTTTCCATGCATGGCCTGCCGAGCCCGGACCACTCTGGCCCCATAGGCCTGTGCAATGGCCTGATGCCCCAGGCAAACGCCCAGCACCGGAATGCGTCCGGCGAAATGGCGAATGGCGTCCATAGAGACGCCAGATTCATCCGGCGTACAGGGACCCGGTGAAATCACCAGATGTGACAGCGGTAGCGCCGCCATCTCATCCAGCGTGATGGCATCGTTGCGTACCACGCGCACCTGCGCGCCAAGCTCGCAAAAATACTGGTAAAGATTCCAGGTAAAGGAATCATAGTTGTCGATTAGCAGCAGCATGGTCTGTCCTGACAGAGAAAACCGCCGCTATTCTACGCGTTTTACAGGCTGGCGCGACTCACAACACGAGCAAAGACGGCTTCCAGCGGGGCCAGATCGCCATTTGCGCCGGCCTGGTTTGCCTCACGCCACTGCTGCGCCTCTACGTGCTGCCACTCGAGGAAGTACCCGGCATGCAGCGCCAGCTGCTCAAAGAAAATGCGCTGAGCGCGGCCATTTCCCTCGCGGAAGGGATGCAACATATTGATTTCGCAATAGTAGTGTGCAATGCGCGCTACAAACGACTGCTGTTCCAGGTTGCGCAGCCCCTCTTCCTCTTCCAGCGCGTCCATCAGCGTGTTGCCCTCTTTTTCGATATATTCGAAATGGCAAAACGGCGTGTCGTCGCGCCAGATATCAATGGTGCGCAGCTCGCCTGCCCAGCTGTAGAGGTCCTGAAACAGCGTGCGGTGAATATGACACAGAAAAGGCAGGCCAATGGTAGCGGGTCCCAGCTCCAGCGTGGCGAGGCGCGCACTGCTGAACGCCAGCTCAGCCTTACGCAACTGTGCGGCATCGTGAATATTCAGACGATTTTTCAGCACGTCATCGTTTTGCCACAGGTAGGGATCGCGCGCGACAGCACTATTCGGCACCATACTGTCTCCTCAGCGAGTCGAGTCTCGCTTCAGCCTGGTCGTAGGTGCTGACGGGCTCCGCCAGGGTAAAACCCTCCAGCCGACAGCTGGCCTGATAACTGGCAATGCGTCGCTGCTGCCAGAGCGTATTTTTCTGTTTCTCGGTGAGTTTATTTGCCATGCCGCCTCCTGCTCGGGGTTGTCCAGACTCTTGAAGCTGAGTATAGGAGCTAATTTCCCCTTTGCCGGAGAGGGGCAAGGCAACGCCGCCACTGGATGGCGGCGCAATACGTCAGGGCAGGACTTTCGCAGACAGGATAACTACTGGTTTTACCGGAACATTTTGATAAGGACCGACATCTTTGGTCGGGACCTGAGAAATTTTTTCAGCCACGTCCATCCCTTTCACAATTTTACCAAATACCGCGTAGCCAAAGTCGCGCTGGCCGTGATCGAGGAAAGCGTTATCGGCGACGTTGAGAAAGAACTGGCTGGTTGCGCTGTCTTTCTCTGCGGTACGTGCCATTGAGATGGTGCCGCGCAGGTTGCGCAAGCCGTTATCCGCCTCATTTTTGATGGGTGCACGGGTCTGCTTCTGCTGCATATCCGTTGTAAACCCGCCGCCCTGCACCATAAAGCCAGGGATCACGCGGTGAAAAATCGTATTGTTATAGAAGCCGTTGTTAACGTATTCGACGAAGTTGTTCACCGAAACCGGTGCTTTTTGGTTGTTCAGTTCGAGTTCGATGTTACCGGCGGAGGTGGTGAGCAGGACGTGCGTATCGCCTTTAGCAGCCAGCGCGGAGACAGAAACGGTGGAGAGCGCAAGCAGGGCGACGGCCGCAGTAAAAGTACGTTTAAGCATGAATAATTCCTTCCTTACCTTGGAGAGCAGCTTTTAACGAGATTGATTGTAAAGAGCATAAAATACAAGAGCCAGCGTGTTTTACCGTTATTTACGCACGGTGGCCTGTGCGCCTGCCCCCTGCACACGCAAACGTTTTCGTGATATAAATCACATTATCAATGAAATCTGAAAACTGATTTTCAGTCTTTATTTATTAAGATCACAGTTCCGTTTACACTTTCTGACAGTTTTATGCCGCCCTCTCTGTTTTCCACAGGTTCACAACATGACAAATCGTAATCGTATCGGGCTTACCTGGATAAGCTTTTTCTCATACGCGCTAACCGGCGCGCTGGTGATCGTTACCGGCATGGTTATGGGCGACATCGCGAAGGACTTTCAGCTGCCGATTGAAAGCATGGGCAACACCTTTACGTTCCTTAACGCCGGCATTCTTGTTTCGGTTTTCCTGAACGCCTGGCTGATGGTGATTGTGCCGCTGAAGCGCCAGCTGATATTTGGCTTTATCCTGATGGTGCTGGCGGTGCTGGGATTAATGACCAGCCGCGATCTCTCTGTTTTCTCGCTCTGCATGTTCGTGCTGGGCGTGGTCAGCGGTATCACCATGTCAATTGGTACTTTCCTGATTACCCACCTGTATGAAGGGCGTCAGCGAGGTTCGCGCCTGCTGTTTACCGACTCCTTCTTTAGCATGGCCGGTACGCTGTTTCCCGTGCTGGCTGGTATTTTGCTGGCGCGCGCACTGCCCTGGTACTGGGTCTACGTCTGTATCGGGATTATCTATGTAGCGATCTTTATCCTGACGCTGTGCGTCGAGTTCCCTGTGCTGCGTAAGCCAGAGAACAGCCCAACGGCGGAGAAAGAGAAATGGGGCATCGGCGTGCTGTTTCTTTCCATCGCGGCGCTCTGTTATATCCTTGGTCAGCTCGGCTTCATCTCCTGGGTGCCGGAGTACGCGACCAAAACCATGGGCATGGACATTGCCAGCGCAGGCCAGCTGGTTGGCAATTTCTGGACGGCCTACATGGTAGGCATGTGGGTGTTCAGTTTCCTGCTGCGCTTCTTTGACCTGCAACGCATCCTGATGGTGCTGGCAGGCGTCGCAACCGTCCTGATGTACTGGTTCGTCACCGCGTCAGACGCCAGCATGCTGCACTGGATCATTATGATTCTGGGCTTCAGCTCCAGCGCTATCTACACCACCATCATCACGCTCGGCTCCCTGCAGACGAAAGTCTCTTCGCCGAAGCTGGTCAATTTTATTCTGACCTGTGGCACCGTGGGCACCATGCTGACATTTGTCGTCACCAGCCCCATCGTGAAGCAAAGTGGCGTTCATGCCGCACTGCTGACCGCAAACGGCCTTTATGCCGTGGTATTTGTGATGTGCGTTCTGCTGGGCTTTGTCACCCGCCATCGCCAGCATGGCCATGTGATGCATTGACAGCAAACCGGGCGGCGCAGGCCGCCCTTTTTTGGCACCTTTACGCCCGCCTTTACCCTCTCGCCTGAACATCGCCCCGCTAAAAAGTCGCCTCCGCTTTCCAGAGAAGCAAATAATCAAAAAACACCAGTAAACAGCAATCTACCTCAAAGTAGGTATACGAAAAGGCGCTTGATGTATATCAATATGCGCGAAAAATGGCGCGCTATTGTAGCGCCAGTTTCCGCAATTTTGAGGCAAGCATGAGCAAACACAATGTCGTGGTGATTGGTAACGGCATGGTTGGGCATCGCTTTATTGAAGAGCTGATCGACAAGGCCGAACCCGGCCAGTTCGCACTAACCGTCTTCTGTGAAGAACCCCGCGCCGCCTACGACCGCGTTCACCTTTCCGCCTGGTTCTCTCACCATACCACTGAAGAACTCTCTCTGGTCCGCGAGGGCTATTACGAAAAACATCAGGTTGAGCTGCTGTTGGGCGAGCGTGCCATTACCATTAATCGTGATGAAAAGCTGATCCACTCTAATACCGGCCGTGCCGTTCACTACGATACCCTGATTTTTGCCACTGGCTCTTACCCCTGGATCCCCCCCATTCAGGGAGCGGAGGGGCCAGATTGCTTCGTTTACCGCACCATTGAAGATCTGAACGCTATCGAGGCGTGTGCGCGACGCAGCAAACGGGGCGCCGTCGTTGGCGGTGGCCTGCTTGGCCTGGAAGCGGCAGGCGCGCTGAAAAATTTAGGCATTGAAACGCACGTGATTGAGTTTGCCCCGGTGCTGATGGCGGAACAGCTCGATGTACAGGGTGGCGAGCAGCTGCGCCGGAAAATCGAAGAGATGGGTGTGCAGGTGCATACCAGCAAGCATACTCAGCAAATTGTGCACCACGCCAGCGGCGGCAAGACCCTGCAGTTTGCCGACGGCAGCACGCTGGATGTCGATTTTATCGTATTTTCTACAGGCATACGCGCGCAGGACAAGCTGGCGAAGCAGTGCGGCCTGGCACTCGGCCAGCGTGGCGGCATCGCCATAGACGACCGCTGTCAGACCAGCGATCCCGCGATCTACGCTATCGGCGAGTGTGCCGCCTGGCAGAACCGCACCTTTGGTCTGGTTGCGCCGGGATACAAGATGGCGCAGGTCGTCAGTGACGTGCTGCTCAACCGCGACAATGCTTTTCATGGCGCAGACATGAGCGCCAAACTGAAACTGCTCGGCGTTGACGTTGGCGGCATTGGCGACGCCCACGGCCGCACGCCTGGCGCACGCAGCGTTGTCTGGCTGGATGAGCGCCGTTCGGTCTATAAACGCCTGGTCATCAGCGAAGACGGTACTACGCTGCTGGGTGCCGTGCTGGTGGGGGACACCAGCGACTACGGCAACCTGCTTCAGTTCGTACTCAACGCTGTGCCGCTCCCTGAAAATCCAGAGCAGCTTATCCTGCCCGCAGGCAGCGGCGAAAAAAGCGTCATGGGCGTTGACTCACTGCCGGACAGCGCACAGATTTGCTCCTGCTTCGACGTCAGCAAAGGCGATATCATTCAGGCGGTTCAGCGTGGCTGCCATACCGTAGCTGCGCTGAAGAGCGAAACCCGCGCCGGAACCGGCTGCGGCGGCTGTATCCCACTGCTGACGCAGGTGCTGAACAGCGAGCTGAGTCGTCAGGGCATCGAAGTTAACACCCATCTCTGCGCCCACTTCCCCTACTCACGTCAGGAGCTTTACCATCTGATCCGCGTGGAAGAGATCAAAACCTTCAACGCGCTGCTGGCAAAATATGGCGCAGGCTATGGCTGCGAGATCTGTAAGCCTACCGTCGCCTCCTTGCTGGCATCATGCTGGAATGACTACGTGCTTGCGCCACAGCACACCCCGCTACAGGACAGCAACGACCTCTTCCTCGGTAATATCCAGAAAGATGGCACCTACTCCGTGATCCCGCGTACGCCGGGCGGCGAAATTACGCCGCAGGGACTGAAAGTCATTGGCGAAGTCGCCACGCGTTATCAACTCTACACCAAAATCACCGGCTCACAGCGTATCGGTCTGTTCGGTGCCCAGAAGGACGATCTGCCCGCTATCTGGTCGCAGCTGATCGACGCGGGCTTTGAGACCGGCCAGGCCTACGCGAAAGCGCTGCGCATGGCGAAAACCTGCGTGGGCAGCACCTGGTGCCGCTACGGCGTCGGCGACAGTCTTGGCTTCGGTGTCGAGCTGGAAAACCGTT
This sequence comes from Pantoea sp. KPR_PJ, assembly GCF_041386365.1. NCBI lineage: Bacteria > Pseudomonadati > Pseudomonadota > Gammaproteobacteria > Enterobacterales > Erwiniaceae > Pantoea > Pantoea sp. KPR_PJ. Next base: position 201,993 of record NZ_JABMIK010000007.1, on the reverse strand, counting down.
ATAAAGGCATCCGCACACCGCACAAAATGAAGTTTGGCGTTTCCGGGTGTACGCGTGAGTGTGCCGAAGCGCAGGGCAAAGATGTCGGCATTATTGCCACAGAGAAAGGCTGGAATCTCTATGTCTGCGGCAACGGCGGCATGAAGCCGCGCCATGCTGACCTGCTGGCCGCTGATCTCGATCGCGACACGCTGGTCACCTACCTTGACCGCTTTATGATGTTCTATATCCGTACTGGCGATCGCCTGCAGCGCACCTCTCTCTGGCTGGAGAGCCTTGAGGGCGGCATCGACTATCTGCGCAGTGTCATTATCGACGACAAGCTGGGTATTAACAGCAAGCTGGATGCCGAGCTAAGTGCGCTGCGCGCGCGCGTTCACTGCGAGTGGAAAGCGACGGTGGACGATCCCGCCCAGCACGCCCGCTTTGCCCACTTTATCAACACGCCGCAGCGCGATCCCGACGTGCAGATGGTGCCTGAACGTCAGCAGCATCGTCCGGCGCGTCCGGCAGAGCGCATCGCCGTTACCCTGATTGAGGAGAGCGAAGAATGAGTCAGTGGAGAGCCGTTTGCGATATCGAACAGATTCTGCCCGCAACCGGCGTGTGTGCGCTGGTGAATAATCAGCAGATCGCTATTTTCCGGCCGCATCACAGCGATGAGCTGTTCGCGATGAGCAATATTGATCCCTTTGCCCAGGCCAGCGTTCTGTCGCGCGGCATCATTGCCGAGCACGACAATACGCTCTGGGTCGCCAGTCCGCTGAAGAAGCAGCGCTTCCGCCTCAGCGATGGCTACTGCATGGAAGATGCGGCGCACTCTGTCGCCACCTATCCCGTGCGCGTCAACGCAGGCAAGGTCGAGGTTTGCGCCTGACCTCCCCCTCTCCCTGATGCTATGCTGCGCTGCCGGTAACGCGCTTACCGGCAGCATGCTCTCCTCTCGCTTTCAGGACGTTTTATGGATTATTTCCCTCTCTTTTGCCGCCTTCAGGGCAAGCGCTGTTTACTGGTAGGCGGCGGCGACGTTGCCGAACGCAAAGCGCGTCTGTTGATAGCGGCGGGTGCCGATCTGTACGCTGGCGCGCAACATTTTTCTCCGGCCTTTCACCAGTGGGCTGCTAACGGCGAGCTGACGCTGATAGACGGCGCGTTTGAGGCTGGGTGGCTGGAAGCGTGCTGGCTGGTGGTCGCCGCAACAAACGATGACGCCGTTAATCAGCAGGTCGCGGCGGCAGCCGAAGCGCGTCGCATCTTCTGCAATCTGGTCGATGCGCCCGAGCAGGCCAGCGCCATCATGCCGTCCCTTATCGATCGCTCGCCACTGATGGTGGCGGTCTCTTCCGGCGGCCGCGCGCCGGTGCTGGCGCGCCTGCTGCGCGAGAAGATAGAGGCTATGCTGCCGCAGCACCTCGGCCAGCTGGCATCGCTGGCAGGCACGCTGCGCACACGGGTCAAACAGCGTTTTGCCTCTCTGGCGCAGCGCCGCTATTTCTGGGAGCGCTTTTTTACCAGCGATCGGCTGGCGCAGACGCTGGCCAACGGCGACAGCGCAAAGGCGGCCCAGCTTGCCGACTTGCTGTTCAGCGCAGAGCTGCCGACGCAGGGCGAAGTGACGCTGGTAGGAGCCGGGCCAGGGGATGCCGGCCTGCTGACGCTGAAAGGGCTACAGCAGATCCAGCAGGCGGATGTGATTGTCTACGATCGGCTGGTTTCAGAAGCCATCCTGAACCTGGTACGGCGCGACGCCGAGCGCATCTTCGTCGGCAAACGCGCCGGGCACCACTGCGTGCCGCAGGCAGAGATCAATCAGCTGCTGCTGGAGCAGGCACAGCGCGGCAAACGGGTGGTCAGGTTAAAAGGCGGCGATCCCTTTATTTTCGGGCGCGGCGGTGAAGAGCTGGAGACGCTGGCGCAGCATCAGGTTCCGTTTAGCGTGGTGCCGGGCGTGACCGCAGCCTCAGGCTGCGCGGCCTACAGCGGCATTCCGCTGACGCATCGCGATCATGCGCAGAGCGTGCGGCTGGTCACCGGTCATTTACAGCAGGATAACGCGCTGGAATGGCAGAAGCTGGCTGCTGAACAGCAGACGCTGGTGTTCTATATGGGGCTGGCGCAGGCAGCCCATATTCAGCAGCAGCTGATCCATCACGGTATGCGCACAGATATGCCGGTGGCACTGGTGGAGAATGGCACCAGCACGCAGCAGCGCGTGGTAAGCGGCACGCTGGAGCAGCTCAGCGAGCTGGCACAGCAGGTAGAGAGTCCGTCGCTGATTATTATCGGCAGCGTGGTCAGTCTGCGCGACCGGCTGCGCTGGTTTTAACCTGACGGCGAGAGAGGAGGATCGACGCGGGATGGCGTCCCTGCGAGATCCCCCAACCGTTTACGGGATTATCTGCGGTCTGGAAAGGCGGAAAAGCATCCGCCTTTAACGTGTTTGTAATCAGGGCGCGGCAACAAAGCCGATAGCTTCATAGACCTTTTTCAGCGTCTCCTGCGCACGCTCACGTGCCTTCTGTGCGCCGTCACGCATGACCTGCTCAAGGAAAGCTTCGTCGTTACGATAGCGGTTGTAGCGCTCCTGCAACTCCGACAGCATGCCAGAAACCGCATCCGCCACTGCACCTTTCAGGTGGCCATACATCTTGCCTTCGAACTCCGCTTCCAGCTCGGCAATGCTCTTGCCTGTCACGCCCGACAGGATATCCAGCAGGTTTGATACGCCCGCTTTTTCCTTCACGTCATAGCGCACCACTGGTGGCTCTTCGGAGTCGGTAACGGCACGTTTGATCTTCTTCACCACCGATTTCGGATCTTCCAGCAGGCCGATAACGTTATTGCGGTTGTCATCAGACTTGGACATCTTACGCGTCGGCTCCAGCAGCGACATCACGCGCGCACCCGATTTCGGGATAAACGGCTCAGGTACGCGGAAAATATCACCGTAGATCGCATTGAAACGCTGCGCGATATCGCGGCTCAGCTCCAGATGCTGCTTCTGATCTTCGCCTACCGGCACCTGGTTGGTCTGATAGAGCAGAATATCCGCCGCCATCAGCACCGGATAATCGAACAGGCCGGCATTGATGTTCTCTTCATAGCGCGCTGACTTGTCTTTAAACTGCGTCATACGGCTCAGCTCGCCAAAGTAGGCGTAGCAGTTCAGCACCCAGCTTAACTGGGCATGCTCCGGTACGTGCGACTGGACAAAGATGGTGCTTTTGCTGGGATCGATGCCGCAGGCGAGGTAGAGCGCCAGCGTATCCAGCGTGGCCTTACGCAAGGCAGCAGGGTCCTGGCGAACGGTGATGGCGTGCAGATCGACGATGCAGTAAATGCAGTGAAAATCGTCCTGCATCTGCACCCACTGACGCAGCGCACCCATATAGTTGCCAATGGTAAGTTCGCCGGACGGCTGTGCGCCGCTGAAAACAATGGGTTTGCTCATGCTTGTGTCCTGATTAGTGCAGCCCGAGAGCGGGCAAAAGTTCATCAAAAGAGTCGAGAGTCAAATTAGGGTTGCTGCCGGAAATCGGCTCACCGTAGTTGTAGCCATAGGTCATGGCGACATTAGGCACACCTGCCGCCTGCGCCGCCTGAATATCGTTACGTGAATCGCCAACAAACAGCAGCTGATCGGGCATAACGCCAAAATGGCCCAGCACCAGGAAAATCGCCGCCGGATGCGGCTTTTTCACGATCACATCATCACCGCCGATAATCAGCGTAAAGGCGTCGGCAATGCCGAGTGACGCCAGCAGCGGCGCAACAAAAGGGGTTGGCTTGTTGGTGACAATCGCCAGTGGCAGCCCTTTCGCGTGCAGCGCCAGCAGCGTCTCTTTTACCTGTGGAAACAGCGTGCTGCCCGCTTCCACCGTGTCAGCATAGTGTTTATCGAACAGCGCACGCGCATCGCGCTGCTCATCGGGCTGCGGCTCACGGCCCAGCGCCCAGGTCAGCGCACGCGACATCATGATGTCTGCGCCATTGCCGATCCAGGTGGAGGTGCGTGCCAGGCCAGCAGGCGGCAGCTGCAGGTCGGCCAGCGCCCGATCAATTGCCTGTGCCAGGCCTGGCGCACTGTGCACCAGGGTACCGTCAAGATCGAACGCCAGCGCGCGAATATCAGTGAAATGAGCCATTAACCTTCTCCAGTTCGTGACGCATTTCATCAATCACTTTTTTGTAATCGGGATGGCCAAAGATGGCAGAGCCGGCAACGAACATATCCGCGCCCGCCGCAGCGATCTGCGCAATATTGTCGATTTTTACCCCCCCGTCGACCTCAAGACGGATGTTGTAGCCGCCCTGATCGATGCGCCTGCGCGCTTCGCGCAGTTTATCCAGCGTGCCTGGGATAAAGGACTGCCCGCCGAAGCCCGGGTTAACGGACATAATCAGGATAACGTCGAGCTTGTCCATCACGTAGTCAAGATAGCTAAGCGGCGTTGCTGGATTGAACACCAGGCCCGCTTTGCAGCCGTGCTCTTTAATCAGCTGTAACGTACGGTCAACGTGCTCGCTCGCCTCAGGATGAAAAGTGATATAGCTGGCACCTGCTTTTGCAAATTCCGGGATCAGCGCATCCACCGGTTTTACCATCAGGTGTACGTCAATCGGCGCGGTAATGCCGTAGTCGCGCAGCGCTTTCAGTACCATTGGTCCCATCGTAAGATTGGGAACGTAGTGATTGTCCATCACGTCGAAATGCACCACGTCGCCGCCAGCGGCCAACGCTTTTGCGGTATCTTCACCGAGGCGGGCAAAATCCGCCGCAAGGATGGAAGGGGCCAGCAAATATTGTTTCATCCGATTCTCCCAATGTTGTGCGCCAGCCAGCGGGCTGACGTAATGCCTGGTCGCGGACGAAACAGGCTAGCTATAAAGAGCCAGCAGTTCGTCTACCTTGGTGCGACCCGTTATGCTCCGGCTAATAGAACGCCGCGCTTTCACCACATGCAATTCTGCATTCTGATACCAGAGACGCGTCAGAGCGGTATCGTGATTAGAAATCAATACCGGAATTCGGCTCTTTTGCGCCTGTTCCGCCAGCTCAGCCAGATGCTGCTGCTCGCGCAGGCTAAAGCTGTTGGTGTGGTACGCTGTAAAATTTGCTGTCGCCGACAGCGGCGCATAGGGCGGATCGCAATAGATCACCGAACCTTCCTGCGCGCTGGTCAGGGTAACATCGTACGATTCGCAGACAAAGGTCGCCTTTTGCGCGCGTTCGGCAAACCATAACAGCTCGGCTTCAGGGAAATACGGTTTTCGGTAACGGCCGAAGGGCACGTTAAACTCGCCGCGCAGATTGTAACGACATAAACCGTTATAGCCGTGCCGGTTCAGATAGAGAAACAGCAGCGCGCGCTCGTAGGGATCGCTGCTGGCGTTAAAGGCGGCGCGGCGCAGGTAGTAGCATTCCGACGTATTACCTTCCGGTGAAAACAGCCGACGCGCATCCTCGATGAAGCGTGCGCTGCGGTCTTTAACGATGTTATAGAGATTGATCAGGTCGCTGTTGATATCAGCCAGATGGTAGCGCGCATAGTCGGTGTTGAGAAACACAGAACCCGCGCCGACAAAAGGCTCGATCAGGCAGTCGCCTTGCGGCAGATGGCGTCGAATATCATCCATCAGAGGAAATTTTCCTCCTGCCCATTTCAGGAAAGCGCGATTTTTCTTCATGCTGTCGTGGTTATACATCTTATTGTGGAGCTGTGGCGGACCGACAGCAGAACGGCGCTTATCAACGGGGCCGGATTAACCGGCCCCACATAGTTTACTGGCTGGCTTCTTTCTTAACCTGGCTTACGGGCTTCACCCAGGGGTTTTGCGCACGGACTTCGGCGGGTAGCGAGGCCACTGCGCGTCGGGCCTCTGCCGAGCTGGCGTAAGATCCACTGACCAGCACGTACCACGGCTGGCCGTTGCGCGTGGTTTTATAAACGTGATAGTTGCTGAGATTTTGCTTTCTGGCCCAGGCGTTCAGGCTCTCCTCGCGCGAAGCGCCGCTTAGCTGAAGCGTATAGTTACCCGCCGGCAGCGGCTTGCTGGAGGCTGCGCCGCTACTGGCTGTCGCACGGCTACCTGTCGAGCCGCTGATGGCCGGACGCGCTGGCGTCGTGTGCGTACGGCTTTCGCTGCCAGAAGATTTGGCCGCAGCGCTGTTTTTGTGTGCGGGTTCGCGAGACGTGTGCGTCGGAGCAGTGGTGCGAGGGGCCGTCGGGCGCGTCGCCGCAGGCGCTGTGATAGCGTTGCTGCTGCTGTTGCCTGCGCTACCGCTGACGGTGGCCGGTGCGGTGGGCAGTGAACTGCCACTTTGCGCGGCATTATCAACCTGCTGCTGCTGATTGCTCAGCGCGCTGTTGAGATCGCCGGGTAACGTTACGCGCTGCTGATTAGCTGGCGTATCAACGGGGGCTGCCTGAGTCGGGGTAGAAGAAACGGGCGGCATAGAAACATCGCGCGGCGCATTGCTGTCGGCCGGGGCCGTGCCTGCTGGCGCGTTTTCTGTCGGCGCACTCTGTCCACCGCTCATGGCCGTTGAACCGGAGAGGTCGATGCTCTTTTCACCGCCATTGCTGGCAGTAGAAGCCGGTGCATTATTCGCACTGTTACCCGCGCTCGGCTTGCTTTCATCCGGGCCTTTCAGCGCCGAACCAATGCCGAGTACCAGCAAAAGCAGGACCAGAATGCCGATGCCCATCATCATATGCTGGCGCGAAACCGGCACTTTGGGTGCAGAAGACGTCTTACGCGGGCGCGATGGACGGCGGTCGCTGGCGTCAGGTTTTAACTCATCTTCCGGTTTAAACTCATCCATTTTGCCTCCTCCGTAAAGCGGCATTCGGCCATGCGCACCCCGCGCGCCGCGTCACCACTTAACTGCTTTTGTTCAGGGTTTTAGACAGTCGTTAATCGCAGCCAGCACCATATCATGCGCCACGCCGCTGCGCACTTCGGCACGGCCTATTGCCAGCGGTAGCACCAGACGCAGTTCACCAGCCAGCACTTTTTTATCGCGCAGCATATGTGGCAAATAGGTGTCTGCCGTCATGCTTTCCGGTCCCTGCACGGGCAAACCCGCACGCTGCAACAGCGCGATAATGCGTCGCGTATCCGCCTCGCTGAACTGGCCCAGCCGCTGCGCCGTACGCGCCGCCATCACCATACCCGCCGCGACAGCCTCGCCATGCAGCCAGTTGCCGTAGCCCATATGCGTCTCAATGGCGTGGCCAAAGGTATGCCCCAGATTCAGCAGCGCACGCTGGCCGTGCTCATGCTCATCCGCAGCGACAACCTCTGCTTTAAGCTCGCAACAGCGGCGAATGCACCAGGCGATTGCCTGTTCATCCAGCGCCAGTAGCGCATCAAGATTTTGCTCCAGCCAGCTAAAGAAGTCGCCATCCAGAATGATGCCGTACTTAATCACTTCTGCCAGGCCTGATGCCAGTTCACGAGGTGGCAGCGTACGCAGACAGTCGGTGTCAATAATCACCGAAGCAGGCTGATAAAACGCGCCAATCATGTTTTTGCCGGACGGATGGTTTACCGCCGTTTTACCGCCGACCGACGAATCGACCTGCGACAGCAGCGTGGTGGGCACCTGAATAAAGCGCACGCCGCGCTGATAGCTGGCGGCAGCAAAGCCGGTAAGATCGCCAATCACGCCGCCACCCAACGCAATCAGCGTGGTGTCGCGACCGTGTGGTTTTTTGAGTAACGCGGTAAAGACGTCATCCATCACGGCGAGCGTTTTGTATTGTTCGCCGTCGGGTAAAATCACCTGATCCACCTTGACGCCCGCTGCCGTCAGCAACGCCGACAGGCGCTCAAGATAGAGCGGAGCCAGCGTCTGGTTAGTGACCAGCATCGCATTATCGCCCGCTTTTAGCGGCCAAAAAGAAGCCGGATCCTTGAACAGTCCGGCGGCGATGGTAATGGGATAGCTACGCTCTCCCAGTGAAACAGTGATCTTCTCCATGATGCTCGATACCTGTTACTGAGCCTTTCGGCATGGGATCAGTTTTTTTCCAACATGTGGATAATCTGGTTAGCCACCACTTTAGCACTTTGATCGTCAGTACGAATGGTGACATCCGCGATCTCTTCATAGAGCGGATTACGCTCGCCAGCCAGCGCTTCAAGCACTTCGCGCGGTGGGGAATCGACCTGCAACAGCGGGCGCTTTTTATCGCGCTGCGTGCGTGCCAGCTGTTTCTCAATAGTGGTTTCAAGATAGACCACCACGCCGCGGGCGGAGAGACGATTGCGTGTTTCACGGGATTTAACGGAACCACCGCCAGTTGCCAGGACAATGCCCTGCTTTTCGGTCAGTTCGTTGATGATTTTTTCTTCGCGGTCACGAAATCCAGCTTCGCCCTCGACGTCAAATACCCAGCCCACATCCGCTCCGGTACGTCGCTCAATTTCCTGATCGGAATCGAAAAATTCCATATTGAGTTGCTGAGCTAACTGACGACCAATAGTGCTTTTGCCGGCACCCATCGGCCCAACCAGAAAGATATTGCGTTTCTCTGCCATTTTTGTCGGTATTACTAAGAATTCGTTGATGATACCCCGCGTGCAGCTAACTAGCTGGCGGGACAGGAACTGAGACCTCATGAGCGTTAGCAAGAGTCAGATGAAAAATTATCTCAACACTCAAGGGCGTTTGGCAACCGAATAAATCGCCCCCCGGCATTCCTCTTGCGGGGCCGGTGTGCGATATGCGAAACGATGCGCATTAGCGCTGCGCTTTTACGCGCCGCCTTAAGAGAAGAGATATCTGACCCTGACGGATACGCGCCGTCGGGACGGTTACAGCGTTCTAAAAATCGCTAAACCTTGTAAGCTAATTCCTGCCCTGCGTCAACGCAGTTGGCACCACGGAACGTATTTTCCGGTTTATCCGGACGTAAGCGCTGCTTCCCTGACCAATCGAGGCGTAATAAAGATAACCAGCTCGCGTTTTTTATTTTCGGCGGTCTGGTGGCGAAACAATGCGCCCAGTAGCGGAATATTGCCGAGCACCGGAACACGGTTTTCCCCCTGGCTGCGCTGCTGCTGGAAAATACCGCCCAGCGCCAGCGTCTCGCCATCTTTTACCGTGACCTGTGTTTCGATCTCCTGTTTATCAATTGACAGCGCGCTGCTGTCACCGCTTTCGACAATGCGGCCCGGCACGTTCTGGCTGATACGAATTTTCAGTTGAATACGGCCGTTGCCCAGCACCCTGGGCGTCACCTCCATTCCTAATACTGCCTCTTTAAACTCAATGGTCGTGGCGCCACTGGTGCCTGCTGAGACCTCATAGGGAATTTCACTGCCCTGCTTGATCGTCGCTTTTTGCTGATGCGAGGTGAACAGGCGTGGGCTGGCAATAATATCCACCTGGTTCTCCTGCTCCAGCGCGCTCAGCTCCAGATCCAGCAGGCGGCCGCCAACGCGCGCCAGCGTGACGCCTGCGCTCATTCCCGGTGAGCTGACCGCCAGGGGAATTGCCATTCGTGGATTGCGTAGCGCTGCCGTTGCTGCGTCTGAACCAGAAGAGAGGGTCCAGTTCACGCCAAGCTCACGCAATGTCTCTTCGCTGATGGTGACAATCTGTGCCGCCAGTTCTACCTGCTCAAGCGGCACATCCAGCGCCCGCAGCCAGCGTTCAGCATCATCAAGCGCTGCCGGCGTATCACGCAGCAGCAGCGCGTTAGCACGTGCGTCCAGCGTCACGCTGCCGCGCGGCGTCATCAGGGTTTGTCGCTCACCTTGCAGGCTGCGAAACACCTCTTCGGCACTGGCGTAGTGCAGCGTCACGTTTCGCAGTGCCAGCGGCTGTTGCTGTTCGCGGGCCGCGTGCTCTGCACGCTCTGCCTGCTGCTTTTGCTGTTGCCAGCTACCGGGATAAACCAGTAGTACATTTTCCTCTTCCACTACCTTAAGGTCGGCAAGCCGCGTGACCAGCGACACCGCCTGCCGCCAGGGAAGATCGTCGAGCCGAAGCGAAAGCCGACCCTTAACGCCCGGCGCGATGAGCAGATTGACGTGCTGATACTCTGCCAGCGCCTGAAGGATCTGTTCGACCGGCGCGTCATCAAAATTCAGGCTAAGCCGCTGATTATCGTTGTCCCTGGCGAAGGCGGGCGGCAGGCAGATACACGCCAGCAGAAAGAGAGCCATCCTGAGCATAAACGCTTCCTTTTAATGAGAAGGTGGTGGACTGGGGTGCACAGCCGCTGCGCGTCCTCAGCGTCAGGCTGCGCCGATCAATCGCACTTAATTGCCAGCCCGGTAGTGCGACGGGTTCTGTGGGTGCAATTGTCAATACCGCGTTTTGTGGCGAAACCAGCCTGGCACGGAGTCCAGGCTCGCGTCCCAGCACCCCCTGCAGCCGCCAGCCGGTCAGCACGGCAGGAGGTGCCTCACACAGGCTTTGCGCTGCAGGCTGGAAAGGATCGCGTGGAGCGGCACAAAGGCTGGCGGTGATAAACCAGAGCATGATGAGTTCAGCGCGCATCCTGTTTCTCCAGCCAGACACTGACCCGTAACCGCCCCTGCTCCGCCTCCAGCAAAAAGCGGGAGGGGAAAGGGGTAGCCGCCTGTGCCAGTTCCGCAAACAGTGGCTGGAACTGCGGCCAGGCCAGCTGTAGCGTCAGCATTCGCGGCTCTGCTTCCGGCTGCCATTTCTCCAGCTGATGACCGCGTGCTGCCAGTAACGCCTCAAGTCGTGCGCTGCGCGTGGAGAGACTGGGCGCACGCGCCAGCTCAGCAAGCTGTGCATGCATTTGTGTCTCGGCAGGCAGCGCCCTGAGCTGCATTAGCTGATGCTGATAAGCGTGCTCAAGCAGGCTCACCTCAGCATGCACCCTCTGCTGCGCCAGCCGCCGGGGCTGAATCAGCATCAGCCATAGCGCGAGTGCCATCATCGCCAGCGCCGTCGTTGTAAACGTCATTTGCCTGCGCAGCGACAGGTGCAGCCACACATCCAGCAGGTTATTCACTGTCAGATTCGCGGGTTTGCGCACGCAGCGCGAAATGATAAAGACCATCCTGCTGCCGCTGCACGCTGCCCTGCATCACCGCGCTAAACAGCGGTAGCGCTTTCAACTGCTGACGAAATTCGCGTATTGCCTGCATGTCTTGCGCCCCGCCCTCTATGCGCAGCTGTGCAGATGATTTTTCTATACGCAGTAGCCAGAGGCGATCCGGCAGCAATGACGGAAGCAGCTGCCAGAACTGATGCCAGCGTATCAGACGGTCGGTATGGTACTGCGTCAGCCGTCGCGCTGCCTGTCGGGCCAGCAGCTGCTGGTGTAGCGCCTGCTGATGACTGAGCCGCTGCTCAATCGCCGTCAGCGCGTCACGCGCCTGCCGCTCCGCGGCCTGTAGCTGCTGGCTGCCACGCTCAAGCCGCCACAGCTGTAGCGCCATCGAGAGCAGCAAGAGCACGAGCATGACGCAGGCAAAGGTAGTGCTGATGCGCCGCTTGCGCTGCAGGCGCGCATCGCGCCACGGCAGTAGATTTACCGCAACCATCAGCTGTCCTCCGGACGCAGCGCCAGCCCAGCGGCAATACAAAAGGGGGCTTCCTGCTGCGGCAGCGGCGGCTGCCGGCAGGCAAACAGGCTGAGCGGTGAGAAAGGCGTGAAGGTATCTGGCAAGGCAATATGCGCCGGTACACAGCCATAGCGCACGCTGGCCGACGGGAAACAGCGCTGCGCCAGCGTCTCGGGCGCGATCGCGCAATCGGCATAACCAACAGGGACGTTGCTGGTGCGGCTATACCAGAGCCAGTGCGTATCCTGATGTAACAGCAGGGCAGCACCTTCTTCCAGACCGCCCAGTTGGGCCGTCAGCGCCAGCGCATGCGTCGTCAGCTCAAAAACGGCAGGTTGCAGGCCGCTTTGCTGCAACGGCGTCAGCCACTGAGCTATCGCTTCCCGCCGGGCAGCGGTGACACAGAGCTGATTCTCCCGATCGCTGGCGCGGTAGTCCAGCGCCAGCACGTCCGCGTCAACCGGAAAAAGCCGCTGCGCGGCGGCTGTCACGTAGCGCCCCAGTGCTGGCTCCTGTAAATGCTGCGCTGGCAGGGTCAGCGGCCGCTGCAATACCAGCTGGGCAGGCAGCCCGACGCGCAGCGAGTAGCGTTGCGGCAGCTGCTGTTGCAGCTTACACAGCGCCGCCTGTAACGCAGGCGAAGATTGCAGCATGCCGTTTCTTAACGTATCTTTCGGCAGCCCTTGCTGCCACCAGCGACGCAGCTGCCAGCCGTCACGACGACGTTGAATAGCGAGGGCACAGAGCTGCGTATTCTGAATATCCAGTCCGACTTGCCATGTCTGAAAAGCCATGCGCGCGATCTCCTTATCTACAGGGGTAAAAGGACGTATCAAAGCGTCTGGCTTGCCTTTATACTACCGCGCGGTTGTTTATAAACTGCCCAAACGACAACAGATGGGAAATTCCAGGTGAAGTTCGTAAAGTATTTATTAATCCTTGCAGTGTGTTGCATCTTGCTGGGAGCTGGCTCGATTTATGGTCTGTACAAATACATAGAGCCGCAGCTGCCGGACGTAAACACGCTGAAAGATGTACGTCTGCAAACGCCCATGCAGGTGTACAGCGCGGATGGCGAACTGATCGCCCAGTACGGGGAAAAACGCCGTATCCCGCTTACTCTTGAGCAAATGCCGCCAGAGATGATCAAGGCTTTCATTGCAACGGAAGACAGCCGTTTCTATGAGCACCACGGCGTCGATCCGGTCGGCATTTTCCGCGCGGCCAGCATTGCGCTGGTGTCAGGCCATGCTTCGCAAGGCGCGAGTACCATTACTCAGCAGCTGGCGCGTAACTTCTTCCTGAGTCCTGAGCGCACGCTGATGCGTAAAATCAAGGAGGCGTTTCTTGCTATTCGCATTGAGCAACTGCTGAATAAAGATGAGATCCTTGAGCTTTACCTGAACAAAATCTACCTTGGCTACCGCGCTTATGGCGTCGGTGCCGCCGCGCAGGTTTATTTCGGTAAACCCGTCGATCAGCTTTCGCTGAGCGAAATGGCGATGATCGCTGGCCTGCCTAAAGCACCATCGACCTTTAACCCTCTCTATTCCCACAGCCGTGCGCTGGCTCGCCGCAATGTGGTGCTGGCGCGTATGCTGGACCAGCACTACATCACCCAGCAACAGTATGATGAGGCGCGTAATACCCCGCTGGTTGCGAACTATCACGGTCCGGAAATTGCCTTCTCTTCACCTTATCTGACGGAAATGGTACGCCAGGAGATGGTGAAGCGATACGGCGATGGCGCTTACAACGATGGCTATAAGGTTTACACCACCGTTACGCGCCGCCTGCAACAGGCAGCCCAGGACGCGGTACGCAATAATGTGCTGGCCTACGATATGCGTCACGGCTACCGCGGCCCCACCAGCGTGCTGTGGAAAGTCGGCGAGCAGGCGTGGAGCCAGGAGCAGATCCTGAAAGCGCTGAAGCCACTGCCGGCTTACGGACCGCTGTTGCCCGCCGTGGTGACCCAGGTCAGCAGTGACGAAGCCACCGCTCTGCTCAAAGATGGCTCCAGCGTGTCGCTGGGCCTCGCAGGCGTGCGCTGGGCCCGTCCGTTCAAATCCGATACGGTACAGGGCGCGACGCCGAGAAGCGTGTCGCAGGTGATCCAGACGGGCCAGCAGATTTGGGTGCGTAAAGTCGACAACGCCTGGTGGCTGGCACAGGTGCCAGACGTTAACTCGGCGCTGGTCTCACTCGATCCGCAGACCGGTGCGGTACGCGCGCTGGTGGGCGGCTTCGACTTTAACCAGAGCATGTTTAACCGTGCAACGCAGGCGCTGCGTCAGGTCGGATCCAATATTAAGCCATTCCTCTATACCGCAGCGATGGATCGCGGTCTGACGCTGGCGTCTATCCTGAACGACGTCCCGATCTCTCGCTGGGACGCGGGTGCAGGGGCCGACTGGCGACCTAAAAACTCGCCGCCCACCTATGACGGTCCGATTCGTCTGCGTCAGGGTCTGGGCCAGTCGAAAAACGTGGTGATGGTGCGCGCCATGCGTGCGATGGGTGTCGATTATGCGGCAGAGTATCTGCAACGCTTCGGTTTTCCGGCGCAGAACATCGTGCATACTGAATCGCTGGCGCTGGGCGCGGCCTCCTTTACCCCGCTGCAGGTCGCGCGTGGCTATTCGGTGATGGCAAACGGCGGCTTCCTGGTTGACCCCTACTTCATCAGCAAAATTGAGAACGAGAAAGGTGACACGCTTTTTGAAGCGAAGCCGCGTATCGCCTGCCCGCAGTGCAATTTGCCGGTGATTTATGGCGATACCCGCAAAGCGCTGGCGCTTAACGAAGAGAGCGTCGAGAACGTTGCCACCTCCGATCAAAACCAGAACCAGCCTGCGCCGCAGCCTGCCCTGGAGCAGGTACCTGCCCAGCCGCAGGCAGACAGCACACAGGCGTATGCGCCGCACGTCATCAACACACCGCTGTCGTTTTTGATCAAAAGCGCGCTGAATTCCAACGTCTTTGGTGAACCCGGCTGGATGGGCACGGGCTGGCGTGCCTCACGCGATTTGAAGCGCAACGATATTGGCGGCAAAACCGGTACCACCAACAGCTCGAAAGATGCCTGGTTCTCAGGTTACGGTCCTGGCGTGGTAACAACCGTATGGATCGGCTTTGACGATGCACGCCGCGATCTTGGTCGCAGCACGCTGTCGGGCGCGATTCCCGACCAGATTTCCGGCTACGAAGGCGGCGCGAAGAGCGCACAGCCCGCCTGGGATGATTATATGAAAAGCGCGCTGGACGGTGTACCGGTGCAGCCGCTGACGCCGCCGGAGGGTGTCGTTACGGTAACCATCGACCGCAGCACCGGCAAGCTGGCGAACGGCGGCGGCAATACGCGCCAGGAATATTTTATTAACGGCACGCAGCCAACGGAATATTCCGTGCACGACGTCGGCACCACCATTATGGATAACGGTGAGAGCCACGAGCTGTTTTAATTCGTGATAACAACGTAAAAGGCCGACACTACTGTCGGCCTTTTTACTGGGTGTGTGCGGCTCAGTAGCTAAGTCTGCCCTGCTGCACCAGCCATTCACGTACCAGGAACAGCGCGCTGACGTTACGTGCCTCGCGAAAGTCGGGCTCCTGCAACAGCGCCAGCAGCTTGTCGAGCGGCCAGCGATGCTCAATGAGCGGCTCTGGCTCATCACCTTCCAGCCGCTCAGGATAGAGCCCTTCGGCCACCACAATGTTCATTTTGCTGGAAAAGTAGGACGGTGCCATGGTGAGCTTGCTGAGAAACTCCAGCTTTTCGGCTCCCAGGCCCACCTCTTCTTTCAGCTCACGGTTCGCCGCTTCAAATACCGTTTCGCCAGGATCAATCAGTCCTTTAGGAAAACCCAGCTCGTAGGTTTCCAGCCCAACCGCATACTCCTGAATCAGCACGACCTGATTATCGATAATGGGCACAATCATTACCGCCTCGCGTTCGGACGGCTTCATGCGCTCATAAACGCGTCGTGCGCCATTACTGAAGGCGAGATCGACCGATTCGACGGTAAATAACCGCGAGCGTGCCACCGTTTCTACATTGAGGATGTCGGGTTTTATTAACGGGTTTTTCATATCAGCCTCAGACTTTCAACGCCGTGCGATGCCGGGAACACGTCAGCTTACCTGACCAAAAGCGTTTGTGCGACAGCGAGTTTAGCGGCTTATCCTCGCACACCCTCGTGCAGAACGGTAACAATGCATTGTTATAGCCGCTAACCTTTTTGCCATAAGTCAACGTCATCCGTTAAAATTCAGAAAAGACCGATGTTTAATTCAGTTTTTGCTAGTTAACATTCGCGCAAGGCATGCTGAAATATTTTCTAATTTAATGATTTTGCGCGTTATTTCCTCCGGCATTTCACTTGTCAGAGTGGTTAATTCCCGCCAAAATTGTCTTAAATAACAGTTCTATCTGGGAGCATACGTCCAACGTGAAGGCGGGATTTTGGCTGAATTGAGCAAAGCATGAGCACAATCCTCATTTTATTATTCATCGTGCTGGCCTGCTCAGGTTTGGCAGGTATTGGCTTCTGGTATGCAATGCGGCGACGTCCGCCGTTGGCGAAACCGCTGCCCTTTATCAGTCCACCTTGCCGCAAACTCACCGACGACGAACGCCGCGCGGTGGAGAAATATGTCGCCTCGCTTGCGAGACCGTCACGCCTTGCTGTGCCCGGCGAAAAACATGCGCTCTATGATAATCTCACGCTCACTGCCCAGAGCAACAATGTCTATCCGGTAACACGCGCCATTACCCGCTATGGCCTGTCAACCGACGATCCGCACAAGTGGCGCTACTACCTCGACGAAGTGGAAGTGCATCTGCCCCCGCACTGGGAACAGTACATCAACGATGAAAATTACGTTGAGCTGATCCGTACCCAGACCATTCCACTGGTGATTTCCCTCAATGGTCACTCACTGGTTAATTACGGCACGGACCAGCCGTCGCTGCCCACGCTGGTGCGCCCCGGTTCGACTAACGCCTCAATTCGCAAAGAAGAGAGCGAAAACGTTGAGCTGTTGCAGGTGCGCAAAGAAACGCTGGAAGAGTACCAGCTGACGCGTCCGGACGGCACGCGTGAAGCCGTCACCATCACGTTCGCCTTTTTGCTGTTTTTTATCAGCCTGCTGGTACCCACCAGTTTCATGCTCTGGCTGGTGCTGCTGGGATGCGCCATGATTGGGGTCGGCACCTGGTCACTGTTTCACATTCCCAGTCAGAAACGCATGCGCGATATTCACTGTCTGCGCGGTGCCCCCAAGCGCTGGGGTCTGTTTGGCGAATCGAACCAGGAACAGAGCAATATCACGCTGGGTATTATCGATCTTGCCTATCCGCCGCACTGGCTACCTTACGTGGCGCACGACCTGGGACAAACTACCGACGTTGAAATCTATCTGAACCGGCAGGTAGTACGACAGGGCCGCTTCCTGTCCCTGCAGGATGAGGTGCGCAACTTCCCTATTCAGCGCTGGCGCAAAAACGTGGTGCTGGCCTGTGGCTCGCTGCTGGTGATGGCGCTGCTGGTTAGCTGGATCCCCCTTAGCATGCCTGTGAAGCTCAGTCTGGCCTGGATCAAGGGCACCGAAACGCTGGAAGTGAACAGGGTAGACCAGCTGGCAGCACAGTCGCTGCACGTCGGTGATATTTTAAAGGTTACCGGCACCGGCATGTGCTCCGTTCCCGATAATTATCAGAGCAACCGAAGCTACGCCTATATGCCGTTCGACTGTTCAGCCATCTACTGGAATAACGCTTCCCCGCTGCCGCAACCGCAGTCGGACATCATTGATAAAGCATCGGCGCTGCTGGAGGCGACCACGCGTCAGCTGCATCCGGAAACCAACACCGATCCCAAACTTAATCCTCAGCTCGCGTCAGCTATTCAGAAATCGGGCATGATTCTGCTGGATGATTTCGCCGACCTGGTGCTGAAAACGCAGGATCTCTGTAGCCAGCCGCAGGACTGCGTCAGGCTCAAAAATGCATTGGTTAATCTTGGCAACGCCAAAGACTGGGATACCCTGGTACGCCGTGCCGACTCCGGGCAGTTGAGCGGGATGAACGTGCTGCTGCGCCCGGTAAGTGCGGAGGCGCTGGAAAATCTGGTCAGCACCGCCACGTCCAGCTTCTTTTTTCGTGAGACGCGCCGCGCGGCCGAAAATCTCAACAGCCCGCCGCCAGGCGGTTACCTGATTGCCAGCGACGAGGGCCGCCAGCTGGTGAACCAGCCGCAGCCCTCTGTCTCTCTGTTCGATCTGGATGCGCCTTCACAGTGGCGCGAGCTGCAACGGCTTTCAGGCATGCTGCTGCATACCCCGTTCAGCGCCAGCGGCATTATTACTGGCCTGTCGGTGGATGCTAACGGTACGCACCATATCGCCCTGCACAACGAGCCGGATGCCATGGCGATGTGGCGCCATCTGGGTACCGTACTGCTGCTGACGATCCTGCTGGCCTGTGCGCTGGTTAACGCCTTGCTGGCGCTGCGTCGCATTCACCGCAATCGTCAGCGTATGGCCAATATTCAGCAATACTATGACAAATGCTTTAATCATAACCTCAGCACCATGCAGAGCGTCCGTCCGATGTTTTGACGTCGCTCTTCTGCCAGCAGCCCCCTGCTCTCTCCTGTACTGTTCTGTGCTACCCTGTCGCCCACTTTTTATTGTGGAACCTCCTGATGACGCTGAACTGGTCGCAAATTGATACCGTACTGCTGGATATGGACGGCACGCTGCTGGACCTGGCCTTT
Source organism: Pantoea sp. KPR_PJ (assembly GCF_041386365.1). Classification (NCBI taxonomy): domain Bacteria; kingdom Pseudomonadati; phylum Pseudomonadota; class Gammaproteobacteria; order Enterobacterales; family Erwiniaceae; genus Pantoea; species Pantoea sp. KPR_PJ. The sequence continues at coordinate 183,658 of NZ_JABMIK010000007.1, read as the reverse complement.
GACCGTCATTTCTGGCTGGAGCATGTGCCGCTAACGCTGAGCGAAACGCGCGATATTACACTTGCTGAGGCGGAGTCGCTGATTGCGGAAAAGTACCAGGCCGTGGCGCATACGCTAAACTGGTATTGTCTGGACTACTGGGCAACGGAGCTGGCGCTGGATATTCGTGCCATGACCTTTGCCAAACGCAGCCTGGCAACGATGCGCGACGATACCGTGCCGTTTTTGCAGGCGCTGCGTCAGGCAGGAAAACGCACCATTCTGCTGACCAACGCCCATCCGTACAATCTGGATATCAAACTGGCGCAGACAGGTCTTGCGCCACACCTTGATTTATTGCTTTCCACCCATACCTTTGGGTATCCGAAAGAGGACCCGCGCTTGTGGCAGGCGGTGGAGCAGCACACCGGATTTGATCGTCCGCGAACGCTGTTTATTGATGACAACGAGACCATTCTCGACGCGGCAAAAAGCTGGGGCATCGGCTGGTGCTTAGGCGTCAGCAACCCCGACTCCGGGCGTCCCGATCAGGTCTTCCAGCGTCACGCGGCGGTCCGCGATTTTCGCACCCTGTGCAGCGCGCTGGCGTAAACGGGAGCAGCAATGAAAGAGAAAAGTAGCGAAGAGGTTCGCCTCGACAAATGGCTGTGGGCGGCGCGCTTTTACAAAACCCGTTCACTGGCGCGCGACATGATTGAAGGCGGCAAGGTGCACTACAACGGCCAACGCAGCAAGCCAAGCAAGCTGGTTGAGCTGGAGGCAGAGCTGACGCTGCGCCAGGGCAACGACGAGCGCACCGTCATTGTAACCGGTCTGAGTGACAAACGCGGCCCGGCAGAGGTGGCGCAGCAGCTTTACCGCGAAACCGCCGCCAGCATCGAAAAAAGGGAAAAAACCGCGCTGGCGCGCAAGATGAACGCGCTCACCATGCCGCATCCCGATCGCCGCCCCGACAAAAAAGAGCGCCGCGATCTGCTGAAATTTAAATTATCGGGCGACGAATAAGCTTCGCCCCAACGAGAGAAACGTTATGTCTGTACAAGATCAACTGCATCGTTACCTGTTTGAGAATGTGGCCGTGCGCGGCGAGCTGGTGAATGTCAGCCACACCTGGCAGGAAATTATCAAGAACCATGACTATCCGGTACCGGTGCAGACGCTGCTGGGCGAACTGCTGGTGGCGACCAGCCTGTTAACCGCCACGCTAAAATTTGACGGCGACATTACCGTACAGCTTCAGGGTGACGGCCCGCTGTCGCTGGCGGTTATCAATGGTAACAACCGTCAGGAGCTGCGCGGCGTGGCGCGTGTGAAGGGCGAAATCCCGGCCGACAGCACGCTGAAAAGCATGGTGGGCACGGGCTATCTGGCGATCACCATTTCTCCTGAGAAAGGGGAGCGCTATCAGGGCGTTGTTGCTCTGGAGGGCGAAACGCTGGCAGCCTGCCTCGAAGACTACTTTATGCGCTCTGAGCAGTTGCCGACCCGCCTGTTTATTCGTACCAGCGAAAAAGGCGCAGCGGGCATTCTGCTCCAGGTGCTGCCCGCACAGGATACCGAAACCGAAGACTTCAACCATCTGGCCACGCTGACCGAAACCGTGAAGACCGAAGAGCTGATCGATCTCCCCGCGACTGACGTGCTGTGGCGCCTCTACCATCAGGAAGAGGCCACCGTCTTTGATCCGCAGACGGTAAGCTTTAAATGTACCTGCTCGCGCGAGCGCTGTGGTGAAGTACTGAAAACGCTGCCTCAGCATGAGGTAGATGAGATTGTGGAAGAAGATGGTCAGGTCGATATGCACTGTGACTACTGCGGCACGCACTACGTTTACGACGCCGTCGATATTGCTGCCATTCGTAAAGGTGGCAGCGACAGCGAAAACAGCGAAAGCATTCACTGATTTATCTCTGGGCGGTTTTGCCGCCCTTTTTCCTTCTGCGTTATCCCCTTAATTTCCCACGTAAAATAACCATTCTCCACTAACTTTAGTTTCAAAAGCGGTGCTTTTTGCTGCTTAACGCGCCCTGGTTCGCATTTCTGAGGGAGAACGCTTTTCCCACAGGCTAAGAAGAGTACACTGCGCGCGATCGTGCATCCGCCCGACAGCGTTCGACGGGGTTTGTGCGACACCTATAACTATTCGCCTGTGCAGTACCAAACGACTTAAGGAGCAGTCACATGCGCGTTACCGGCCTGACTTCGCAAGATCTTGCCGCTTTGGGCATCGAGGGCACCACGGAAGTGGTCCACAACCCCGATTTCGATACGCTGTTTACCGAAGAACTTCGCCCAGAACTGGAAGGTTATGCGCGCGGCATCCTGACGCAAAGCGGCGCAGTCGCGGTCGATACCGGCATCTTCACCGGACGATCGCCCAAAGACAAATATATTGTCCGCGATGAAACCACACGCGACACGCTGTGGTGGAACGATCGCGGAACCGGCAAAAACGACAACCAGCCGCTGTCGCCAGAAACCTGGCAGCAGCTGAAAACCTGCGTCACAAAGCAGCTCTCGGGCAAACGTCTGTTTGTGGTTGACGCCTTTTGCGGTGCCAACGCCGATTCGCGCCTCAGTGTTCGCTTTGTTACTGAAGTGGCCTGGCAGGCGCACTTCGTCAAAAATATGTTTATTCAGCCGAGCGAGAGCGAACTGGCGGAATTCAAACCTGACTTCGTGGTGCTGAACGGCGCGAAATGCACGAACCCTGACTGGCAAGCGCAGGGTCTGCACTCAGAAAACTTTGTGGCGTTTAACCTGACCGAAGGGATGCAGCTGATTGGCGGCACCTGGTACGGTGGCGAAATGAAGAAAGGCCTGTTTGCGGTCATGAACTACCTGCTGCCGCTGCGCGGCATTGCCTCGATGCACTGTTCGGCCAACGTCGGCAAAGCAGGCGATGTGGCGGTGTTTTTTGGCCTCTCCGGCACCGGCAAAACCACACTCTCTACCGATCCAGAGCGTCAGCTGATTGGCGACGACGAGCACGGCTGGGACGATGACGGCGTCTTCAACTTTGAAGGCGGCTGCTACGCCAAAACGATCAAACTCTCTGAGCAGGCCGAGCCGGAAATCTACCGCGCTATCCGCCGTAATGCGCTGCTGGAAAATGTGGTGGTGCGTGAAGATGGTAGCGTTGATTACGACGACGACAGCAAAACCGAGAACACCCGTGTCTCTTACCCGATCGATCATATCGACAATATTGTGCGTCCGGTGTCAAAAGCGGGCCATGCGAAGAAGGTCATTTTTCTTACCGCAGACGCCTTCGGCGTGCTGCCGCCGGTATCGCGCCTGACGCCGGAACAGACACAGTATCACTTCCTCTCGGGTTTCACGGCCAAGCTGGCGGGCACCGAGCGCGGCGTCACGGCCCCCACCCCCACCTTCTCTGCCTGCTTTGGCGCGGCGTTTCTGACGCTGCACCCGACGCAGTATGCGGAAGTTCTGGTGAAGCGGATGCAGGCGGCGGGCGCGCAGGCTTACCTGGTTAACACCGGCTGGAACGGCAGCGGTAAACGTATTTCGCTGAAAGATACGCGTGCGATCATCAACGCGATTCTGGCGGGTGAGCTGGACAACGCTGAAACAGAAACGCTGCCAGTCTTTAACCTGCAGGTGCCGACGGTGCTGGGTCAGCTCGACGCCGCGACGCTCGATCCACGTCGCAGCTGGGAGAGCGAAGAGAAGTGGCAGGAAGCCGCACGCGATCTGGCACAGCGTTTTATTACCAACTTTGAGAAGTATACCGATAACGCGGCAGGTGCCGCGCTGGTGCAGGCCGGCCCGGTACTCTGAATCACAGGGCGCGGCACACGCCGCGCCCTGCTGTTAACTCTGCGCTACGCTGACAGCCGTTGAGGGCTCGGCCAGCGGCAGCCAGGCGCGAATACGTAATCCTCCGCGCTCGCTCTCTCCAATCTCCAGCGATCCCTGATGCGCATCAATAATACGCTGCACAATCGCCAGTCCGAGGCCCGTTCCGCTGGTACTGCGCGCGCTGTCACCGCGTACAAAGGGTTGCAGAAGATGCGCCAGCTGTTCCGGCTTAATTCCAGGACCGTCATCCTCAACCTGAAACCAGGCGCGATGCAGCTCGCGGCCGCTACTTACCTTGATCCAGCCGTTGCCGTAGCGTGCGGCGTTAACCACCAGGTTGGCGACTGCGCGCTTGATCGACAGCGGGTTGATATTCAGTATCAGCTCTTCGGGCATGACGGCATTCTCAATCTCGCGCTCGTAGCCGCTTTCGGCCGCCACGACCTCTCCCAGAACGCTATTGATATCGGCGCGCTCCGTCTGAATCTCCTGACCGGTACGCAGATAATCGATGAACTGCTCAATAATGGCGTTGCACTCTTCGATATCTTTGTTGATCGATTCGGCGAGGTAGCCATCCTCTTCGCCCATCATCTCCGTTGCCAGACGGATGCGCGTCAGTGGGGTACGCAGATCGTGACTGACGCCTGCCATCAGTAGCGTTCGGTCATCCGCCAGTTGCTTGACGCCCGAGGCCATCTGGTTAAAGGCACGCGTCACCGATCGCACCTCCGACGCGCCATATTCGCGCAGCGGCGGCGGAATGATGCCCTTGCCCACCTGTATCGCCGCATGTTCAAGATCCACCAGCGGTCGGTTCTGGATGCGAATAAAGAGCCACGCGCCGCCGATTGCCAGCAGCATGATCGCCAGCGTATAACGGAAAAGCGGCGAGAAGTCGCCCTGATGAATTTCAGTCAGCGGAACGCGAACCCAGATATCGGGTGACAGCCAGGTTTTCAGCCAGACGACGGGCGAGTTTTTGTTGACCTCAACGCGCACATCGGTCGGACCACCCAGCTGCTGCCCCATCTGTTCGCTAAGGAATTCATAGTGCTGCGCCCAGCGCAACCCGCTCTCTTCAGCCGCCGCGTTGGTATACAGGGAGATGCCCAGCTCGCGGTAAATTTCGCGACGAAACGCAGGCGGTACCTCCAGCTGCGTACCATCTTCCAGCTGTAGCCGGTCGGTCATCAACATGCGCACTTCATATGCCAGCACTTTATTAAACTGCTGCAGGCTGGGAAGAATGGCAAAGTTAAGCACCACCAGGTAGGTCGTCACCAGGCTGACAAACAGCAGGGTAACGATCAATAACAGGGTGCGGGCGAATGAACTGCGAGGCGAGAAGCGCAGTCGCCTCATGCTTTAGAACCGTCCGGAACGAATACGTAGCCTAAACCCCATACCGTCTGGATATAACGTGGGTGTGCCGGATCCTCTTCTACCATGCGGCGCAGGCGTGAGATCTGGACGTCAATGGAACGCTCCATGGCGCTGTATTCGCGGCCACGTGCCAGGTTCATCAGCTTATCGCGCGACAGGGGCTCACGAGGATGGCTGACCAGCGCTTTCAGTACCGCAAATTCACCGCTGGTAAGCGGCATCGGCTCATCCTCACGAAACATTTCACGCGTGCCGAGGTTCAGCTTGAATTTGCCGAAGGCGATGACTGCCTCTTCCTGCGAGGGTGCCCCTGGCAGCTCATTCGCCTGACGACGCAGTACTGCGCGGATACGCGCCAGCAGCTCACGCGGGTTAAAAGGTTTTGGAATATAGTCATCGGCACCGATCTCCAGCCCGACAATACGATCCACCTCTTCTCCCTTCGCCGTCACCATAATGATCGGCATCGGGTTGCTCTGGCTACGCAGGCGACGGCAAATTGACAGGCCATCTTCGCCGGGCAGCATCAGATCCAGCACCATCAGATGGAAAGATTCACGGGTCAGCAGACGATCCATCTGCTCGGCATTGGCGACACTGCGCACCTGAAAGCCCTGCTCGGTGAGATAACGTTCCAGCAGCGCACGCAAACGCATGTCGTCATCAACGACCAGAATTTTGTAGTTCTCTTGCATTTTCTACTCCCAAAGGCGCGATTGCCTGAGCCGATATTGTTAAAAAAGTTGCCTGCCTGCGACAGTCATTAATGGTTTATATTCTAGCCGAAATTGTTACAAAGCATATTAAACAGGAGCTTATCTTTAATTTTGCCGCTGTGTTAATAACAATGCCGTGCCGTTAGTCCGGCTTAAAAACGATCCGGCAAATCTGAAAGTCAGCCTTTTTTTCTGCTAAACGTCGGCAGTAAAAACTGTCCAGCCATTAATCAAACCGGCAAATCAACCAGTTAACCTGCAATTTGGCTTAAGCGCTATCGGTTGGGGTCCGCCCCCATGCAGGCAGAGCGCCGCGCCATCGCGCAACAGCATAAAACTCCAGCAACAATTCGCCCTGCCGCAGGCTTCTCTCGGATTAGCGCCATTTCCATCACGATTAAGTCCATTTAAAAATAAAACACGTCAAATCAATCAGTAAAGCTACCTTTCCGCGCTTTGTGAATTGCACCACACTGCTTGCACACGCTTCACTACAGAGATGGCAATAATGAAAAAAACGTTGTTAGTGCTGGGTGCGCTGGCCACCCTGAGTCTTAATCCTGCCTGGGCTGCGACCGCAACCGGCGAGGCCGCGGGTGCGCAGGCGTCGACTACCGCGCAGGGTAACTCTAACGCAATTGGCGTAGGTGCGGTTGCCGCGCTGCTGGGTATCGCCCTGGCGACCGCTGGCGGCGGTGATAAAGGCACCTCATCCTCGACCACGACCGCTACCGTGGCGGGAAAATAACGATTCCATCTGCTCTCCCTTTTTTGTACCTGCCCGTTTCGCCGCCGGGGAAGTCAACATCAGGTTTTCACCGTTGAAAACCTGTTCCCCGACTCTTTTTTGCCGCGCCTGCTTTGTTTTACACTGCCTGTTTCTCCCCTTCTGAGTCGATACGCATGAAAACCCGACTGATTACCCGCGAAGGCTTTAACAAGCTGAAAGCCGAACTCGACTATCTCTGGCGCGAAGAGCGTCCCGAAGTCACGAAAAAAGTGACCTGGGCGGCCAGCCTCGGCGATCGCAGCGAAAACGCCGATTACCAGTACAACAAAAAACGCCTGCGCGAAATCGATCGCCGCGTCCGCTATCTGACAAAAAGTCTGGAGTCGCTGCGCATCGTTGACTATTCACCGCAGCAGGATGGCAAAGTCTTTTTCGGGGCCTGGGTGGAAGTCGAGAATGATGAGGGTGAGGTAAAACGCTTCCGCATCGTTGGCTACGACGAGATCTTTGGCCGAAAAGATTACATCTCTATTGACTCGCCGATGGCGCGCGCGCTGCTGAAAAAAGAGGCTGGCGATGCGGCCACCGTTGAGACGCCAGCGGGCCCGGCGCTCTGGTACATCAATGAAATTACCTACCCCGATGCCTGATTCAGAATATCGCTTAAAGCCACCCCCATCGCTGGCAATTTCACCTTTCAATCCGTATAACTGTCCCCTGTTTTTTTAACCCTGTAAGCAAGACAGAATCGATGATGAAAGATCTCAGCCACATTATTGCCAGTGAGCTGCAGGCGCGTGCGGAGCAAGTAGAAGCTGCCGTGCGCCTGCTGGACGAAGGGAACACCGTGCCGTTTATCGCACGCTATCGTAAAGAGGTAACCGGCGGCCTGGACGATACTCAGCTGCGTCAGCTTGAGACGCGCCTGGGCTACCTGCGCGAACTTGAAGATCGCCGTCAGTCGATTCTGAAGTCTATTGATGAGCAGGGAAAACTGACCAGCGAACTGGCCAGCGCCATCACCACCACCCTCAGCAAAACCGAACTCGAAGACCTCTACCTGCCCTATAAACCCAAACGCCGCACCCGGGGTCAGATCGCCATTGAAGCGGGTCTGGAGCCGCTTGCCAATACGCTGTGGCAGGATGCGTCACAGGATCCTGAGCAGCTGGCCGCCCGGTATGTGGATGCCGATAAAGGCGTTGCCGACGTGCGTGCTGCGCTGGACGGCGCGCGCTATATCCTGATGGAGCGCTTCGCCGAGGATGCGGCGCTGCTGGCAAAAGTGCGCGACTACCTGTGGAAAAACGCGCATCTGGTTTCGCGCGTGGTGGAAGGTAAAGAGCAGGAAGGGGCGAAGTTCCGTGACTACTTTGATCATCACGAAGCATTGAGCAGCGTGCCGTCGCACCGCGCGCTGGCTATGCTGCGCGGCCGCAATGAGGGCGTGCTTCAGCTCTCGCTGAACGCCGATCCGCAGTTTGACGAGCCGCCGCGCGAAAGCTATGGCGAAACGCTGATCGCTGAACACCTCAATTTGCGTCTGAATGGTGCACCGGCCGATAACTGGCGCAAAGCGGTTGTAAGCTGGACCTGGCGCATCAAGGTCATGCTGCACCTCGAGACCGAGCTGATGGGCACGGTACGCGAGCGGGCGGAAGATGAAGCTATCAACGTTTTCGCCCGTAACCTGCACGATCTGCTGATGGCGGCCCCGGCGGGGATGCGCGCCACAATGGGCCTCGATCCCGGCCTGCGTACCGGCGTGAAAGTTGCGGTGGTGGACGCCACCGGTAAGCTGGTTGCCACCGATACCATTTATCCTCACACCGGCCAGGCGGCAAAAGCTGCCACCGTGGTGGCGGCCCTGTGCGCAAAATACCAGGTTGAGCTGGTCGCGATTGGCAACGGTACCGCCTCACGCGAGACCGAGCGTTTCTTCCTCGACGTGCAGAAACAGTATCCGCAGATCACCGCGCAAAAAGTGATTGTCAGCGAAGCTGGTGCGTCAGTTTATTCCGCCTCTGAGCTGGCGGCGCTGGAGTTTCCGAACCTTGACGTCTCGCTGCGCGGCGCGGTCTCTATCGCCCGTCGTTTGCAGGACCCGCTGGCGGAGCTGGTAAAAATCGATCCCAAATCGATTGGCGTGGGTCAGTACCAGCATGACGTCAGCCAGAGCCAGCTGGCGAAGAAGCTGGACGCGGTCGTTGAGGATTGTGTTAACGCTGTCGGCGTGGATCTCAATACCGCCTCGGTTCCGCTGCTGACCCGCGTGGCCGGCCTGACGCGCATGATGGCGCAGAACATTGTCAGCTGGCGTGACGAAAATGGTCGCTTCAATAACCGCCAGCAGCTGCTGAAAGTCAGCCGCCTCGGCCCGAAAGCCTTTGAGCAGTGTGCGGGCTTCCTGCGTATCAACCACGGCGATAACCCGCTGGATGCCTCAACGGTGCACCCGGAAGCCTATCCGGTGGTGGAACGCATTCTGGCCGCCACCGAACAGGCACTGAGCGATTTGATGGGTAACCCCTCTGCCTTGCGCAGCGTGAAGGCGGTCGATTTTACCGACGAGCGCTTCGGCCTGCCAACCGTGACTGACATCATCAAAGAGCTGGAAAAACCTGGCCGCGATCCGCGCCCGGAGTTTAAAACCGCGCAGTTTGCCGAAGGCGTGGAAACCATGAACGACTTGATGCCGGGCATGGTGCTGGAGGGTGCGGTGACTAACGTGACCAACTTCGGCGCTTTCGTTGATATTGGCGTCCATCAGGATGGCCTGGTGCACATCTCTTCGCTGTCAGATAAGTTTGTTGAAGATCCACATCAGGTGGTTAAAGCGGGCGATATCGTGAAGGTGAAAGTGCTGGATGTCGATCTGCCGCGCAAACGTATCGCGCTGACCATGCGTCTGGATGAACAGCCTGGCGACAGCAACGCACGCAGCAGCAGTAACGGCAGTGGCCGCAGTGTACCGCGCGACACGGCCCGTCCAGCGGGCGGGGCAAAAGCTCGTCCGCGCCAGACCAGTCAGCCGGCAGGCAACAGCGCTATGGGTGACGCGCTGGCTGCGGCCTTTGGTAAGAAACGCTAAGATCTGCGCGCCCTGCTTATTCGTGGCCGGGCGCGCGTAATCCCTCACTAAAGTTGAAAATCCCCTTCTAAACGCTACGCTGAAAACACGCCTGCATAAAAATAACCCGGGACGTGGCACCCAACTCGCGATGGAAACGATCACTGCGCTGCTCGATAAAATCTATGCCGATACCTTTCCTCAGGGGGCGCGTGAGCGTTTGCTCAGTCACATTGCCGCCGCGCGCGACGCCATTAAACTGCCACGCAAAGCACACTGGGACGAGCGGGACGTGGTGCTGATCACCTACGCCGATCAGTTCCGTGAGCCTGCATGCCCTACGCTGCAAAGCTTTTCCCGTTTCTACCAGCAGCATCTGCAATCCACCTTTTCGCTGGTACACCTGCTTCCCTTTTTTCCTTACTCGTCTGACGACGGCTTTTCCGTTATTGATTACCATCAGGTCAATCCGCTGTGCGGCGAATGGTCAGATGTCGCCCGGCTGCACCAGGAAACGCGCCTGATGTTCGACTTTGTCTGCAACCATATGTCTTCGCACAGCGCCTGGTTTAAACACTATCTGGCGCTCGATGCTGGCTGGGACGATTTTTTTATCAGCATGCCGCCCGCGACCGATTTAAGTGGTGTCACGCGGCCGCGTACCTCCCCATTACTGACGCCGTTTGAAATGGCAAACGGCGAGATGCGCTTTATCTGGACCACCTTTAGTGCCGATCAAATCGACCTTAACTTCGGCAACCCGGAAGTGCTAATCCGCATGGTGGACGTGCTGCTCGACTACCTGCAAAAGGGAGCCGACTATGTTCGCCTTGATGCGGTTGGCTATATGTGGAAAACACCCGGCACGCGCTGCATCCATCTGGAAAAAACCCACCTGCTGGTGAAGCTGTTTCGCGCCATTGCCGATACGGTTGCGCCCGGCACGGTGATCCTCACCGAAACCAACGTGCCGCATAAAGATAATGTCAGCTACTTCGGCGACGGCCACGATGAGGCGCAGATGGTTTATCAGTTTTCGCTGCCGCCGCTGGTGCTACACGCGATCCATTCCGGCTCAGGACGCGCACTGCGCCAGTGGGCAGCGGCTCTTGAGCCGGGCAACGGCGGGACCACCTTTTTTAATTTTCTCGCCTCACACGACGGTATCGGGCTGAACCCGGCGCGCGGCATACTTTCTGAGGTGGAGATCGTGGCGCTGGTGCGTGATCTGGCGCTGGAAGGGGCGCTGGTCTCCTATAAAAACAATCCAGATGGCACCACCAGTCCGTATGAGATCAACGTGACTTATCTCGATGCCCTGAATCGGCAGGATGACAGCGACGACACGCGTCTGCGCCGCTTCCTGCTGGCACACGCCATATTACTGGCGTTTCCGGGCGTGCCCGCCATCTACATCCAGAGTATTCTTGGGTCACGCAATGACTATGAAGGCGTTAAAGCCGCAGGTCACAACCGCGCCATTAACCGGCAAAAATTTGATTTAAAAGAGATAGAAGAGGCGCTGGCAGAGGGCGACACGCTGCGCCACGCGATCTACACCCGCCTCAGTCAGCTGATCCAGCTACGTACGCGCCAGTCCGCCTTTCACCCCGATAATCCCATGATGCTGTTCGACAGCGATAATGCATTGCTGGTTTTAAAGCGCTATGCGCCGCAGGATGCGAGTCATGGTCTGCTGTGCGTGTTTAATCTGAGTGCAAAAACCGTTCTGGCTACGCTGCCAGAGGCGCGGCTTTTTCAGGATGTCATTACAGAGGAGAAAATAGATGGCACCCAGCCTGTGTCGCTGGATGCCTGGCAATTTGTCTGGCTGCGCAGCTGATTATTTATAAACGTCCGCGGTGGCGCTGAACTTGCCGTGTTCACGGCCAGCGATCACCAGGAAGTATTTACCGCCTTTTTCATCAGCCATTTTGGAAAGTTCGCGTTTGGCGTCCATTGGCGAGGTGGTTTCCGCCGTGGTATTCACCGTACCGATCTTCTCAAGGTTCATCTTTTGCACTTCTTCTTTGGTTACTTCTTTAGCGGCGAACGCTGAGAATGACACCGCGCCCATCACCATTGAAGCCACAACCCATTTCATCACCTTCATTACAGTACCCCTCATTCATTTCCGTTATGTGAGATGTAAGCAGACGCTGAACGCGTCAGGCGAGATGGAACGGCATTATCCTCTCCCTGGACAATTCACATCCTAAGCGACCATGCTTACCTTAAAAGTATTGTCGCAGAAAGGGAAAATCGCCAGCCCTGCGTCACGTTTAACCACAAAACTCCTGACTGAAATCAAGAATATGCTGGCAAAAGACTTCAGGATGCGAAATGAAAGGCGCATGTGCCGCCTTCTCTATGACCACAGAAGGTGATGCGGGCAGCGCCTCATCCAGCCAGGCAGCGATACGGCGCGGCACCAACCCATCCAGCGCGCCATACAGCCGTAAAAATGGCAGTTTGACAGTCGGCAGGCGATCGCGCAGATCAACATCGCGCAGGATCGCCAGCCCGCCATCCAGTACCTCAACCGGCGGCACCGGCTGCGCCAGCACTACCTCTTTCAGGCGGCGCGCATCCTGTCGCGCGCGCTCAGTCCCCAGCGTTTGCAACGCGAGAAAACGTTCCACGGTGCGCTGAAAGTCACTGTTAAGCTGCGCACGGAAGGTGTCTAAGGTTTCTGGTTTGATGCCAGGCCACGTCTCACAGGCAGTAAAACAGGGCGATGAGGCGACGCTGATTAATCCCGCCACCTGTTGCGGTACGCGTAGCGCCAGCTCGGTCGCCACCAGACCGCCGAGCGACCAGCCGAGCAGCAGCGCGCGCGGCGGCAGATGAGGCAGCAGCCGCTGCGCCATTTCTGGCAGTGAAAGCGCACCCGGCTGCTGGCTGCGGCCGTAGCCCGGCAGGTCCACCAGGTGCAGACGAAAATGCGGGCTGAGTCGCGGCACGATGCTTTGCCACACTTCCGCGTTCAGTCCCCATCCGTGTAGCAGCACAAGATCAATATTGCCTTCTCCACAGGTGTGCCAGTAAAGCGAGGTCATCAGTTACTATCCCGAAAGATGAAAAGGAGGTCGCTATGCTATCAATGCCTGCCCTCTGTTGGCTATGCCGACTGCCGCTAAGCGTTGCCGCGCACGGGTTATGCAGCGTCTGCCTGCGTACCTTGCCAGCGCTTCCCGTTCTCTGTCCTCGCTGCGGCCTGCCCGCCGCCTCCGCGCGGATATCATGCGGACGCTGCCTGCGCGCGCCTCCCCACTGGCAGGCCCTGATTTGTGTTAGCGACTATCAGCCACCGCTGCGTCGCTGGGTGCATCAGCTAAAGTTTTATCGCATTACCGCACTCAGGGTGATGCTGGCGCGTCTGCTTTTGCTAAGCTGGCTGGACGCTCATCGCAGGCGTGGGCTGGTGCGGCCAGATTTACTGCTTTGCGTGCCACTGCATAAGGTGCGCGCCTGCCAGCGCGGCTACAATCAGGCTGCGTTACTTGCGAAACCGCTGGCGCGCTGGCTCGGCTGTGAATTCCACGAGGGCCTGCACCGCAGGCGGCATAATGCGCTCCAGCACCGGCTCAGCGCCTCGCAGCGTCGCCGCAACGTGTGTGGCGCCTTCCGCCTTGAAATCGACGTGCGCGGACGCCATATCGCCTTGATTGATGATGTGGTGACAACGGGCCATACCGCTGGGGAAATCAGCCGCATTTTGCTGGCGCACGGCGCGGCCAGCGTACAAATCTGGTGCCTTTGCCGTACCTTGTAGAGCGTCGGTGATGGGCGTATTATAACCAACTAAATTAGTCAACTATTGAGCAATTGCCATGATCCGGATTACAGACTCTGCCCAGGAGCACTTCTCTAAACTGCTGTCAAAACAGGAAGATGGCACCCAGATTCGCGTATTCGTCATTAACCCAGGTACGCCAACCGCCGAGTGCGGCGTCTCTTACTGCCCGCCAGACGCGGTAGAAGCCACAGACACCGAACTGAAGTTTGAGAAGCTGTCGGCATACGTTGACGAGCTGAGCGCACCTTACCTTGAAGACGCGGAAATCGACTTTGTCACCGATAACCTCGGCTCACAGCTGACGCTGAAAGCACCAAACGCCAAAATGCGCAAGGTCTCTGACGATGCGCCGCTGACTGAGCGCGTTGAATACCTGTTACAGGCGCAGATCAACCCGCAGCTCGCGGGTCACGGCGGTCGCGTGTCGCTGATGGAGATCACCGACGACGGCTACGCTGTCCTGCAGTTTGGCGGCGGCTGTAACGGCTGCTCCATGATCGACGTGACGCTGAAAGACGGTATCGAAAAAGAGCTGCTGGCTGCTTTCCCTGACCTGAAAGGCGTGCGCGATCTTACCGAGCACCAGCGCGGTGAGCACTCTTACTACTAATCTCTCCACGCGCGCCAGTCGCTGACTGGCGTGCGTAAGCTGTTAATCGCCTTTTCGCGTCTGATTCACCGCTTTCAGCAGCTTGATTACCGCTTTATCCGCAAAGATAGCGTCCAGTGGCTGTGCCAGCTTGCGCCGCCAGTTGGGGTATTGATCGACGGTGCCCGGCACGTTAACCGGGGTGGTCATGCCGATCCAGTCTTCAGGTTGCAGTCCCAGCAGCGCGCTGCCGGTTGCCGCCAGAAACTTATGCATCGCCAGATTCAGCGCGGGCGTCATCTCCAGCTTATCCGCCTGCCGCGCGCTGCGTGCGGGCATGGCACCCGCCAGATGCAGCGCATCCAGCAGGGCCTGCTTCTGCTTCGCGCGCTGCTCATGCAGCGACTGCAACACCTCTTTGTCAGGATAGAGTTTAAGCTTCTCACCGAGCGCAAAATCTCCGGCGTTCCAGAAACCGCTGAGCGTCGGTAAATCGTGCGTGCTGGCGCTGGCAATTGACTGACGCGGATAGTTGCCCGGCTGACGATAGCTGCCGTCGCGCTGCTGCTCGAACCACATCACTTTCCAGGAAAAAACGCCGCTGGCACGCAGCAGTCCGATAATCTCTGGAGGCACGGTTCCAAGATCCTCACCAATAACCATGCAGCGGTGACGCTGGCTCTCCAGCGCCAGAATCCCCAGCAAATCCTGCACCGGATAGCTGACGTAGGCGCCTTTGTCCGCCGTTTCCCCTTTAGGCACCCACCATAATCGCAGCAGCGCCATGACGTGGTCGATGCGCAGCGCGCCGCAGTCACGCATATTGGCGCGCAGCATGTCGATAAAAGGCTGGTAGCCACGCGCGCGCATCACATGCGGATCCATCGGTGGCAGTCCCCAGTTTTGCCCCAGCGGACCCAGGCGATCCGGCGGGGCACCCACCGAGGCGTCCAGGCGATACAGCTCCGGATCGTGCCAGGTTTCTGCGCTGCCTTCGGCAACACCCACGGCCAGGTCGCGGTAGAGCCCCACCGTCATGTTCAATGCCTGGCTGTGCGCCCAGCACTGGGCGAATTGTGTTTGCGCCAGCCACTGTAACCACTGCCAGAAGCGGATCTCCTCTTCATGCGTCTCACACCACTGCTTTACCTCCGGCGACTGGCTGTTGCGCCAGCCTTCCGGCCAGGCAGGCCAGCCCCATGCCCGATCGTCATCAGCGCGACGTTCCGCCTGCACGCCGTCATAGGCGGCCTGGTAGCGCAGGCTGTCACCGCCGTCGCGTATAAATGCTGCAAACGCCTGCCGCTGCGCATCATCCTCTGCGCGCTGGCTGAATTGCGCCCACGCATGGCGTAAAGCGGCGAGCTTTAGCGTCATGACCGCCGCATAATCGACAAATTCGCTGTCGCGCGCTTTTGCCAGTGCGCGCTGGGTTTTTGCGGTCTTCCACCATTTTTGCGCCGCCGCGCTCTGCTGGAAATCTTCCAGCTGCGCCACGTTGATATAGATAATATTGAGCCAGCGCCGGGAGGAGGGACTATAGGGGCTGGCGAAATCAGGTGTGGCAGGATAGAGCGCATGGAGCGGGTTCAGTCCGACAAAGTCACCGCCCTGCCGTGCCACCTGCTCCAGCAGCAGCTGCAGGTCGCCAAAATCACCAATGCCCCAGTTACTGGCCGAGCGCACGGTATAAAGCTGCACCAGCGCCCCCCAGCGCTTCTCCCCGTTACGTAGCGGAGCGGGTAGCCAGCAGCGGCGCGGCGTCAGAATAATGCGCGTGTGCCACTGCTGTTTTCCTTTGCTCAGCGTTAACTGGTGGTAACCGTGGCCAAGCGGTGAAGGCAGTTTAAAAGGTTCACCCGCCTGAAGCTCGCCGCTAAACTCGCGGCCCTTTTCACTGCGCAACTGCCACTGATAAAGGCCGCGTCCGACAGGATCAAGCTGTCGCGCCGCCGCGCCACTGATAACCTGCACCGGCGGCAGCGGTGCGCCTTTTTCTTTACTGATATTGCCCATCACTGCCAGTAGCGCGGTTTTGGTCTCGTCGCTGATGGCTTCTGGCTCGCCTTTGGCGTTGGTGTAGGTCAGGGAAATTCCGGCGGCTACTGCCGCGCGATCCAGTGCGCTCTCTTTCATGCTCTCCCCTTAGCGTCTCGGTCCAGAACGGTGGATTTGCCATCTCTTCTCTGCCTGACGGAGGCAAACAGAGCATTAAGTAAAGACGGCAGTGGGGAAAAAATCGACAGGAAACAAAGAAAAAGGATGAGGATGTTGTGCCCGCAGGAGGCGACAGACGCTAAAGCGCCAGCCGCGCCGCAGCGTATCAGGCCAGCATGATACGCTGGCCTGGAGGGAACTATTCACGCATCAGGTACTCAGGCGGGTGGCTCAGGCCGATAAGCACGGGGCGTTGATTGCGCCCAGCCCTGGCGCTCGCTCAGGTACCGGGCGGGTTACGTCAGCAAAGCTCGAGCTGCACCTCATGCTGCTCAATCACTTTCATAATGCTGGCGGGTGGCTGTTTATCAGTATAAAGCTGATCAATAAGCCCCATATTGCCCAGATTGACCATCGCATTGCGGCCAAACTTTGAATGGTCCACCACCAGCATCACGCAGCGCGAATTTTCGATAATAGCGCGCTTGGTGCGCACTTCGTGGTAATCAAACTCCAGCAGTGAACCGTCCATATCGATGCCGCTAATGCCGAGAATGCCAAAATCGAGGCGGAACTGGGAGATAAAATCGAGCGTCGCCTCACCCATGATACCGCCATCGCGCGTGCGCACCTCGCCGCCCGCAATAATCAGCCGAAAATCAGGTTTACTCATCAACAGCGTCGCCACGTTGATGTTGTTGGTTACGACGCGAAGATTTTTATGGTTCAGCAGCGCGTGCGCCACCGCCTCTGGCGTGGTGCCGATATCGATAAACAGCGTCGCGCCATCGGGGATTTCGCTGGCGACGCGCTCAGCGATACGCGCCTTTTCCGCCGACCACATCATCTTGCGTTCCTGCCAGGCTGTATTTTCAGAGCTGGAAGGCAGAGCTGCACCACCATGATGACGCTGGATTTTATTCTGATCGGCGAGATCGTTAAGATCGCGACGAATGGTTTGCGGGCTGACGTCAAAATGCTCAACCAGCTCTTCCGTGCTGACATATCCCTGACGCCGGACCAGATCGATAATGGCGTCATGACGTTGCGTCTGCTTCACATTACACTCCTGTTTTCTTTTTTATTCGGCGTTAACGACGTCGCACTGCACGGGTATCGACAAAGGCCATCGCCAGGCCGACCAGCAGCCCGGCGACGTGGGCACCATTCGCAATGGCCAGGCCAAATGCGCCATACCAGCCGATCACCAGCCAGACAACCGCAAAACCGATCAGCCCGCGCTCCAGATAAACGCCGCTTTCGGGATCGCGCTCGCCGCGCAGCCAGCAATAGCCCATCAGCGCGTAAACCACGCCCGACAGTCCACCGAACCAGATACCACTGAATTTGGCCTGCACGAAACCGCTAAGCAGCGCCGAAATTAGCATAATGACAAACAGCTTGCCGCTGCCCAGACGCTTTTCTACCGCACCGCCGAGATACCACCACCACATCAAATTGAACAGAATATGCAGCAGCGAGAAGTGCAACAGCGCATGGCTAAACCAGCGCCATACCTGCAGATATTGCCCCGGCCCATCAGGCCAGCTCAGCCACAGCAGCACCGTCTGGTCGCCAAAAATCTGCATCAGGATATATACCGCAATGCAGACAAAAAGCATGGTCATGGTAAGCGGACCAGCACGCTCACGGATGTTCGACCAGAAATTGCTGCGCTCATAGCGCAGGCCGCTTTTGGTATTGCCGGTATGCCAGCTGGCAGCCTGATAGCGTGGGTGCTCAGGCTGACGAACAAACTGCTGAAGTTCGTTTTCGACCATTGATAGCTGACTTTCGTCATCCAGCAGGATGACGTAGTGGCCGTCCCGCTCGATGCGCAGCGTCACGCCGCGTGTCGCCATATAGTCGACAAACGCCTGCGCCATGCGCGGGTTAGCAAACTGGGTAATGCGCACCATTTTCACTCTCCATGTTCACCGCGCGTGGCTCAGAGGCCGCCGTTAACAACCTGCGCCGGAAACGCAGCGCGCCATGCATCAAAGCCGCCATCAACGCTATAGGCGGCGCTGAAGCCCTGACTCAGCAGATACTGCGCAGCGCCTTTACTGCTGTTGCCGTGATAACACATTACCAGCACCGGTCGTTCACGGCTGGCGCTGGCAAGGAAGGCATTCAGATTGCTGTTACTGAGATGTTGTGCGTGTTGCGCGTGTCCGAGGGCAAAGCTTTGCGGATCGCGAATATCAACCAGCAGCGCGCCTTGCGCCAGATGCTCGCTGGCCTGCTGAACGTTAATGCATTCGAAGGTTTCCATGACTCTCTCATTTCGACGACATAGTTACCGCCTAGTGTAACCCGATAAGCAGCGCCAATAACCTGACAAACTCTCCGGCTTTGTATTTTTTTATCAGCAAGAATGTTAGCTATATCACGCTAAAATGTTTTTACCGCGTTAAAGACTGGCGTCAATGTTGGTTTGCGATTATTATTATGCTCGAAAACGAACATTAATGAACTATTCCGAACATCGGAGGAGATGACGTGGAAACCAAAGACCTGATCGTGATCGGCGGCGGCATCAACGGTGCCGGCATTGCAGCAGATGCTGCAGGACGCGGCCTGTCAGTGCTTATGCTGGAGGCGCGGGATCTGGCTTGCGCCACCTCTTCTGCCAGTTCAAAGCTGATTCACGGCGGCCTGCGCTACCTCGAACACTATGAATTTCGTCTGGTCAGTGAAGCGCTGGCGGAACGCGAGGTTTTGCTGAAGATGGCACCGCACATTGCATTTCCGATGCGCTTCCGCCTGCCGCACCGTCCACACCTGCGTCCGGCATGGATGATCCGCACCGGCCTGTTTCTCTATGATCACCTCGGCAAACGTACCAGCCTGCCCGGCAGTAAGAGCCTGCGTTTTGGCGCGGATTCGGCCCTCAAGCCGGAGATTACGCGCGGTTTCGAATATTCTGACTGCTGGGTTGACGATGCGCGCCTGGTGGTGCTGAACGCGCAGGAAGTGGAGAAGCGCGGCGGTGAGGTACGTACCCGCACCCGTGTGACCCGCGCCTGGCGCGAAAATGGTGTGTGGATGGTGGAAGCCGAAGACGTCGACAGCGGCAAAACCTACAACTGGCGCGCTAAAGCGCTGGTGAATGCGGCTGGCCCGTGGGTCAAACAGTTCTTTGACGATGGTCTGAAACTGAAGTCCCCCTATGGTATTCGCCTGATCAAAGGCAGCCATATCGTGGTGCCGCGCGTACACAACGAAAAACAGTCTTATATTCTGCAGAATGAAGACAATCGCATCGTTTTTGTTATTCCATGGATGGATGATTTCTCTATCATCGGCACCACCGATGTGGAATACAAAGGCGATCCGAAAAACGTCAAAATTGATGAGAACGAGATCGACTATCTGCTGAAGATTTATAACAGCCACTTTAAAAAGCAGCTGGCTCGCAACGATGTGGTCTGGACTTACTCTGGCGTGCGTCCCCTGTGCGATGACGAATCAGATTCACCGCAGGCGATCACCCGCGATTATACGCTGGACATTCATGACGATAACGGCCAGACGCCGCTGCTGTCGGTGTTTGGCGGCAAGCTGACCACCTATCGTAAACTGGCGGAACACGCACTCGAAAAGCTGGTGAAATATTTTCCGAATGCTGGTCCGGCGTGGACAAAAAACTGCGTGCTGCCGGGCGGTGATTTTTCAGGCACGCGTGAAGATTACGCCGCCAGCCTGCGCCGTCGCTACCCGTTTATTAGCGAGGGCATGGCGCGCCATTACGCACGCACCTATGGCAGCAACAGTGAGAAGCTGCTGGAAGGCGCCACTCGCCTGGATGACCTGGGTGAAAACTTTGGCCATGAGTTTTATGAAGCCGAGCTGCGCTACCTGGTACGCAACGAGTGGGTACGCGAGCTGGATGATGCAATCTGGCGTCGTACCAAGCAAGGTATGTGGCTGAATGAGGCGCAGCAGGCGCGTGTGGCGGCGTGGCTGGCCACCCACGGTCAGAAGCCCAGCCTGTCGCTGGCAAGCTAAAATATCCAGTGAAAGGTATAAAAAACGGGGCCGTGGCCCCGTTTTTTTTTGCCTGCTGCCCGCTGGCAAATAGCTCTGACTGCGCAAGCGGGCTGGCAGTGAGTGCCTGCTACAATCTCACCGGCTTAATGTGCCAAATCTCATCGGCATACTCCTGTATCGTCCGATCTGACGAGAAATAGCCCATATTAGCGATATTCAGCGCGGCACGGCGCTGCCACTCTTCCGGCCGACGATAAAGCTCATCTACTTTGTCCTGGGTATCGACATAGCTGCGATAGTCCGCCAGTAGCTGATAGTGATCGCCAAAGTTCACCAGCGAATCGAACAGGTTGCGGTAACGGCCTGGCTCCTGCGGGCTGAAGAGGCCTGAGGCGATCTGCGTCAGCACCTGATGCAGCTCAGCATCTTCTTCGTAGTATTTGCGTGGGTTGTAGCCGCTACTGCGCAACGCTTCGACCTGCGGCGTCGTATTACCAAAGATAAAGATATTCTCTTCGCCCACATGCTCCAGCATCTCGACGTTCGCGCCATCCAGCGTGCCAATGGTCAGCGCGCCGTTGAGGGCAAACTTCATATTGCTGGTGCCCGACGCCTCCGTTCCTGCCGTCGAGATTTGCTCAGAGAGATCCGCCGCCGGAATAATGATCTGCGCCAGGCTGACGCTGTAGTTGGGAATAAACACCACCTTCAGCTTGTTCTTGACCTGCGGATCGTTGTTGATCACGCTGGCGACATCATTGATCAGGTGAATGATGTGTTTTGCGGTGTAGTAGGCCGATGCCGCTTTGCCTGCGAAAATATTGACGCGCGGCACCCAGTCGGCGGTCGGATCGGCTTTGATGCGGTTGTAGCGCGTAATGACATGCAGCACATTCAGCAGCTGACGCTTGTACTCGTGAATGCGCTTAATCTGTACGTCAAACAGCGCGTTAGGGTCGAGTACAATATCAAGATTCTTCGCCACCCAGTCAGCCAGTCGACGCTTGTTATCAAATTTCGCATCGGCCACTTTTTCAATAAAGGCCGGGTAGTCGATCTGCTGGTTTAGCTCAGACAGCTGGCTGAGATCGGTGCGCCAGGTGCGGCCAATCTCTTCGTCCAGTAGCTCTGACAGCGCAGGGTTGGCCAGCGCCAGCCAGCGACGTGGCGTCACGCCATTGGTTTTGTTACAGAAACGGCCCGGGAAGAGACGGGCAAAATCGGCAAACAGCGACTGCACCATCAGGTTGGAGTGCAGCTCAGAAACGCCGTTGACCTTGTGGCTCACCACGACGGCCAGCCACGCCATGCGAATGCGACGGCCATTGTTCTCATCAATGATGGAGATACGTGACAGTAAATCCCAGTCATCCGGGTAGTACTCCTGGATGGTCTTAAGAAAATAGTCGTTAATCTCAAAAATAATGCCCAGATGGCGCGGCAGGATCTTACCAATCATTTCCACTGGCCAGGTTTCCAGCGCCTCGGTCATCAGCGTGTGGTTGGTATAGGAGAAGACCTGGCAGGTCACCTCGAATGCGTCATCCCAGGTAAACTTATGCTCGTCGATCAGCAGGCGCATCAGTTCCGGGATCGCCAGCACCGGATGGGTGTCATTAAGGTGGATCGCGATTTTGTCTGCCAGGTTGTCCCAGGTCTTATGCATCTGCCAGTGCCGGTTAAGGATATCCTGCACCGTGGCCGAAACCAGAAAGTACTCCTGGCGCAGACGCAGTTCGCGTCCTGAATAGGTCGAATCATCGGGATAGAGCACGCGCGACACGTTCTCCGAGTGGTTTTTATCTTCCACCGCGGCAAAATAGTCGCCCTGGTTAAATTTTCCCAGGTTGATTTCGTTGCTCGCCTGCGCTCCCCACAGACGCAGCGTGTTGGTGGCGTCAGTGTCAAAGCCAGGGATGATTTGATCGTAGGCCATCGCCACAATCTCTTCCGTTTCCAGCCAGCTCACCTTCGCGCCTTCATGCTGAATGCGGCCGCCGAAACGTATTTTGTAGCGCGTGTTGTAGCGCTGGAACTCCCAGGGATTGCCATACTCCAGCCAGTAGTCGGGCGACTCTTTCTGCTCGCCGTCGATAATGTTCTGTTTGAACATACCGTAGTCGTAGCGAATGCCGTAGCCGCGTCCAGGCAGGCCCAGTGTGGCCAGCGAATCGAGGAAACAGGCAGCCAACCGTCCCAGCCCGCCGTTACCGAGGCCGGGGTCGTTCTCCTCTTCCATGAGATCGGTCAGGTTCAACCCCATCTCGTCCAGCGCCTGATTGAGATCGTCATAAATGCCCATCGCCAGCAGCGCGTTGCCTAACGTTCGTCCCAGCAGAAACTCCATCGACAGGTAGTAAACCTGGCGAACATCCTGTGACAGCTGCGCGCGGCTGGAGCGTAGCCAGCGCTCCACCATGCGGTCGCGCACCGCCAGCAGTGAGGCATTGAGCCAGTCGTGCTGGTTTGCCACCGAAGGATCTTTGCCGATGGTAAACATCAGCTTGTAGGCAATCGAATGTTTCAGCGCTTCAACCGTCAGTGTCGGCGATGTATAGGTGAAAGGAGCATTCATGTCAGTTATCCCAGTCTCGTTACAGCAAACGTTGGTAAAGATCGCGGTAAGCCTGAGCGGCTACCTGCCAACTAAAATCCATGCCCATCGCCTGTCGCTGAACGTAGCGCCATAGTGAAGGCCGCGACCAGAGAACAAAAGCACGTCGAATCGCTCGCAGCAGCGACCAGGCATTGCTGTCTTCAAAGCTAAACCCGCTGGCGATGCCGTCAGCCAGGTTCTCCAGCGAACTGTCGTTCACCGTATCCGCCAGGCCCCCCGTGCGCCGCACCAGCGGCAAGGTGCCATACTTCAGTCCGTAAAGCTGCGTCAGGCCACAGGGCTCAAAGCGGCTTGGCACCATAATGACGTCAGCACCACCGACGATACGGTGCGAGAAGGCTTCGTGATAGCCGATCTGCACACCCACGCTACCCGGATGTTCTGCTGCCGCCGCCAGAAAGCCCTGCTGCAACTCGGCGTCGCCCTGCCCCAGTAGCACCAGCTGGCCGCCCTGTGCCAGCAGGCCTGGCAACGCTTCCAGCACCAAATCCAGTCCTTTCTGCCGCGTCAGACGGCTAATGACCGCGAAAACCGGCACGCTGTCATCCACCTTGAGTCCCATGGCGATCTGTAACTGGCGTTTATTCTCTGCCTTCGCCTCCAGCGTGTCGCGGTTGTAGCGCGCGCTGAGCAGCAGATCATGCGCCGGATCCCAGATCCCCGGATCGACGCCGTTCAGAATGCCGCTGAGTCGACCCTCGCGCAGCCGCTGCTCCAGCAGCGCCTCCATACCGTAGCCAAATTCCGGGCGCGTAATCTCATGCGCGTAGGTCGGACTGACGGCGGTAATATGGTCGGCGAAAAAGAGGCCCGCCTTCAGGTAGGAGATCTGTCCATAAAACTCCAGCCCGTGCATGCTGAAGAAAGATGATGGCAGCTGGATTTCGTCGAGATGACGGGCGTTGAACAATCCCTGATAGGCCAGGTTGTGCACGGTAAACACGGACTTTGCCGGACGACCGCGTGCCTCCAGATAGGCACAGGTCAGCCCCGCATGCCAGTCATGCGCATGCACGATATCCGGCCGCCAGTAGGTATCCAGCCCGCACGCAATTTCACAGCCCATCCAGCCAAGCAGTGCAAAGCGCAGATAATTATCCACATAGGCGAACTGTGACGTATCGTGATACGGGCTGCCGGGGCGGTCATACAGGGCTGGCACGTCGATCAGATAGATGCCCACACCGTTAAAATGACCAAACAGCAGCTTTGTCGGACCGGCAAAGGTCTGCAACTCCGCAACCACTTGCGCTTCAGGGATCCCTTTACGCAGATCCGGAAACGCAGGCAGCAGCACCCGCGTGTCCGTTCCATCTGCAATCTGCGCCTGCGGCAATGCCCCCACAACATCAGCCAACCCGCCGGTTTTCAGCAGCGGAAATAGTTCTGAACAGACATGTAAAACCTGCATCCTCGGCCTCTTAATTAGTGATCGGGCGCGATCCTCGCGTCGATAATATGGTGCTTTTTATCGCTGGGTTACGCGCTGGCCAGCCTGGCAAGCATAGCGCGTGTGACCAAAACGATACCCTCTTCTGAACGGTAAAACCGGCGGCTGTCCTCGTCGGGATTCTCTCCTATTACCATGCCGTCCGGCAGCACACAGGCGCGGTCAATTACGCAGTTGCGCAGGCGGCAAGATCGTCCCAGTACCACATCGGGCAGCAGAACTGCAGAATCAATATTGCAAAACGAGTTAATGCGCACGCGCGGGAACAGCACGGAATTCACAACCACTGAGCCAGAGATAATAGAACCGCCGGAGATCAGCGAATTCATCGTCATTCCATGGCTGCCCGAGCGATCCTGCACAAACTTCGCGGGCGGCAGCGGCTCCATATGCGTTCGTATCGGCCAGGTATGGTCATACATGTCCAGTTCTGGCGTCACCGAAGCGAGATCGAGATTGGCCCGCCAGTAGGCCTCCAGCGTGCCCACATCGCGCCAGTAAGGCATCATATTCTCATCCTGCTGTACGCAGGAGAGCGTAAACGAGTGGGCATATCCTTCGCCGCTCGCCACGACTTTAGGCAAAATATCTTTGCCGAAATCGTGATTAGAGTTGGGCTCCTGTAAATCTTCCTCCAGCAGCTGATAGAGATACTCCGCGTTGAACACGTAGATCCCCATGCTGGCCAGTGCCCTGGTATCATCACCAGGCATCGCTGGCGGCTGCGACGGTTTCTCGACAAAGTCGATCACTTTGTTCTGTTCATTCACGGCCATAACGCCAAACGCGGTCGCTTCATGAATCGGCACGGGCAGGCAGGCAATGGTGCACTTCGCGTTAGCATCAACGTGGTCGAGCAGCATGCGCGAATAGTCCATTTTGTAAATGTGGTCCCCGGCCAGAATCACGATGTACTGCGCCTGATAGCGGCGAATAATGTCGAGGTTCTGGGTCACGGCGTCTGCGGTGCCGCGATACCAGTGTTCGGTTGCCGTACGCTGCTGTGCAGGCAGCAGATCAACAAACTCGTTCATCTCCTCGTTGAAGATAGACCAGCCGCGCTGAACGTGCTGCGTTAACGTATGCGACTGATACTGGGTAATAACGCCAATACGGCGGATACCTGAGTTGATGCAGTTAGAAAGGGCAAAATCGATAATGCGAAACTTGCCGCCAAAGTGCACGGCTGGCTTGGCGCGTTTCGCGGTCAGGTCTTTCAGGCGCGTGCCTCTTCCCCCGGCGAGGATCAGTGCAACCGTCTGCGTAGGGAGCTGGCGAGCCAGCATCAGATGTTCAGTTCTGTCTAACTTAACCATGTCTGACTCCTTATGATTGCTTTTGGAACACGCACACGCCGTGTGCGGGACCATGCCAGACAGTCGACAAAATGGGGTTGTCATCCCCGGCGAAAGGAGGAACGGCACGCCATTCTCCGTCTGGTAAGGCGATATCACTCACCGAATCCGTGGCGTTTATTGTTATTAACCAACGGCCGGAGAGCAGAATCTGCATTCTTTGCGCCTTCTGCTCCCACTCCTCTTGCTGCAATGGCCTGCCGCTGGCATTGAGCCATTGCACATTACCGTCGCCCTCTTGCCACCAGCGATCGGCGGTTAACGCCGGGATCTGCTGACGTAAACGGATCAGGGCGGCGGTAAAATCCACCAGACTGCTCTCTTCTTCCTGCCAGTCGAGCCAGGTCAGAATATTATCCTGACAGTAGGCGTTGTTGTTGCCGTGCTGACTGTGGCCGCGTTCATCGCCAGCGAGCAGCATCGGCGTGCCCTGCGCCAGCAGCAGCGACGTCAGCAGCGCATGCGTGCTCAGGCGACGGCGCTCGATGACCTCGAAGCTGGCCCGCAGTCCTTCTACGCCGTGGTTGTAGCTGAAATTGCCGTTGCTGCCGTCGCGGTTATCCTCGCCGTTGGCCTGGTTATGCTTATGGTTAAAGCTCACCACGTCGCGCAGCGTAAAGCCGTCGTGCGCGGTGATCAAATTAACCGCGGCGTGCGGCAGTCGGCCATCGCGCTGGAACAGATCGCTGGAGGCGGCGAAGCGGCGCGCGAACGCGCCGTTACTGACGTCACGATGCAGCCAGAAGCGCCGCATATCGTCGCGAAAATGGTCGTTCCACTCGGCGAACAGCGGCGGAAAGTTGCCGACCTGATAGCCGCCTGGACCGATATCCCAGGGTTCGGCGATCAGCTTGACCTGCGAGAGCAGCGGGCAGGCTTTGATCGCCTCGAACAGCGGCGCGTGCGCTGAGAAATCGGGCGTGCGCCCCAGTACCGGCGCCAGATCGAAGCGAAAGCCGTCGACATGGCAGACGCGCACCCAGTAGCGCAGCGCCTCCAGTGCCCAGTTCATCACCTCGGGATCGCTGAGATTCAGGGTATTGCCGCAGCCGGTCCAGTTTTCATATTCGCCCTGCGGGCTCAGCCAGTAGTAGCTGGCGTTATCGACGCCGCGCTGCGACAGCGTCGGGCCGATCTCCTCCAGCTCGGCGGTATGGTTGAACACCACATCCAGCAGTACTTCGATGCCCGCCGCGTGCAAATCCTTCACCGCCTGCTGAAACTCCTGCAGAGGAGACGCGCGCTCCTGCGAGGCGTAACGCGGATCGACGGCCCAGAGCGCAAAAGGGTTGTAGCCCCAGTAGTTGCTTAATCCGAGGCGCTGCAGGCGCGGCTCGCTGGCGAAATGGGCCACCGGCAGCAGCTCCAGCGCGGTGACGCCGAGATGGCGCAGGTAATTCACCATAACAGGATGGCCGAGGGCGGCGTAAGTCCCACGCAG
Source organism: Pantoea sp. KPR_PJ (assembly GCF_041386365.1). NCBI lineage: Bacteria > Pseudomonadati > Pseudomonadota > Gammaproteobacteria > Enterobacterales > Erwiniaceae > Pantoea > Pantoea sp. KPR_PJ. The sequence continues at coordinate 156,533 of NZ_JABMIK010000007.1, read as the reverse complement.
CGATTCCGGAATTTCCGGATGTCGCTGCGTTAATCCGCGGACGTGCGCTTCGTAAATAACCGTGTTGCCCCAGGGCGTACGCGGGGCGACGTCGCCTTCCCAGTCGAAGTCCTCCGCCACCACCAGCGATTTAGGCGCCACGGCGGCGCTGTCCTGCTCGTCAGGCTGCTCAATGCCGCCATAGAGACGCGGGTCGTCTGTTACCTCGCCCTCAACCGCGCGGGCACAGGGATCGACCAGCAGCTTGGCGGGATTGAAGCGGTGCCCGCGCGCCGGCGCCCAGGGACCGTGAACGCGGAAGCCGTAGCGCTGACCCGGTTTTAGCGCGGCCGCATAGCCGTGCCAGATATCGCCGGTGCGCGCCGGCAGATCGAAGCGTCGCTCTTTGCCCTGGTCGAACAGGCAAAGCTCGACGCGCGCGGCATGCCGGGAGAAGAGCGTAAAGTTAACGCCCCTGCCGTCGTAACTGGCGCCTGGCGGCTCAGCACGTCCCGGAAGCAGCGTCATTCCGCCTCCTTCACCAGCCAGATTGTCGCCAGCGGCGGCAGCGTCAGCGACAGCGACTGTGGTCGGTTGTGGCTGGCGATCTCATCGGTATGCACCACCGGGTTGCGCGTATCGCTGCCGTGATAGCTGTGCTGATCGGTGTTGATCACTTCGCGCCAGTTCCCCGCCTGATTAACGCCGAAGCGGTAGTTGTGGCGCGGCACCGGCGTAAAGTTGCTGGCGACGATAATCTCGTTGCCGTCGCGGTCGCGGCGTACAAAGACGAAGACCGAGTTTTCACGATCGTCTACTACCAGCCACTCAAAGCCGGCCGGGTCGAAATCGAGCTGATGCATGGGCGCAAAATGGCGGTAGGTATGGTTCAGATCGCGCACCAGCCGCTGGACGCCGTGGTGCCAGTTATCCGCGCCCTCCAGCAGATGCCAGTCAAGACTGACATCGTGGTTCCACTCTTTGCCCTGCGCGAACTCGCCGCCCATAAATATCAGTTTTTTGCCGGGGAAGGCCCACATCCAGCCGTAGTAAGCGCGGAGGTTAGCGAACTTCTGCCAGGGGTCGCCTGGCATACGATCAAGCAGCGACTTCTTGCCGTGCACCACTTCGTCATGGGAGAGCGGCAGCATGAAGTTCTCGGTGTAGTTGTACATCATACCGAAGCTCATCAGATCGTGATGGTGGCTGCGGTAGACGGGATCGAGCTTCATGTAGTCGAGGGTGTCGTGCATCCAGCCCAGGTTCCACTTATACCAGAATCCGAGGCCGCCCGACTCCGGCGGGCGTGATACGCCGTCAAAGTCGGTGGACTCTTCGGCGATGGTCACCGTGCCGGGCGCAGCGCGGCCCAGCGTACGGTTGGTGTAGCGCAGGAAGGCGATAGCTTCGAGGTTTTCGCGACCACCGTAGTGGTTTGGCACCCACTCGCCCTCTGCACGACTGTAGTCGCGGTAAATCATCGACGCTACGGCGTCGACGCGCAGGCCGTCAATGCCGTAGCGCTCCAGCCAGTAGAGCGCATTGCCCGCCAGATAGTTGCTCACTTCACGACGGCCAAAGTTATAGATCAGGGTGTTCCAGTCCTGATGATAGCCTTCGCGCGGGTCGCTGTGCTCGTAGAGCTCGGTGCCGTCGAACCTCGCCAGGCCAAAATCGTCGCTGGGGAAGTGGCCCGGCACCCAGTCGAGCAGCACGTTCAGGCCCGCTTCGTGCGCGGCGTTGATGAAATAGAGGAATTCGTCGCGCGTACCGAAACGGCGCGTCGGCGCATACATGCCGAGCGGCTGATAGCCCCAGCTGCCGTCAAAGGGATGTTCGTTGATTGGCAGCAGCTCGATATGGGTGAAGCCCATCTCTTTGACATAGGGCACCAGCTGCTCCGCCAGCTCTTTGTAGCTGAGCCAGAAGTTGTTGTCTGTATGGCGACGCCAGGAGCCGAGGTGCACTTCATAAACGGAGACAGGGGCGTCAAAATCGTTACGCGCTTTACGCTCTTCACTCATCTCTACCCGGGGTGGCAGCCCGCAGATCATGGATGCGGTTTGCGGGCGCATTTGCGCCTCAAAAGCGTAAGGATCGGCTTTAATGCGCAGATGACCGGCGTTGTCGACAATTTCAAACTTGTAGAGCTGGCCGTTAAACGCGCCGGGTACAAACAGCTCCCAGATACCCATTTCACGGCGAAAACGCATAGGGTGGCGGCGGCCGTCCCAGAAGTTAAAGTCGCCTACGACAGAAACGCGCTGCGCATTGGGTGCCCAGACGCTGAAACGCGTGCCGTGTACGCCATCAATAAGCGTACCGTGCGCACCCAGGGTTTCATAAGGGCGCAGATGGGTGCCTTCTGCCAGCAGCCAGGCGTCCATCTCCTGCAATAATGGGCCGAAGCGGTAGGCGTCATCGATCAGGTTTTGCTGGCCATGCCAGTTCACCGCCAGCTGATAGCGAAACATATTTTTGCGGCGCGGCACCACCGCGCTGAAAAAACCGCGTGAATCCAGACATTTCAGCTGGGCAACTTTACGCCCGGTATTGGTCTCAATGACCCAGACTTCTGAGGCATCGGGCAGCAGCGCCCTGACTTCCAGCCCGTTGGCTGTCTGGTGCATCCCCAGTAACGAAAAAGGATCAGCATAATTACCCGCGAACAGGGCGTTGATCGCCTGGCGATCGGGAAGCTCTGACATGACTTTTTTCCTGTGATTATTTGGCAGGCGAGATGGACACGGCGCGTGCCGTGCATCAGGGCGCTGCTCTTCATTGAGCCATGCGTACAACGGCAGAGAGAGGAAACCACTCCGTGGGAAATTATCTTTGCCGTGTACAACAACTATTCGATGCGTAATGCAAAACAGTCAACAATCGGCACATCATGGTTAAATCATAGCTTGGGCTTGCAAGTTGCCAGGGCAGAAAACGAAAAATTATCGGTGGGGACGTAAAAAACGGAAGTCGATCACTTACAGAAAGTAAGTTGTTTGACTTATTAAAGAATAATCATGCAGAAAGGCCGGGAAAAACCCGACCTTTCTGCATTTTTTATCCTAGTCGACTAACAGTCTTAGCATGCGACGCAGCGGCTCTGCCGCGCCCCATAACAGCTGGTCGCCAACGGTGAAGGCTGACAGATATTCTGGCCCCATGTTGAGCTTGCGCAGTCGGCCAACTGGCGTGGTCAGCGTGCCGGTCACCGCGGCAGGCGTCAGCTCGCGCATAGTCAGCTCGCGATCGTTAGGCACCACTTTCACCCATTCGTTATGCGAGGCCAGCAACTGCTCGATTTCCGACAGCGGCACATCTTTTTTCAGCTTCAGGGTGAACGCCTGGCTGTGACAGCGCAGTGCGCCGACGCGCACGCAAAGACCATCAACCGGAATGGTTTGCTGCGTGCCAAGGATTTTGTTGGTTTCCGCCTGACCTTTCCACTCTTCGCGGCTCTGGCCGTTGTCGAGCTGCTTGTCAATCCACGGGATCAGGCTGCCTGCCAGCGGTACGCCGAAGTTATCGGTCGGCAGCGTGCCGGACCGGGTCAGTTCGGTGACGCTGCGCTCAATATCCAGAATCGCTGACGCGGGATCCTGTAGCGACGTTGCAACGTGATTGTGCAGCATGCCCATCTGCGTCAGCAGCTCGCGCATATGACGCGCGCCGCCGCCCGATGCGGCCTGATAGGTGGCAACAGAGGCCCACTCCACCAGATCCTGGGCAAACAGCCCGCCCAGTGACATCAGCATCAGGCTAACGGTGCAGTTGCCGCCAACAAAGGTTCTGATGCCCTTATCGAGACCCTGACGAATCACCTGATGGTTGACCGGATCAAGAATAATGATGGCATCATCTTTCATGCGCAGCGTAGAAGCCGCGTCAATCCAGTAGCCCTGCCAGCCGCTTTCGCGCAGCTTCGGATAGACTTCACTGGTGTAGTCGCCACCCTGACAGGTGATGATAATATCGAGCGCCTTCAGCGCTTCAATATCAAATGCATCCTGCAGCGCACCGGTCGACTTGCCACCAAACGTCGGTGCGGCTTGTCCCAGCTGGGAGGTAGAGAAGAAGACCGGATTGATGACGTCAAAATCACGCTCTTCGCTCATGCGCGACATCAGCACAGAGCCGACCATACCGCGCCAACCAATAAAACCTACATTCTTCATTTTCTGTCCGTCTCAGTCAGCGATATCCACTGACCTGCTTACCGAAGGGAAGAGCAAAAGGAGAGATTCCCGCTGCCCTGCGTCATAAATGGATTTACCTGTGACCAACAACTCTACAAAATGCTGCACTTCTGGCAAGTGAATTAATTCGATTGCGCCAACTTTTTCAGCAGTGCGGCTAATAACCCGCGCCCGAACGCAAGGGGTATCCAAAAACAGATGACCGAAATGATTTCTGCGACCATTTTATTGCTACTTATTATGGATCCACTGGGCAACCTGCCCATATTTATGTCGGTGCTAAAGCACCTGGAGCCAAAACGTCGGCGCGCCGTGCTGATTCGCGAGCTGTTGATTGCGCTGGTACTGATGCTGCTCTTCTTGTTTGCGGGCGAGCGCATCCTGACGTTCCTTAATCTGCGCACCGAAACGGTCTCCATTTCTGGCGGCGTCATCCTGTTTTTAATCGCCATCCGCATGATCTTTCCCTCAGGCGAAAGCAGCACCAGCGGCCTGCCGGCGGGCGAAGAGCCATTCCTGGTCCCGCTGGCGATCCCGCTGGTTGCCGGGCCGTCGCTGCTGGCCACGCTCATGCTGCTGTCGCACCAGTACCCCAATCAGATGGGACACCTGGTGGGCGCGCTGTTGATCGCCTGGGGCGTAACAGTCACCATCCTGCTGCTTTCTGGGCTCTTTTTGCGACTGCTGGGCGATAAAGGCGTTAATGCACTTGAGCGTCTGATGGGATTAATTTTGATTATGCTGGCGACGCAAATGTTCCTCGACGGTATTCGCGTCTATCTGAAACTATGATGTAGCGCAAAGCGCGGTCTGTTTAACAGACCCGCGCTTTGTGTGGTTTTGTTTTGATTAACTTTCAGCTACGTATCATCGCGCGGCTAAGAGTGATTTCATACCAGGACCACACAATGAATAAGAACCACCCCACTCAACCTTCACGCCGTTCCATTCTGAAAAAGACGCTGGCTGTTTCCGCCCTGACGGTGACCGGTGTCGGCACGCTGACGCTGCCCACGCTCACGTTTGCAGCGTCGCTCAGCAAAGAAGAGCGCGATGCCATGACCCCGGATGCGGTGATTGAGCATTTCAAACAGGGTAACCTGCGTTTTCGCGAAAACCGTCCGGCTAAACATGACTACCTGGCGCAGAAGCGCAACAGTCTTGCTGGTCAGTATCCGGCTGCGGTGATCCTGAGCTGCATCGACTCACGTGCACCGGCAGAGATTGTGCTGGATGCGGGCATCGGCGAAACGTTCAACGCGCGCGTCGCAGGCAACATCAGCAACCGCGATATACTTGGCAGCATGGAGTTCGCCTGTGCAGTTGCCGGGGCCAAACTGATACTGGTCATGGGCCATACGCGCTGTGGTGCCGTTCGCGGTGCGATTGATAATGCTGAGCTGGGTAATCTCACCGGGCTACTGGAAGAGATTAAACCGGCGATTGAAAAAACCACCTACAGCGGTGAGCGTACCGGCAGCAACTATGAGTTTGTTGATGCGGTCGCGCGCAAAAATGTTGAGCTGACCATTGAAAACATCCGCAAAAACAGCGCGGTGCTAAAGCAGCTTGAAGATGAAAAGAAAATCAAGATTGTCGGCAGCATGTACAGCCTGGCTGGCGGTAAAGTAGACTTTTTTGAGGTATAGCAAAACAGCCGTCACGCAGGCGTGACGGCTGTGAGTTACGACAGCAGCGCAAAGGCAATCATGCCGACAATCGCGCCGGTCGTGCCCAGAATGGTCTCCATCAGCGTCCAGGTTTTCAGCGTTTCCCCTTCGGTTGCCCCGGTAAAACGGCCAAACAGCCAGAAACCCGCGTCGTTAACGTGGCTGATAATGATGGAGCCGCCGCCGATGCAGATCGACAAGGCCGCCAGCTGTGCGCCGCTGTAGTGCAGCGGCTCAATCACCGGCATCACCAGCCCAACCGTGGTCAGACAGGCCACCGTTGCCGATCCCTGAATCACTCGCACCGCACCAGAGAGAATAAAACAGGCCAGCGCAACGGGCAGACCCGCGCCGGTCAGCGCATGGCCCAGCACCGGGCCGACACCCGAATCCACCAGCACCTGTTTGAATACCCCGCCCGCGCCGATCACCAGCAGAATAATGCCCGCAGGCTGTAGCGCACTGCCGCACACCTGCATTACCTTCTCTTTATCCATACCCTGACGATAGGCCAGACCATAAATTGCCACCAGGCAGGCAAGCAAAATCGCCGTAAAGGGATGGCCGATAAACTCCAGCCACGCATACAGCGAGGTGCCCTGCTCGGTAAAGCGCGCACCGATGGTTTTTAGCCCTACCAGCAGCAGTGGAAAAAGAATGAGTGCCAGGCTGAAGCCGAACGACGGCAGTCTGGCCGCATCGACATCCGGCTGATGATCTTCTGGCGGTGCGCTAAAGGTCACGTGACGCGCAATCAGCGAACCAAACAGCGGCCCGGCGATCAGCATCCCCGGAATAGCGGCGCAGAGGCCCAGCAGGATCATCCAGCCGAAGTCGGCGTGCATCTGCGAGGCCAGCAGCATCGGGGCCGGCCCTGGCAGCAGGAAGGCGGCCGAAGCTGCCACTCCGGCAAACAGCGGGATGACCAGCTTTACCAGATTGTCATGCGTGCGGCGCGCCACCGCGAAGGCGATGCTGATCAGCAAAACGACGGCGACCTCGAAAAAGAGCGGCAGCGCGCAGATCAAACCGGCGATGCCCATTGCGTAATGCGCCCGGCTTTCACCAAAGGTTTTCAGCATACGGATAGCGATCTGATCCACCGCGCCCGTCTCGTGCAGAATTTTGCCGAACATTGCACCCAGCGCAACGACAATAGCCAGGAAGCCCAGCGTGCCGCCCATGCCTTTCTGCATGGTATCGGCAATCTTATCCAGCGGCATACCGGAGCAGACACCTGCGCCGATGGAGACCAGCATTAGCGCGACAAAGGCATGCATGCGCGCTTTCATCACCAAAAAAAGCAGCAGCAGGACAGAGCCTGCTGCGGTTAACACCAGTGTTGCGGTACTCATGACTAACCCTTGTTGATGGCTTTCCCGATAGCCGCAACCGTAGCCGCAACAACCTCGTCAACTGAATGATTGATATCTACCGCCAGCACGTCCGGCTCGTCAGCGCCCGGCTCTTCCAGCGTGGCAAACTGCGTGACCAGCATCTGCGGTTTGAAAAAGTGGCCTTTGCGCGCCTTCAGACGAGACTCAATAGTGTCAAAATCGCCCTTCAGGTAGATAAAGCTCAGGTTATCGTTGCCCTGACGCAGAATATCGCGGTAACGCTTTTTCAGCGCGGAGCAGACGATAATAGAAATGGCCTGCGTGCGCTGCATCGCAAATGCCGCATCGTTGAGCGCCTGAAGCCACGGCTGGCGATCGTTATCGTCCAGCGGATGTCCTTCGGCCATTTTCATGATGTTGGCGCGAGGATGGAGAAAGTCACCGTCGAGAAAGGCGGTGTTAAGCTGATGAGAAACCTGGTTGGCGACAACGGATTTACCGCTGCCTGAAACGCCCATCAAAATAAAGACGTGATGCGACGAAGATTGAGTAGTCATTTTTCTGCTCCGGCAGATCAATTTGCCAATGTTACCGATAACAATGCTGGTTGCCATTGTGTGAAGCCTGTTACAGGCTGGCAACCCTGTTTAGCCGGAAAAGCATGAAAGTGTGAACTGACTCATAAAAACATCACATTCAGATGCTGCCGCCTTCAGTAATGTCAAAACCGATATCCAGTGGTGCAGAAACGCTGAAATCGCCGCTGATACGCGCCAGCAGCATGGCGGCCGCTTCACGTCCCATACGTTCACGCGGCGTCAGGACCGTCGCCAGCTTCGGCGTGACGACCTGACTAATATCATGGCCGTGAAAACCAGCGATTGCCATTTGCGACGGCACTTTCAGTCCCTGACGCTGGCATTCAAACATGGCACCCACGGCCAGGTCATCGTTGGTGCAGAACAGGCTGTCCGTCAGCGGATAGCGACGCTGCGCCTCACACAGCAACATGCCACCCGCGCTAAACGATGAGGCCTCTTCCATCATAACGCTGTGCGGCTCCAGACCGGCTTCACGCATCGCCTTTTCATAACCCTGCTGCTTTTGCAGGGTACGTTCATCAAGGCGCGCGCCGAGATAGACCGTATGACGATGCCCTTTACGAAGAATGGCATGGGTCATCTGACGTGCCGCTTCGACGTTATCAAATCCCACGGCCATGTCGAGGCAGGGCGATACGCTGTCCATCATCTCAATGACCGGTATGCCCGCCACCTCCAGCATCCGCAGCGTTGCGGGGGTATGCGTGCGTTCAGTCAGAATGACACCGTCGATGTTCCAGCCGAGCAGCGAGCGCAGCTGAAGCTCCTCTTTTTGTGGGCTGTAACCAAAGTGAGCCACCAGCGTCTGATAGCCGGCATCGTCGGTAACGGTTTCGATACCGCGCAGCACGTCGGCAAATACCTGGTTGGTGAGTGAGGGCAGCAGCACGCCAATCGCGCGGCTGGTGGCGTTGGATAGCATATCCGGCGCACGGTTGGGTATGTAACCCAGCTCATCGAGTGCCACAGCGATCTTATCGCGCAGCGCCGCCGAAACCTGCTCAGGGTTACGCAGATAGCGGCTGACGGTCATTTTAGTTACGCCGACACGATCAGCAACGTCCTGTAATACCGGTCTTTTTTTCTTCATCGTAAGCGCCCAGGGTCACAATTACGACGAGTCTATCACTATTTGGTCACAGAATTGTAAAGCAGGGCGCGACAGTGCGCGCCCCGTCACCGCTTATACCGGCGGCAGATCGAACAGCAGGACCTCAGCCTCGCTGCTGGCCTCAATCGTCAGGCTGGCTTCATCCCAGACGGCAAAAGCATCGCTGGTGCGGGCGGTTTCGCCGTTAACGCGTATTTCGCCTTTGACCACCTGAATCCAGACGCGGCGACCAGCCTCAATGCTGACGCTATCCTTTTCACCTGTGCTGAAGACCCAGCGCGACAGCGTCATATCCTGATAGACCTTGAGCGAGCCTTCACGCGCGTCCGGGGTCAGCACAAACTGGCGACCTTTTACATCCGGAAAGCGGCGCTGATCGTAACGCGGTTCAATGCCGCCGCGCTCTGGAATAATCCAGATTTGATACAGGTGCAGCGGGTCGCTGCTGCTGGCGTTATATTCAGAGTGGCGCACGCCGGTACCGGCACTCATGATCTGAAATTCGCCTGCCGGGATCTGCTCTTTATTCCCCATACTGTCCTGATGCTCTACGGTGCCGGAGAGCACGTAGGTCAGAATCTCCATGTCTTTATGCGGGTGAGTCCCAAAGCCCTGCCCGCCTTCAATGATATCTTCATTGATCACGCGCAACGCTGAGAAGCCCATAAAGTTAGCATCGTGATAGCTGGCAAAAGAGAAAGTGTGCCAGCTTTCCAGCCAGCCGTGATGAGCGTGACCGCGTTCTTCTGCTTTGCGTAAGTAAATCATGTTCATTTCTCCTCAATGTTTTAGCGCAGTCTGAACCTCAGCCGGGTTGATTGATAGCTGAAAAACTTCACGTCTCTGTTCAAAATTAGTGAATGAGTGCTGGCGCTGAACGTGAGCTGGGCTGAATAAACGGCAGGCAAAAAAAAGCCAGCACCCAAGCTGGCTAAGTAACACTGGAAGCAATGTGAGCAATGTCGTGCTTTCTGGTTTGTCTGGCGACGCCCCGAGAAGGCATGGCAATAATAATCATTATCATTCGCGTCTGTAAAGTCTTTTATGATATTCCCTGTTGATTATTAATAAGATTTCCTTGATTTTTAGAAGGGTTTTCCACTGACGCAAGGAAAGGGACAATGAGTGAAATTGTCGTACGCCACGTGAGGCCCCGACGCCTTAATGCACCTCTACAGCCAGCCAGATACCATGGCAAACACGCTTCAGCTACCGCTGCCTTCGCTGCAAAAATGGCAGGAACGGCTAACCACCCTCTCTTCAGCGGGACATTCGCTGGTTGCCTGTATTGAAGAGAAAGTCGTTGGGCAGCTGACACTGGAGGTGATGGCGACACCACGGCGCCGCCACTGTGCCACCCTGGGGATGGGGGTCGATCAGCGATATCGCAACCGTGGCGTCGGCAAAGCGCTGCTCGGCGCGGCGGTCGATCTGTGCGACAACTGGCTACAGGTAACGCGCATGGAACTCACGGTATTCACTGATAATCCCGCCGCCATCGCGCTCTATCGCCATTTCGGTTTCGACATTGAAGGGACCGGGAAAGGCTTTGCCATGCGGCAAGGCGAGATGGTTGACGCGCACTACATGGCGCGCCTGAAATAACAGAGGGGCCGGTGTGGCCCCTCTGCTGTTCAGTGCTAATACCCTGCGCTTAAATCGCCCGGTGTGCGCGGATCGGAGGCCCCGTACAGCGTGCCGTCCGGCCCAATCATAATGCTCTGCGTACTGCCCATGGCAGGCAACACCTTCACATGCTGGCCCTTACTTTCCAGCAGGCGCAGCGTATCGGGGCTAAAGCCCTTCTCTACGCGCAGCTGATCCGGTAGCCACTGATGATGAAAGCGTGGCGCACTGGTCGCCTCTGCCACGTTCATGCCAAAGTCGATGCTGTTGACGACCATCTGCAGCACGGTGGTGATAATGCGGCTGCCGCCCGGGCTGCCGGTCACCAGCCAGGTTTTGCCCCCTTTCGCCACGATGGTTGGTGACATGGAAGAGAGCGGACGCTTGGCAGGCTGTACCGCATTTGCCTCACCGCCCACTAAACCGTAAACGTTCGGCGTGCCTGGCTTAGCGGAAAAGTCATCCATTTCGTTATTCAACAGAATGCCGCTATTGCCGGCCACGATGCCGCTGCCAAAGTTAGTGTTAAGCGTATAGGTCACAGCCACGGCATTGCCCTGTTTATCCACCACTGAGAAGTGGGTGGTCTGATTACTCTCATAAGGCTGTAGTTTGCCCGGTTTGATCTCGCCTGACGGACGCGCTTTGGTTACGTCAATCTGCCCGGCAATTGATTTGGCGTAGGCTTTACTGGTGAGTGCCTGCCACGGCACCTTTACAAAATCGGGATCGCCCAGGTACTCCGAGCGGTCAGCGTAAGCATACTTCTCTGCTTCGGCCATTATCTGCATTGCATCGGCGCTGCCAAAGCCCATTTTTGTCAGGTCGAAGTTCTCCAGGATATTCAGGATCTGCACAATATGGATGCCGCCGGATGAGGGCGGCGGCATAGAAAAGACCTCATAGCCGCGATAGGTGCCGCTGACTGGCTTGCGCTCGACGGCGCGATAGGCGGCCAGATCCGCTTTGCCGATCAGGCCGCCGTGCTGTGCCATCTCGCTGGCGATCTCGTCGGCGATCTCGCCTTTATAAAAGGCGTCCGGCCCCTGCTGCGCAATCAGTTGCAGGCTGTGGGCGAGATTCTTCTGCACCAGACGATCGCCCTTCTGCCACGGCGTGCCATCAGGCTTAAAGAAAATCGCCTTGCTGGCAGGATGCGCCAGCAGCACTTCTTTGCCGTAGGTTTTCAGATCGTCCGCCAGCGCGTCGTTGACCACATAGCCTTCGCGCGCCAGTTTAATGGCCGGTGCCAGCAGCGTGCTGAGCGGCAGCGTGCCATATTTTTGCGCCGCCAGCGCAAAGCCCGCCACGCTGCCGGGCGTGCCCGAGGCGAGATGAGAAGTCAGCGACAGCTTGCTGTCAGCGTTGCCCTGTTTGTCGAGGAACATATCGCGCGAGGCGCGGCCCGGTGCCATCTCACGAAAATCGATAGCAGTCGCGCGGCCAGAGGCGGTACGCAGCAGCATAAAACCGCCGCCGCCAAGGTTACCCGCCTGCGGATGCGTGACCGCCAGCGCAAAACCGACGGCAACCGCGGCGTCCACCGCGTTACCGCCCTGGCGCAGAATATCCACACCCACCTGGGTCGCCAGCGCATCAACCGAGGCCACCATGCCGTGCTGCGCCCTGACGGGATGGAAGGTATCATCCTCAACGCCATAAGAGACGGGTGGCGCGCTGGCAGGCGCGGCGGCGTTCGCCACGCTGACCACCGTTAAACTCATCATTACCGCCCAGCCAAGCTGGCGTATATTTCCTCGCATCATCATCCCACTACCCTTTTCAGTTGTTTACATTTGTTATCACGCAGGCAAGTGTTTACAAATACAGCAAAAAAATAACATCTAAGTCAAATTCGGCGCGTTCCTAGGGGAGAAGTTTGTGAGGTTGCTAAACTTACAGCTGCGGTCACGACGCATCACACGTCGGTGAGATCGCATTGACGGAGGAAGTCACATGAAAAAATGGTTAATCGTCTTTGCCGCGCTGCTGCCGCTTAGCGGCATGGCTAATATGCTGAACAACACGAATCAACCTAATCAGCCGGGCTACAATCCCAGCCAGCAGCGTATGCAAACGCAGATGCAGATCCAACAGCAGCAACAGCAGAGTAAGCTGCAACAGGACCAGCAGCAGCAGAATCAGCAGATCCAGCGTAAATTACAGGAACAGCGCAACAGCGCCCAGCAGCGCGTTATTACGACGCAGCCGGGACAGCAGCAGAACCGTAATTAGCGAAAATCGGGGCCGATGATGTCAATGCGATCGGTACAGATGGCATCAACGCCCCATTGAAGAAGGGTACGCGCCCGCTCCGGGTCATTTACCGTGTAGACCAGAATATGCAGGCCGGCGGCCTTCAGCGTTGCGACGCGCTCCGCGTTGAGCAGCCTGTGGTTCAGGTGAATTGAGACGCACGCCAGCGCAGCGGTTTTGCTTTGCCACGCCTCATCCCACGCATCAAGCAGCAGGCCGCGCGGCAGATCCGGCTCCGCCTGCATCGCCGACTCCAGCGCTACGTAAGAGAACGACGACAGCAGCGGTGCAGTCATCTCCTGCCACAGCGCTTTCGCCGCATGGGCGATGGCGCGTCCGGTTTCTGCCTCGCTGCCGGTAGTGGGTTTGATTTCGATATTCGCCATCATGCCATACTGGTGACAGCGTGCCGCCACGTCGGGAAGCCGCGCCAGCGGTTCGCCGTCAAATGCCTTGCCAAACCAGCCGCCGGCATCGAGCTGCGCCAGTTTTTCCCACGGCAGCGTCCCTGCCACGCCCCAGCCGTTACTGGTACGATCCAGCGTGTCATCGTGCAGCAGAAAAATCTGCTTATCCTGCGACAGCTTCGCGTCGAACTCGATCATGGTATGGCCCCACTCCGCGCCGACGTCGATCGCCGCAAGGGTATTTTCCGGGGCCAGTTTACCGCCGCCGCGATGGGCGACGATATGAGGATAGGGCCAGTTGTGTTTCTTCATTCCAGACGCTTCCCGCTAGTTGGATCGAAGTAGTGTAACGCATCCGACGGCAGATGCAGCCAGAGCATGCTGCCCACCGGCGGCCGTTCACTGTGCGGCAGGCGCACCACTAACGGCGTCTCATCGATACGGCCATGCACCAGATTATCTGCCCCCAGCAGCTCCAGCGTCTCAACGCGCAGCGGTATGCCTTCGCGCTCGCGCGGACTGACCTGCACATGTTCGGGACGGATGCCGAGCGTCACGGCGCGATTCGCCCACTTCACCCTGATGTCGCCAGACGGCAGAGAGTAAGAGTTATTGAGAGTAAAACGCGTGCCGTCACTGCTGATATGGCCATCAATCAGGTTCATCGCCGGCGCGCCGATAAAAGAGGCGACGAACTGGCTGGCGGGGCGCTCGTAAACCTCTGCCGGCGTGCCAGTCTGCTCGACAACGCCTTTGTTCAGCACCATCACGCGCTGCGCCAGCGTCATCGCTTCCACCTGATCGTGCGTCACGTAGAGGCTGGTGGTTTGCAGGCGACGGTGCAGCTGCTGTAGCTCAAGGCGCATCTGCACGCGCAGCCGCGCATCCAGATTAGAAAGCGGCTCATCGAACAGAAATACCGCTGGCTCACGCACGATAGCGCGGCCCATTGCCACGCGCTGGCGCTGGCCGCCGGAAAGTTCGCGCGGACGACGGCTCAGCAGCTGATCCAGCTCCAGACTGCGTGCCGCTTCCAGCACGCGCAGGCGGATATGTTCCTTGCTCATGCCACGGATCTTCAGCCCATAGGCCATATTCTCTTCGACCGTCATATGCGGGTAGAGCGCGTAGTTCTGGAACACCATAGCGATGCCCCGATCTTTGGGTTCCAGCTGGGTGACGCGTCTGTCGTCGATATAGATATCACCGGAGGTGACGCGCTCCAGCCCGGCCACCATGCGCAGCAGCGTCGATTTGCCGCAGCCGGAGGGACCGACCATCACCATAAATTCGCCGTCGTTAACGGTGACGTTCAGCGGCTGAATGATTTGATTCTTGCCGTCGTAAGACTTGGTTACCGCCTGAAGGGTTACGCCTGCCATGCTTATTTCTCACTCTCGACCAGGCCACGCACGAACGCGCGCTGCATGACCAGCACCACCACGACCGGTGGGATCAGGGTTAATAACATTGCCGCCATCACTTCGTTCCACTGCGTCGGCGATCCGCTGGTGGAGATCATACTTTTGATCCCCGCCACCGCGGTGCTGAGTGACGCGTCGTTGATGATGAGCAGCGGCCAGAGATACTGATTCCAGCCGTAAATAAAGGTGATCACGAACAGCGCCGCGAGGTTGGTTTTTGACAGTGGCAGCACGATATCCCAGAAGAAGCGCAGCGCGCTGGCACCGTCGATGCGCGCCGCCTCGATCAGCTCGTCCGGCAGCGACATAAAGAACTGGCGGAACAGAAAGGTCGCCGTGGCCGATGCCATCAGCGGCAGCGTCAGGCCGCGGTAGCTGTCGAGCATGTTGAGATCGGCGATCACCTGTACGGTAGGAAAAATACGCACTTCGACCGGCAGCATCAGCGTGATGAAGATCAGCCAGAAAAAGAGCGTGCGCAGCGGAAAGCGAAACCAGACCAGCGCAAAGGCAGAGAGCATCGAGACGCTGATTTTGCCGAAAGTAATGCCCAGCGCCATGATCAGGCTGTTAAGCAACATCAGGCTGAACGCCGGGCCGCTGCCGTTTACGCCCTGCGTCCAGATGCGCGAGAGGTTCTCCCACAGATGGGTGCCTGGCATCAGCGTCATCGGAACCTGATAGATCGCATCGTTATCCAGCGTGGCGGCGACAAAGGCGACATAGAGTGGAAAAATAAGGGTGAGCACGCCCAGAATCAGCAGCGTGTGGCTGAAAATATCCAGCCCGCGACGGTTTTCAATCACTGGTACTGCACCTTACGCTCAACGAAGCGAAACTGAATAACGGTCAGGCCGATCACCAGCAGCATCAGCACCACCGACTGCGCCGCCGATGAAGAGAGATCCAGCCCGGTAAAGCCTTCGCGATAGATTTTGTAGATCAGCGTAGTGGTAGCCTGCACCGGCCCGCCGCCGGTCGCGGCGTCGATAACCGGAAAGGTGTCGAAAAAGGCGTAGATCAGGTTGACCACCAGCAGGAAAAAGCTCACCGGCGTAATCAGCGGCAGCGAGAGATTAAGGAAGCGCCGCACCGGGCCAGCGCCGTCGATCGCCGCCGCTTCTACCAGCGATTTCGGAATTGACTGCAATGCGGCGAAAAAGAATAAAAAGTTGTAGCTCATCTGCTGCCAGATCGAAGCCACCACAATCAGGAACATCGCCTGACCGCTGTTCTGCGCGTAGTTCCAGCCGTAGCCAAGCTGGTTAAGAAAATGGCTAATCAGGCCGAGGCCGGGATTAAACAGAAACATCCACAGCACCGCTGCGACCACCGGCGCCACCGCGTAGGGCAGCAGCAGCAGCGTCTGATAGAGCTTGCGCAACCGGATAACGTAATCCACCAGCGCCGCCAGCAGCAGCGACAGCACCATGCCGCACACCGTGACCAGCGTGCTGAACACGATGGTGGTCCAGAAGGTGTCAAGGTAGTCGCTGTCCTGAAACAGGCGCGTGAAATTGTCCAGGCCGACAAAAGTGCTGGAGATACCGAACGGATCGAGGTTCTGTAGCGAATACCACAGGGCTTCGCCCGCAGGCCAGAGGAAAAAGATGACGGTAATCAGCAGTTGCGGCAGCACCAGCAGATAGGGCAACAAACTGGTGCGAAACACCGGGCGAAATGAAGACATAGCGTACTCTGTCTGAGAAAGAGAACAGGGCCGGCACGCGCCGGCCCTTTTAATGTCACAGGTTATTTCACCTGCTGTTCAAAGCGGCGCAGCAGTGCGTTGCCGCGTTTCACCGCGCTATCCAGCGCGGCCTGCGGCGACTGCTTGCCGGTCCAGACGCCTTCCAGCTCTTCGTCAACGATGGTGCGGATCTGCGGCATGTTGCCCAGACGCATGCCTTTGGTGAACGGCAGCGGATCTTTGTTCAGCATCTGACGCGTGGCGATATCTGCGCCAGGGTTCTTGTCGTAGAAGCCCTGCTGTTTGCTCAGCTCGTAAGCGGCAGTGGTAATCGGCAGGTAGCCGGTTTTCTGGTGCCATTCGGCGGCAATATCCGGCTGCGCCAGAAACTGCATAAACTCCGCAGCGCCCTTGTAGGTATTGGCATCTTTGCCTTTCATCACCCACAGGCTGGCACCGCCGATAATGGCGTTCTGCGGCGCGTTCGGCACGCTTTCGTCATAGGGCATCATACCGACGCCGAAGTTAAATCTGGCGTAGTGTCTGATATCCGCCAGCGAACCCGAAGAGGCGGTGGTGATGCCGCAGTCGCCGTTATAGAACTTGGCGGTGGATTCGTCTTTACGGCCAAAGTAGGTGAAGTCGCCTTTCTTGTTCATCGCCTCCAGCATCTGGATATGGCGCACCTGCACCGGCTTGTTGAACACCAGCTCCGCGTCAGTACCGTCGAAGCCATTGTTTTTGCTGGCGACCGGCAAGGCGTGCCAGGCGCTGAAGTTTTCGATCTGGATCCAGCCCTGCCAGCCGCTGGCGTAGCCGCAGGTCAGGCCCGCTTTCCGCAGCGCGTCGGCGTCTTTTGCCAGCGCCTGCCAGGTTTTCGGCGGCTGGTCGGGGTTCAGGCCCGCTTTTTTAAAGGCGTCTTTGTTGTAGTAGAGCACCGGGGTGGAGCTGTTAAACGGCTGAGAAATAAGATGGCCGCTGGCGTCGCTGTAGTAGCCCGCCACGGTCGGCACGAACTGTTTTTCATCGAAGGGAATGCCAGCGTCCTGAAAGACCTGATGCACCGGCACGATCGCCTTCGAAGCCATCATCGTGGCGGTGCCGACTTCATAAACCTGCAAAATAACCGGTGCCTTGCCGGTACGCACCGCTGCGATGCCTGCCGCGAGGCTCTGTTCGTAGTTACCTTTGTAGGTCGGCACAATTTTATAGTCGGGGTGCGCCTGGTTAAAACGTTGCGCCAGAGAGTCAACTTCTTTGCCTAACTCGCCCTCCATTGAGTGCCAGAAAGGAATTTCCGTGGCGGCCAGCGCGTTGCCGCTGATGGCCAGGCCCAGAACCACACTCATCAGTCTACTTTGTGTCTTAAACACGGACATAGCATTTTCCTGTGCAGGTAGATACGCGCGGTATCACGCATTTTTTGTTCGCGAAGTAACATGACACGGGAAAATGACGGATTAATAACAGCAACATGACAGCCGGATGACGGCAAGATGAAGGGAGTTTTAGCAGAAGCGGCGCAGCCAGGCCTTATTCAACGCTGAAGGCCGTCGGCGGCGCAGCCAGTTCGACAACGGCCAGCGCGCAGCATCCGGAGCGTACTAAAGTACGTGAGGAATGCGAGCACTGCCCGCTGCCGAAATGGCAAGTAAGCCAGGCCTAAGCCCCCAAATAAGCGCTGCGGACGGCTTCGTTGGAAAGCAAGGCCTCACCGGTATCTTCGAGCACCACATGCCCGTTCTCCAGCACATAGCCGCGATCCGCCAGCTTCAGCGCCTGGTTAGCATTCTGCTCGACCAGAAAGATCGTCATTCCCTCTTTACGCAGCTGCTCGATGGTGTCGAAGATCTGCTGAATAATGATCGGTGCCAGCCCCAGCGACGGCTCATCCAGCAGCAGCAGGCGCGGCTGACTCATCAGCGCGCGACCGATCGCCAGCATCTGCTGCTCGCCACCAGACATGGTGCCCGCGCGCTGGATTTTACGCTCCGCCAGACGCGGAAAGAGTTCATAGACGCGTGCGATGCGCGTCTGATATGCCTGACGACTGGCAAAAAAGCCGCCCATCGCCAGATTTTCTTCCACCGTCATGCGCGAAAAGACGCGGCGTCCTTCCGGCACGATGGCGATGGCCTCGCGCATAATGCGCGCGGTTTGCCAGTCGGTGATGCTCTTGCCATCAAAGGTAATGCTGCCGTGGGTTGCACGCGGCTCGCCGCACAGCGTACCGAGCAGCGTGGTTTTCCCCGCGCCGTTGGCACCAATCAGGGTAACGATCTCACCCTGATTGATATGCAGACTGACGTTGTGCAGCGCCTGGATCTTGCCGTAGTGCGCGCTGACGTTGTTAACGGATAACATCGGGTTTGCCATGTTACGCCTCTCCTAAATAGGCTCGGATCACATCCGGATTGTTACGCACCTCTTCCGGCGTGCCATTAGCCAGCGGCGTCCCCTGGTTGACGACGTAGATACGATCAGAAATGCCCATGACCAGTTTCATATCATGTTCAATCAGCAGCACCGACACCTTGTGCTCGCCGCGCAGCTCGGCAATCAGCTCATCCAGCTCGTGCGTCTCTTTTGGGTTAAGACCGGCCGCCGGTTCGTCCAGCATCAGGATCTCCGGACGCGTCACCATGCAGCGGGCAATCTCCAGGCGACGCTGCTGGCCGTAGGCCAGATTGCCTGCCTGACGGTTGGCAAGATCGAGCAGCCCGATGCGATCCAGCCAGGTGGCGGCGCGGTCCAGCGCCTCGCTCTCACCGCGACGGAACGCCGGCGTTTTGAACAGGCCAGAAAACACGCCGCTTTTCAGGTGCTGATGCTGTGCGACCAGCAGGTTCTCAATGACCGTCATCTCACGGAACAGACGCACATGCTGAAAGGTTCGCACCACGCCCATGCGCGCAATCTTCTGGCCAGGCAAGCCTTCCAGGTGCTGATCGCGCAGCTTGATAGTGCCGCCAGTAGGCTTGTAGAAACCGGTCAGGCAGTTAAAGACGGTGGTCTTCCCTGCCCCGTTTGGTCCAATCAGGGAGACGATCTCCTGCGGACGCAGCTCCAGCGCCACGTTGTTGACCGCCAGCAGGCCGCCAAAGCGCATCATCAAACCTTCAACGGCTAATAAAGGCTGACTCATGCCTGCTCTCCTTGTTTCTGCTTCAGTTTCAGGTGCGGACGCTTCATCGGCAGCAGCCCCTGCGGACGCCAGATCATCATCAGCACCATCAGGCCACCCAGTACCAGCATGCTGTACTCATTCAGGTCACGCATCAGCTCGCGCGATACCACCAGCAGGATAGCGGCGAGAATAACGGCGAACTGTGACCCCATACCGCCCAGCACGACAATCGCCAGCACAAAGGCTGATTCTACAAAGGTAAAGGATTCCGGACTGACAAAGCCCTGACGCGCAGCAAACAGCGTCCCCGCAAAACCAGCAAACGCGGCGCTGATGGTAAACGCGGTCAGCTTGATGCGCGTCGGACTCAGCCCGAGCGAGCGGCAGGCAATTTCATCTTCGCGCAGCGCTTCCCACGCGCGACCAAGCGGCATGCGCAGCAAGCGGTTAATGACAAACAGCGTCAATGCCACCAGCAGTAGTGCTACCAGATAGAGGAATATCACACGGTCGCTGGGGTCATATTTGATACCAAAAAATTCATGGAAAGTGCTCCAGCCGCCTTCTGACACTTTGCGGCCAAACTCCAGGCCAAACAGCGAGGGTTTGGGAATTTGCGCGATACCGTTAGGTCCGCCGGTAATGGCGGTATTGTTCAGCAGCAGAATACGTACGATTTCGCCGAAGCCGAGCGTCACAATGGCCAGATAGTCGCCGCGCAGACGCAGCACCGGAAAGCCGAGCAGCAAACCGAACAGAGCCGCCACCATCCCTGCCAGCGGCAGACACTCCCAGAAGCCGAGGCCGAAGTAGTGGTTCAGCAGTGCAAAAGTATAGGCACCGATCGCGTAGAAGCCGCCGTAGCCCAGGACAAGCAGGCCGGAAAGACCCACCACCACGTTCAGCCCCAGGCCCAGCATGACGTAAATCAGCGTCAGGGTGGCGATATCCACCGCGCCGCGCGAAACAAAGAAGGGCCATGCCACGGCTACAACGATCAGCGCCAGCATAAACAGCTTCTGCTTTGGCGTAGAGCCATCAATGCCGGGCAGCACCAGCGCCGGACCCGAGATTTTTTTCAGTCCACGCTGCCAGAACGGGCGCAGTAGCTGAAAAAGGAAAACCACCGCGCAGCCGGCAAAAATCCAGTTCCAGCGCACCTCGCCCGCGCTTTGCACCACCAGCCGCGTGCCATCAAGCCCCAGCCGCATGCCCATAAAGAAGCTGGCCAGCACCAGCAGCATCACAGAGGAGAGCAGCGCATTGATAAAGGAGGATTTCATACTTTTTCTACCTCCGGACGGCCGAGGATACCGGTTGGCATAACCAGCAGCACCACGATCAGCAGCGCAAAGGAGACCACATCTTTGTATTCGGTGCTGAGGTAGGCCGATGTCAGCGCTTCAGCAATGCCGAGCACCAGACCGCCAATCATCGCACCGGGAATACTGCCGATGCCGCCCAGCACCGCTGCGGTAAAGGCTTTCATCCCGGCCATAAAGCCGATAAAGGGGTTAATCGAACCGTAGAACTGGCCGAGCAGCACGCCCGCCACCGCCGCCATCGCGGCACCAATCACAAAGGTAAGCGAAATCACGCGGTCAGTGTTGATGCCGAGCAGGCTCGCCATCTTCAGATCTTCGGCGCAGGCGCGACAGGCGCGGCCCATACGCGAGTAGCGGATAAACAGCGTCAGTGCCAGCATCGCCAGGAAGGTCACTAGCCAGATCACAATCTGCATGGTGGAAACGGTAGCAGCAAAACCGTTGCTCTGGCCCAGCGTCCACTGACCGGTAATCAGGCTCGGTAGCGCCAGATCGCGTGACCCCTGCGTCAGGCTGACGTAGTTTTGCAGGAAGATTGACATCCCGATGGCAGAGATCAGCGCAATCAGGCGCTTTGAGGCGCGTACTGGCTTATAGGCGACGCGCTCAATGCTCCAGCCGTAGGCGCTGGAGATCAAAATCGCCATGACAAAGCCTGCGGCTATCATCAGCCAGCCGGTGTCGATGCCCATCATCATCAGGGCGGCAATCACGATAAAGGAAACATAGCTGCCGATCATATAGACCTCGCCGTGGGCGAAGTTGATCATGCCGATAATGCCGTAAACCATGGTGTAACCGATGGCGATCAGCGCATAGGTGCTGCCGAGAGTGACCCCGTTAAGCATCTGCTGAATAAAATAAAGAACTTGCTCGGACATAGTGAGGACCTGCATAAGAACGGGAAAATCCCCTGCCACAGCGGCAAGGGATTTGTCTGCCGATGGGACGATTACTTAACCGCAGTAGAAGAACCGTCTTTGTGCCATTTAAACACGCCGAATTCGAAGCCCTTCAGGTCGCCTTTCTGGTCCCAGCTCAGGTTGCCCATGACTGTCGGAACCGGCTCGCCAGCCTTCAGGTTTTTAGCAATCTCTTCCGGCTCGTCGCTTTTGCTGCGCTCAATGCCGGCCGCCAGCGACTGGATAGCCGCATAGGTGGTCCAGACGAACGGACCGGTCGGATCTTTACGGTTTTGCGCGGTATTGGTTTTAATCGCGTCGACGATTGCCTTGTTCTCTGGCAGCTGGTCATAACGCTTCGGCAGCGTAACAAAGATTCCTTCGGAGGCATCGCCTGCGATATTGGAGAGTGACGCGTTACCCACGCCTTCCGGACCCATAAAGCCGGCGTTCAGGCCAGCCGCTTTCGCCTGGCGCAGGATCTGGCCCATTTCCGGGTAGTAGCCACCGTAATAAACGAAGTCCACGTTCTCTTTCTTCAGGCGCGCGATCAGTGTGGAGAAGTCTTTATCGCCTGCGGTGATGCCTTCAAACAGCACCACGTTGCCGCCTTTGGCCTTCAGCGTTTTTTGCACCGATTCTGCCAGCCCCTGACCGTACTGCTGCTTATCGTGCACGACAGCGATACGCTTGGGTTTAATCTGGTCAAGAATATAGTTGGCCGCCGTTGGCCCCTGATCGGAGTCCAGGCCAGTAGTACGCATAATGGTTTCATAACCGCGTGCGGTCAGCTCTGGCGCGGTGGCAGCCGGGGTAATCATCAGCACGCCTTCATCGTTGTAGATGTCGGACGCAGGCTGCGTCGAAGAGGAGCAAAGATGGCCGATAACGTATTTAATGCCGTCATTGACGACCTTGTTCGCGACCGCCACGGCCTGTTTCGGATCGCAGGCGTCGTCATACTCCACGCCAACCAGCTTATTGCCGTTCACTCCGCCTTTAGCATTAATATCCTTAATCGCCTGTGCAGCACCGGTGAACTGCATATCGCCATACTGTGCCACCGGACCCGTTACGGCACCGACAATCGCAACTTTAATATCGGCCGCCAGAGCGGCATGGCTCATTGCCAGCGCAACGCAACCCGCCAGTAATGCGCGGCCTTTACTCATTTTCATGCGGACTTCCCCATCTTGTTGTGTCTGTGATTTGTGGTTTGCTTTGCGAACCAGATAAAGATGAAAACCGACGTGTTATGAACGATTTAGCGTGCTTTTCTGGTTTTTTTTGGTAATAAGGCTTTATTTTTCAGGTTATTAAACAGGAAGTTTCTTCTGTAAATCAACTGACACATTGGGAAATGACTGCCCGAAATAGCATAATCATCTGGTTGTTCCGCAGGCTTTTTGTGCCTTTCTCCAGCGCATTGTGCTGGCTTTTGCGTCACTTCTTATTCTTTACTTCCAGTATCCTGGCATCCAGACCATCTTTTGACCTGTTTTCATCGCAAAAAAGTGACGGCGCTCTGACTGTATAAATTCGCTACACTATGGCCTTTCGACTAGTACAGGTGTTTGTTATGAAACTCACTATTCTGCGCCTGACCACGCTGAGCCCGCAGGACCAGATCGATCTGGGGAAAATCTGGCCGCAGGAGAATATGGCCGCGCTGGAACAAAGTCTGAGCGAGAACCACCGGGTCTATGCCGCACGGTTTAATGCGCGACTGTTAGGTGCGCTAAAGCTGGAGATCTCAGGAACGCAGGGAAAAATTTCGCAGCTGGAAGTACGAGAGGTGACGCGGCGTCGCGGCGTTGGCCAGTATCTGCTGGAAGAGGTACTGGCGCAGAATGCATCAATCGACCACTGGTGGGTGGCGGATAACGGCAGCGCCAGTCAGGGTGAGCGTGCCGCCTTTATGCAGGCCTGCGGCTTTCGCGCGCAGGCGGATGGCTGGGTAAAATAACGGGCAAAAAAAGGGCGACTCTGCGTCGCCCCTTTTCGTTATGCTTCTATCGCCATGCGCAATTTTTTCATGGCGTTCTTTTCAAGCTGTCGCACGCGTTCGGCCGACACGCCGTAGCGATCCGCCAGCTCCTGCAGCGTGGTCTTGTTGTCTTCGTCCAGCCAGCGGGCGCGAATAATATGCTGACTACGCTCGTCGAGGCCCTGCATCGCATCGCTCAGCTTATCGGCCGCGTGCGATTCCCAGTTATCCTCTTCGATGCCGTCGGCAAAGTCGGAGGTTTTATCCTGCAGATAAAGCACCGGCGCCATCGTTTTGCCTTCGCCGCTCTCATCGTCGGCAGACATATCGAACGTCATATCCTGGGCGGCCATACGCGACTCCATTTCGCGCACGTCTTTGCTGCTCACGCCCAGTTCACGTGCCACCATTTCCACTTCATCCTGGTTAAACCAACCCAGGCGCTGCTTGGTTTTGCGCAGGTTAAAGAACAGCTTGCGCTGTGCTTTGGTGGTCGCGACCTTCACAATGCGCCAGTTGCGCAGCACATATTCGTGAATCTCCGCTTTAATCCAGTGCACGGCAAAAGAGACCAGACGCACGCCCACTTCAGGGTTGAAGCGACGCACGGCCTTCATCAGGCCGATATTCCCTTCCTGAATCAGGTCTGCCTGCGGCAGGCCATAACCGGAGTAATTACGTGCGATATGAACGACAAAGCGCAGGTGAGACAGGATCAGCGTCTTAGCTGCATCCAGATCGCCCTGGTAATGCAGCCGTTCAGCCAGCGCTTTTTCCTCTTCTGCCGACAGCATCGGCCAGACGTTGGCAGCCCGAACGTAAGATTCCAGGTTACCAAGAGGAGCAATAGCTAAAGTTTGCATTTCTTTGGTCATTCAAACCCTCACAATGGTTATTAAGTTGCTGCATCTTCCCTTTGAGCAGACGTTACCTTAAGTCAACGCCGTGGAAAATCCGAAAGCAATCTGTGCTACTGAGACTAGCAAAGTTATCCACAAGTTCAATCTTAACAGTGAATATTTTACACACAGATGACAACATGGGAAGAGAGGAGGTTCCTCTGCGCCCGGATCGTCGGCAGCAGAGGAACATTATACCAAAAAAACGTTGCAGGCGGTTACTGAGGCGTAAATCGACGTAAATGTTGTACCGTCGCCAGCCAGGCGGCGATCCAGCCGATGATTGCGGCGATCAGCAGCAGTAGCAGCCCTTCGTCCCACGAAAAGCCCGTCAGCACAAAAGTGGTACCAAACACCTGCGCCACCTGCGCCACAACCGATTGCAGACGCAGCACCAGCACCTCGGAGAGGATCAGTGACAATACCGCGCCGCTAAAGCCCAGCAGCGCGCCGCCATACAGGAACGGGCGCAGGATAAAGCCGTCGGTGGCCCCAATCAGTTTCTGCACGTTAATGGTATCGCGTCGCGCAAAAATACTGAGCCGCACGCTGTTACCAATCACCAGGAACACCGCCACAATCATCAGAATACCGATCATTGAGGCGACCTGCCCTACCAGCCCGGTTAGCGCCGCAAGGCGTGCAAACCAGCTGTCATCCATGCGGACTTCATCAACGCCCTGCACTTTTGCCACCGTATCGCGCAAATTCTGCATGGTGTCAGCGTTCTGGAAATTAAGCTTTGGCGTGATGATCGCCACCGCCGGCAGCGGATTTTGCTCCAGCATATCCATCGCACCGCCAAAGCCCGACCAGTTGCGGAACTCGTTCAACGCTTCTTCCCGCGTCAGGTAGTTGACGTTATCCACGCCGTCGACCTGCTTGAGCTGCGCCACCACATTTTCCGCGGCGGTATCGTCCAGCGTTTTCGACAGATAAACCGTCAGCTGCGGCGCGGGATACCACTGCGTCGCGGCCTGGCTGACGTTTTTCCACACCATATAGCAGACGCTGGGCAGCGTCAGCGAGATCGCGATTACCATTACCGTCAGCAGCGTCGCCAGCGGCTGGCGATACATGTCGGACAGCGTACCGCGCCACGCATAGCGCCACTGCTCCTGCCAGCCGCCCTTCAGCGCTTTGCTTTTTGACGGCGCTTTCGCTTTTGGTGCAGCGGGACGCTTGTTGCGTTTATTGACCATCGTGGCCTCCGTGCAGACGTCCCTGATTGAGGGTCATTACGCGATAGCGGCGACGCGCGATCAGTGCGCTGTCATGCGTCGCCATCAGTACGGTCACGCCAACGCGGTTGAATTCTTCAAACAGGCGCAGAATATCTTCCGACAGCGCGTCATCCAGGTTACCAGTGGGCTCATCGGCCAGCAGTACAGCAGGTTTGTTCACCACGGCACGCGCAATGCCGACGCGCTGCTGTTCACCGCCCGAGAGCTGAATCGGATAACTTTTCGCTTTGTCGAGCAGGCCGACCTTATCCAGCGCTGCCGATACGCGACGGCGAATATCTTCACCGCTGGCACCCGAAATAATCAGCGGGATCGCCACATTGTCATAGACCGAGCGATCCATCAGCAGGTGGTGATCCTGAAAGATCATGCCAATCTGACGACGCAGAAACGGCACCTCGCTGTTACGCAGCCGCGAAATGTCGTGCCCGCTGAACCAGATCTGGCCCGCACTCGGACGCTCAATGCCACAAATCAGCTTCAGCAGGGTACTCTTACCGGCACCGGAGTGGCCGGTGAGAAACGCCATTTCGCCGGAGCGCAGATGAAAATCTACGCCCTGCAGCGCCTGACGCCCACCGAGATAGGCCTTACTGACCTCTTCAAAGCGAATCATCCCAATTAGTCCTCTCGGGCAAACAGTGCCTCAATAAAATCTTCAGCCTTGAACGGCCGTAAATCTTCAATGCCTTCACCGACGCCAATATAGCGAATCGGGATGCCGAACTGATCGGCCACCGAGAAGATCACGCCGCCTTTTGCTGTACCGTCCAGCTTGGTCAGGGTAATCCCGGTCAGGCCCACTGCTTCATGGAACAGTTTTGCCTGGCTGATGGCGTTCTGGCCCGTGCTGGCATCAATGGTAAGCATCACCTCATGCGGCGCGTTCTCATCCAGCTTTTTCATCACGCGGGTGATTTTTTTCAGCTCTTCCATCAGGTGCGATTTATTTTGCAGGCGGCCTGCGGTATCGGCGATCAGCACGTCAACGCCGCGCGCCTTTGCCGCCTGAATAGCGTCGAAGATCACCGAGGCGGAATCTGCGCCGGTGTGCTGGGCCACAACGGGAATGCTGTTGCGCTCGCCCCACACCTGCAGCTGCTCGACGGCCGCTGCGCGGAAGGTATCACCGGCTGCCAGCATGACCGATTTACCCTGCGCCTGATACTGACGCGCCAGCTTACCGATGGTGGTGGTTTTCCCCACGCCGTTGACGCCGACCATCAGGATAACAAACGGGGTTTTGCCGCTGACGTCGAGCGGGGCATCAACTTTGGCCAGAATGCCAGACATCTCCGCTTTCAGCAGGCCGTAAAGCGCTTCTGCATCGCGCAGCTGTTTGCGGTTTGCCTGCTGCGTCAGGTTAGCGATGATCCGGCGGGTGGTTTCGACGCCGACGTCAGCGATCAGCAGCTGCTCTTCCAGCTCTTCAAACAGTTCGTCATCAATTTTTTTGCCGCGGAACAGGCTGATAAAGCCGGAGCCGAGATTCTGTCGGGTTTTAACCAGGCTGCGTTTCAGGCGTGCGAAAAAGCCCTCTTTAGTGGGACGTTCCTGTTCCTGAACCACAACAGGTGCGGCGGCGAGCGGCAGATCGCTGACGGTACTCTGCGTCTCTTCTTCTGCGAGTGCGTCGGCGATTTCTTCAGCGTCAGCCGCTGCTTCAGTTTTGGTGGTTTCTTCAGCTTCAGCGGCTTCTTCGGCTTCGGTGGTGTCTTCGGCCAGGATCGCTTCCGCCACCTCATCCTGCGGCGCTTCTGCCAGCGCCAGCGCGGCCAGTTCATCCTCATCCAGCGGCTGCTCGTCTTCCGGCAGCATTCGCTCTTCCACTGGCATCAGGGCCTGCTCAGGCACGATCTCTTCAAGCGGAGCCACTCCCTCAGCGTCATGCGCCGCCTGCGCGGTCTCTTCAGCATCCGGCTCTACCGCTGCGGGCTCATCGGTGTGTACCGACGCTTCACGCTGCGCCTCGGCCACCTGCTCAGTGACCTCAACGGTGTGCGCTGCGTCAGTTTCTGCCTGCGTTAATGCTGCGTCCTGCGACGCCGGTTCTGACGTTTCAGCAGGCTGTTGCTTCTCTTCTTCTTTGCCAAATCCCAGCCAGGAAAAAAAGCCACGTTTTTTCTCTTTTGCCATTGTGTGACCACACTCCTCGATGGCTAAATCCCGGTCGCTCGCTGTTCCCAGGGGATAAAAATTAGCTCTGGTTTTACGCGCCAGCATGGCGAAAAACAGCAGAATTATGTACGACTTCAGCAACTCACTAGTCTAACACTTTCCAGCCAGCGCACCACAGCACCCTTTTTTAACGTTTCTTCTCACTGATTCGCCCGTTAAACTACGCAACAAATTATGACGAGTTGTGAGCAAGATGAGTAAAACTCCCCGTGGCACCGGCGGTGCCGGACAAATCCGCATTATTGGCGGCCGGTGGCGTGGACGAAAACTGCCGGTGCCAGACAGTGCCGGACTGCGCCCGACGACCGATCGCGTGCGTGAGACCCTGTTTAACTGGCTGGCGCCTGTCCTGCCTCAGGCGCGCTGTCTTGACTGCTTCGCGGGCAGCGGCGCGCTCGGCCTGGAGGCGCTGTCGCGCCATGCCGCTTCGCTGACGCTGCTGGAGCTGGAGCGTCCGGTTGCCCAGCAGCTGGAGAAAAACCTGAAGACGCTAAGCGCCAGCGACGCACAGGTCATCAACACCAACACGCTGAGCTGGCTGGGCAGTGCCGGCGAGCCTTATGACGTCGTGTTCGTCGATCCGCCGTTTCGCAAGGGCCTGCTGGAGCAAACGTTACAGCTGCTGGAGCAGAATGGCTGGCTGGCGGATGAGGCAATGATTTACGTGGAAAGTGAAGTGGAGCACGGCACGCCGCCCGTGCCCGCCTGCTGGACGCTGCATCGCGAAAAAATCGCCGGACAAGTGGCGTATCGTTTATATCACCGACAACAGGAGACATCTGATGTTGCTTAATTTGGGTCGCCTGTTGATGCTTTGCGTCTGGGCTTTTTTGCTGTTTAACCTGATCGATCCTTATCCGAAGCCGCTGCGCTACTTTATTCACGTTGCGCTGTTCTTCATGATACTGATGCATGGCCTTCAGCTGACGCTGCTGCGCGCCACGCAGCCGAAAGAGGCTCCGCCAATCGATCGCTGGACGCAGACAAAGATTTTTCTGTTTGGCGTGTTTGAGCTGCTGGCATGGCAGAAAGCGAACTTTCCCAAAAAGAAGTAGCAGTAAATGAGGCGGGCTGAAAAGCCCGCTTTTTTACTGCACAGGCGTAAAGCTGACAAAGCGAGAGCCCTGCATCTTTAGCTCGCCCTTTGCGCCGGTATCCATCTGGTTGTAATCCTTTTCTCCTACTATCGCCTTGATGTCGCTGGCCCCGTTGAGCGGATGAAACCAGGCTTCATAGCGCATCTCCTCACCCGCGATGACTTCGCGCTGACGCGTCCGGCGGTTCGGCGACGGATACTCCCGTTTGGTTTTCACTTTGACCGTTAGCGTCCGCACCGGTGAGGCGTCATTAACCGCAGCTTCTCGCCGCTGTTTGATGAACTGACGCGTCGCCAGCACGGCGATAATCGCCAGTACGATAAAAAAGAGTAGCGGTGGTTTGCTCATGGTTTTTCTCGTCTTGTTAAGCGCTGAAAGCAATGCGGGTGAAGCATACAACCAGAGTTGCCTGATTGTCACATTACGAGGCCGTAACCTAAACTGGGATCGACGTATTGGGAATTTTCACCATCTGATGGACAGGTTGTCCTTAAGGGAGCTGCGATGTTGTGGTCATTTCTTGCCGTACTTTTCTCCGGTTGGCTCTATGTCGATGCCTCCTATCGCGGCCCGCAGTGGCAGCGCTGGTTGTTCAAACCGATCACCCTGTTACTGCTGGTCGGCTGGGCCTGGCAGGCTCCGGTTCTGAAACCAACTGATTACCTGATTATTGCCGGCCTGGTTGCGACGCTGACTGGTGATGCGCTGATGCTGCTGCCGCGTCAGCAGATGCTCTATGCACTGGGTGCTTTTTTCCTTTCACATTTGCTCTACACCATCTGTTTTGCCGCCAACATGACGATGACGTTCTACTGGCCGATTCCGTTAACGCTGCTGATCATTGGCGCGGTGACCATCGCCACCATCTGGAGCCGTCTGGACACGCTGCGCTGGCCGATCTGCACGCTGATTGGAATGACGCTGGTGATGACCTGGATGGCGGCCGAGCAATATTTCTTCCGCCCCAGCGATGACAGCTTTACGCTGATTATTGGCTCAGCTCTGCTGCTACTGGCAAACATCATCTGGTTCGTCAGCCATTACCGCCGTCGCTTCAGCGCCGACAGCGCCGTGGTCGCCGCCTGCTATTTTGCCGGACACTTCATGATTGTCCGCTCACTCTGGCTTTACTGAGGCAAAAACGCGCTTGACTCTGGAGTCGACTCCAGAGTGTAGGATGCAGTAACGGGCGGCGTCGCCCGTCCGTTACTGGAGGTTATATGCATCACCATCATGCTTGCGGCTGTGGTCGCCCGCGTCCTGCGCACTCCCCCGTTACCCCTCTTTGTGCAGTACGTAGCGCCTCCCCTGCCCGCCTTACTGTCAGCCGCGTCGCGCCGTTGCAGGCCGACTGCACCGACTGTTGCAGCGAAACAAATGGCCCGCCCGATGACGACCCGGACAGCGAGAGTGACCGGCGCGGTGCCTGGCATTTCAACTGGCGCGTCAGCGGCATGGACTGTCCCAGCTGTGCCCGTACCGTCGAAACCGCCGTCAGACAACTGCCACAGGTGTTGCAAACCCGCGTTATCTTTGCCAGTGAAAAATTGCAGGTTGAGGCCAGCGCCGATGTTGCCGCCGCCGTGGAACAGGCGGTCAGGCGCGCCGGTTTTACTCTGATAAGCGAAACCCGCTCGCCTCCTGCCACCTCAGGCTGGCGCGATAATCGCGCCCTTATCATGCTCGCGGTGTTAATGCTCGCCAGCGTTACGCTCAGCCAGTTTGCACCGCGCTGGGGTGATGGACTCTTTATTGTTACCACGCTGACTGGCCTGTGGCCGGTGGCACGCAGCGCTGTGCAGCGTGTGCGCAGCGGCTCTCCTTTCACCATTGAAACGCTGATGAGCGTGGCCGCCTCAGGCGCACTGCTGATTGGTGCCCATGCCGAAGCGGCGATGGTGCTGCTGCTGTTTTTGCTGGGCGAACGGCTGGAAGGTTTCGCCGCCGCGCGTGCGCGCAGCGGCGTCACCCGACTGATGGCGCTGCGTCCCGAAAACGCAACGCGGCTGAGCGCAGGCAGGCGGGAAACGGTGACGCTTGCCGCCCTGCAGCCCGGTGATGTCATTGAGGTGGCGGCAGGCGGCCGCCTGCCGGTGGATGGCCGCCTGTTGAGCGAAGAGGCGAGCTTTGATGAAAGCGCGCTTACCGGGGAGTCTTTGCCGGTGACGCGCGGTCAAGGTGAAGCACTGCTGGCCGGTGCCACCAGCGTGGATCGCCTCGTGCAGATTGAGGTCACCTCAAAACCGGGCGACAGCGCCATCGATCGTATTCTGACGCTGATTGAAGAGGCGGAGAGCCACCGCGCACCGGTTGAGCGCTTTATCGATCGCTTCAGCCGCCTGTATACGCCGCTGATTATGCTGCTGGCAGCGCTGGTGATGGTGGTACCGCCGCTGCTCGGTCTGGGCGACTGGCAGCCCTGGATCTACAAGGGACTGACGCTGCTGCTGATTGGCTGCCCCTGTGCGCTGGTGATCGCCACGCCAGCCGCCATGACGTCCGGTCTGGCCGCTGCTGCGCGTCAGGGTGCGCTTATCAAAGGCGGCGCAGCACTGGAGCGTCTCAGCCAGATAAAAGCCATCGCCTTCGATAAAACCGGGACCTTAACGCAGGGCAAGCCGCAGCTGGTAACCCTGCTCTGTTTTAGCGCTTTGCCACAGAATGAACTGCTGGCGCTGGCTGCCGCGGTGGAACAGGGATCGACACATCCGCTGGCCGCAGCTGTCGTCACGGCAGCCGAGGCCAGGCAACTGGTGTTGCCGCCTGCCAGCGACCAGACGACGCTGACGGGCAGCGGCATTGCCGCACAGGTTGCAGGTGCGCAGATAGCGCTGATCTCACCGGCTCGCGTCACATCGCTGACCGCCGGACAACGCGCGCAGATCGCCCGGCAGGAGGAGCAGGGGCAAACGCTGGTGGTCGTGCTGCGTAACGAGGTGCCGCTGGGCGCGCTGGCGCTGCGCGACAGCCTGCGCGACGACGCGCCCATGGCGCTGGCGACGCTGAAGAAAATGGGCGTGGAGAGCGTGATGCTCACCGGCGACAATCCGCGTGCAGCGGCAGCCATCGCCAGCGCGCTTGATATCGAGTTTCGCGCCGGCCTGCTGCCTGCGGATAAAGTCGACGCCGTTCGCGAACTGGGCAGGCAGAAGCCGCTGGCGATGGTGGGCGATGGCATCAACGATGCGCCTGCCATGAAAGCCGCGACCCTGGGGATTGCGATGGGCAGCGGCAGCGATATCGCGCTGGAGACCGCCGACGCCGCGCTGACGCGTGACGCCCTGCCTCTGCTGCCGACGCTGCTCACTCTGGCACGACGCACGCACGCCACCCTGCGGCAGAATATTGCGATTGCGCTGGGGCTGAAGGCGCTGTTTCTGGTAACAACGCTGCTGGGTCTTACCGGGCTATGGCTGGCGGTGGTCGCCGATTCTGGCGCAACGGTGCTGGTCACCGCCAATGCGCTGCGACTGCTGCGCAATTAACCCTTCGCTCAGCTGCCGAGACCCTTCTGGATCAAATAGTGATAAGGCAGGGTCTCAGTCTGCTGCGCCAGCAGGCGATGCTCCATAAAGCGGCAAAAGCCGGGTATGTCGCGCGTGGTGGCCGGATCGTCAGCAATAATCAGCAGCGTTTCCCCGTCCTGCATAGCGCGGACCGTTTTACGTATCATCATTACCGGCTCGGGGCAGCGCAGGCCCAGCGCATCCAGTTGCCGATCGGCCTGGGAGAAGTTGTCGCTCATAAATCACTCAGTCTAAACAGGGGCGCTCATTTTAACGCGCTACCCTGCAGACGCAAGACGAGAACGATTGCGCTAAAATTAACCATTGCGTAAATAGCACAACGCGGTAATATGCCGCGGTTTTTTACAACTGGTACCGTCGTACAGGCTCAGCGCTGTGCGGCAATGGGTTCCCTCACCCCAATATGAAAAAGGTCCTCTATGATCGCATTTTCTCTGCGTCAGCGTCAGCACGCGCTGATCTGGCTCTCTCTGTTTCACCTGCTGGTGATTATTTCCAGTAACTACCTGGTGCAGCTGCCCATTTCTGTGTTCGGCTTTAACACCACCTGGGGTGCATTTAGCTTCCCGTTTATCTTTCTGGCGACCGACCTGACCGTGCGCATTTTCGGCGCGCCGCTGGCGAGGCGCATTATCATTACGGTGATGATCCCCGCCCTGTTTGTCTCCTATCTGGTGTCGAGCCTGTTTTATCAGGGTCAGTGGCAGGGCTTCGCCGCTCTGCAACACGTTAACCTGTTTGTCGCGCGCATCGCCTGCGCCAGCTTTATGGCCTATGCGCTGGGGCAGATCCTTGACGTCCATGTCTTTAACCGCCTGCGCCAGCTGCCACAGTGGTGGATCGCGCCAGGCTGCGCGATGTTTCTGGGCAATATCAGCGATACGCTCGCCTTCTTCTTTATCGCGTTCTACAAGAGCACCGATCTCTTTATGGCAACGCACTGGATTGAGATCGCGCTGGTGGACTATAGCTTTAAAGTTCTGATCTGCCTTATTTTCTTCCTGCCCGCCTACGGTGTGCTGCTCAATGCCATGCTGAAGCGCCTGGCAGATCGCTCCGCGCGCCCGCAGATTAATTTCGGCTAACTGGCATAGAGCCTTTGGGTATGACCCGCTAAGATCTGCTGACAATCAGGCGGTTGCTTTTGCCGCCCGATTCACGTTGTATAAACGCCTTACTGGAATCAAATAAAGGGATTCAGATGCGAAACTTAGTGAAATATGCGGGTATTGGCTTACTGGTGCTGGGCCTGGCGGCCTGCGATCAGAAGAAAGATGACGCGACCAGCAGCAACGGCACCAGCGCCAGTCAGTCGGCGCAAAACGTTACGCTGATGGACGGTAAGCTGAGCTTCTCACTGCCTGCGGGCATGTCGGACAAGAGCGGCAAGCTGGGCAACCAGACCACCAATATGCACGTCTATGCGGATGAAACCGGCGCGCGCGCCATTATTGTTATTGCAGGCGATACGACCAGCGAAAACCTCGATGTGCTGGCGCAGCGTCTGGAGCAGCAGCAGCGCAACCGCGATCCGCAGTTGCAGGTCGTCTCTGACAAAGCCATTACCCTGAAAGATCAGCCTGCACAACGTCTGGACAGCGTGGTATCAGCCAATAACCAGACCTCCTGGTCATCGGTGGTGCTGGCGAAAGTTGACGGCAAACTGCTGACGTTGCAGATCACGCTGCCGGGCGACAATCAGCAGCAGGCGCAGAGCGATGCAGACAGCATTGTTCAGAGCATCACGCTGAAATAAGACGGTCTCCACCGACGGCCCGGTCGTTTAAGCGCGGGCGGCATGGCGTGAAGAGCAAAGCGCGCCATCTTATGACGCCTGAGCGGGCGCCATGCCTTCAGACAAACACGGCGGGATTTCCCGCCGTGTTTGATTCTTAACCGCGCGCGGCGCGCCAGTAGTCAATCAGCCGCAGATAGTTACCCTTCACCTTCTCTACCAGCGCTTTATCATCCAGTTCGCCCTGTAGCCACTGCCGTGAGGGCTGGCCGAAAATGGTTCGCCCCACCGCAAACCCTTTCACCCAGGGAGCCTGCGCCGCCGCCGCGAATCCCGCTTTCAACTTCTCTTCTGGCGCATCAAGACCCAGCAGTAAAATACCGCGACAGTAAGGGTCGTGCTGCTCAATCAGGCCGCTGATGGCCTGCCAGCTCTCTGCTGACAGCGGCGGGAGTTTCCACCAGTCGGGCTTGATCCCCAGCTGATAAAAATGGCTGAGCATCGTGACATAGTGCGCTTCGCTGCGATCGGGATGGCTCTCCGGCAGGATCACTTCCAGCAGCAGCTCATGTCCGCTCTTATTGCAGCCGTGCCACACGTCGAGCAACAGATCGTCTTGCTCTTTGCGCATCTCGACACTGTCCTGCGGATGGTAGAAGACCAGACATTTCACAACGTGTTCAGCAGGCCAGTCGATGAGCTGTGAGCCAATGTTGCCGTGCTCAAGGCGCAGTGGACGCGATCCAGGCAGTTCAACCGGACGGCCAATCCACCAGCCCTTGCCGGTAATGGCATTGAGCGCCTTCTGGCCATAAGTCGTGTCGGCCAGAATGCCGCTTTTACTCTCCAGCCCGGCATCGTGCGCGGCCTCTTCCGCTGCTTTAAGCAGCAGGACCTTCAGTGCCGGAACCTGACTCTCATCGACGCCCGCTTCGCGTGCCATATCAGCCAGCTGCTTACGATGGTCAAAGGCGAAAACATTCAGTTCAGGCCACGGCTGTTTGCGGGTGGTGACGCGGTGCAGATGGTTAAGACGCGCATCAAGATCGGGACGCTTCACCTCATTGTCCCGGCTGAGAAAATCATCCAGCTCCGCTCTGGTTGGCATAGCGGGTGCACAGCCGTGGCGCGATACCACCAGCGCACCACAGGCGTTGGCGTAACGGCACGCCTGCTCCCAGCCTTCATCATTGAGCCAGCCGCGCAGCAGGCCAGACATAAAGGCGTCGCCCGCGCCCAGCACGTTCAAAACCTCGACCCGCACGCCGCAGTGCAACGTCGTCTCTTCCCAGGCGTCGGGGATCTCCCCCTCAAAGACGACGCAGCCCAGCGGACCGCGCTTGCACACCAGCGTGGCCTGGGTTGCCTGCCGCACATTTTTCAGCGCAACAAGCGTATCGGTGCTGCCGCCCGCGATATGAAACTCCTCTTCTGTGCCGACGATCAGGTCAAAATAGTGCACCACCTCCTGCAGCTGGCGCGTCACCTGCTCAGACGCAATAAAGCGCGTTTCGCCATCACCGAGCGAGGTCAGCCCCCACAGCACAGGGCGGTAGTCGATATCCAGCGCGGTACGCAGCCCGTTGCGTCTGGCAATATCCAGCGCTTTCAGCACCGCAGCGCGCGTCTGTGGATGAGAGAGGTGGGTGCCGGTGACGGCAACCGCGCGCGAAGAGGTAATAAAGTCCTCATCAATATCCTCCGGGATAAGCCCCATATCGGCGCAGTTATCACGGTAAAAAATAAGCGGAAAGGTCTCTTCGTCCTTAATACCCAGAATGACCAGTCCGGTCAGACGATGTTTATCCGTAATCAGCCCGTCGGTATTGCATCCCACGCGATTCAGCGCCTCACGCAGAAAGCGGCCATTATGCTCATCGCCCACGCGTGCCAGCATTGCCGATCTTAATCCCTGAATGGCCGTGCCGTATGCCACATTGCCGGAGGAGCCACCCAGATATTTGGCAAAGGTGCTCATATCCTCCAGCCGCGCGCCTATTTGCTGCCCATAGAGGTCAACGGCAATGCGTCCGATACAAATCACATCAAGCCGCTTCTGTTGTGTACTCATACCTGTGGTTTCCTTCTGTGATAAGCAGACACGGCGGGTGAAAGACCCCACATCCCGGCGTGCATCCGGTGCTCTCTGTCCAGACTAACGATGTCTGGCAGTATGGGGAATAAAAATTCCAAAAACAATACGAAATGAAACATCCATCGCGATTTTGTGAACCAGGTAAAACTCTGCGCCGGCCCGCCATAATGGCCACATCATCTGCGCTGTTTCACAGGCGATCATCCTGATGCAGCAGCCCGGCAGCCAGGCTGAAGAAGTTGCCGAAGCGGATGAGCTGAAATGAAATTGTTCACTTGCTCTCCTTTTCTTCTTCCCTGTTTCAGTTCGCTTCAGCCTGCGTCCGGCTAATCATTCGTTTCACGGCTAAATTTGATCTCAATCGCAAAATGAAATGTTTCTTCTGTAGCTGTATTTTATGAAAAATATATTTGTTTATAATCGCTTCACGTTTCAGTCACCTGCGGTCGCTTTTCGCGATACGCCACGTCGCCAGCCTGTTGAGCAGGGGCAGAAAGTAAGGAAAAGCATATGGGCACAATCAGAATGACCACTGCGCAGGCGCTGGTTAAATTTCTCGATAATCAATACATTAACGTTGATGGCGTGGAAACGAAGTTTGTAAAAGGCCTGTTCGCCATTTTTGGTCACGGCAACGTGCTGGGGCTGGGTCAGGCGCTGGAGCAGCAGAGTGGCGATCTGATTGTGTATCAGGGCCGTAACGAACAGGGTATGGCCCACGCGGCGATGGGCTTTGCCAAACAGTCTCTGCGCCGCCAGATTATCGCCTGTAGCTCGTCGGTGGGGCCAGGCGCGGCCAATATGATCACCGCCGCGGCGACCGCCACCGCTAATCGTATTCCTTTACTGCTGCTGCCGGGCGACGTCTTTGCCACGCGCCAGCCTGATCCTGTGCTGCAGCAAATCGAACAGAGCCACGATCTCAGCATCAGCACCAACGACGCCTTCCGCGCCGTGAGCAAATACTGGGATCGCATCAATCGACCTGAGCAGCTGATGACGGCCTGCATCAACGCCCTGCGCGTACTGACCGATCCCGCTGAAACCGGGGCGGTGACCCTTGCCCTGCCGCAGGATGTGCAGGGCGAAGCCTGGGACTTTCCGGACTACTTCTTCCAGAAACGCGTGCACCGCCTTGATCGTCGCCTGCCCACTGCTGCGCAGCTGGATGAGGCGCTGGCGCTGATCGGCCGCAAGCGCAAGCCGCTGATTGTGCTGGGCGGCGGCGTGAAATATTCAGATGCGGGCGAGGCGCTGCGCCAGTTCGCCGAGCGCTATCAGATCCCATTCGCTGAAACCCAGGCGGGAAAAGGCACGCTGGTGTCCGATCATCCGCTGAACGTCGGCGGCGTGGGCGAAACCGGCTGTCTGGCCGCGAATCTGCTGGCAAAAGAGGCGGATCTGGTGATTGGCATTGGTACACGCTACACCGACTTCACCACCGCCTCGAAATGGATTTTCCAGCATCCGGATGTCAGCTTCCTTAATGTCAACGTGAGCAATTTCGACAGCTACAAGCTCGACGGCGTACAGCTGCTGGCCGATGCGCGTGAAGCCCTGACCGCGCTGGAGGCGGGGCTGGCCGCGAAAGGCTACAGCAACGACTGGGGCAGTCAGATCGAACAGGCGCAAAGCAAACTGCTGAAAGAGACGCAGCGTGTTTATCAGGTGGAGTACAGCGGGGACAGTTTTATCCCCGAGATTGCTGACCATATCGACCGCGACGCGGTGTTTGCCGAATTTAACCGCCTTACCCAGTCGGTACTCACGCAGAGTCGCGTGCTCGGCACACTAAACGAGCAGCTGCCAAAGGATGCAGTGATTGTGGCGGCAGCGGGCAGTCTGCCGGGCGATCTTCAGCGCGTCTGGCGCACCCGCGATTACAACGCGTATCACGTTGAGTATGGCTACTCCTGCATGGGCTATGAGGTCAACGCCGCGCTGGGCGCGAAGCTGGCGCAGCCGCATCGCGAGGTCTATGCGCTGCTGGGCGATGGCTCTTTTATGATGCTGCACTCCGAGCTGGTTACCTCCATCCAGGAGCGCGCCAAAATCAACGTGGTGCTGTTCGACAACATGACCAATGGCTGCATCAATAACCTGCAGATGGAACACGGCATGAACAGCTTCTCTACCGAGTTCCGCTTCCGCAACCCCGAAGGTGGCAGGCTGGACGGCGGCTTTGTACCGGTAGACTTTGCCGCTATTGCCGCAGGCTATGGCTGTAAAACCTATCGCGTCACCACCCTGGAACAGCTGAAAGCGGCGCTGGAAGATGCGCAGCAGCAGAGCGTTTCCACCCTTATCGACATCAAAGTGCTGCCTAAAACTATGGTGCACAAATATTTCAGCTGGTGGCACGTTGGCGTGGCGCAGGCTTCTGATTCTGAACGCACCCAGGCGGTGGCAGACAAGCTGAACGCCCATCTAGACCAGGCGCGTAAATATTGATTTCCGGCCGGGTACCCGGCCCTTTCTTTCTCGATACGAACCCTACAGGTGTAATTATGACTCTGAAACTTGGCGTTATCGGTACCGGTGCAATCGGCCAGGAGCACATCCGTCGCTGCAACAACGTTTTGCAAGGGGCGAAAGTGGTGGCAGTGTCGGACATCAACGTAGAGGGCGCTCGCGCCGCGCTGCAACGCCTGAATATCCAGGCAGAGGTGTATGCCGACGGTCATCAGGTGATCCAGTCGCCTGAAGTCGACGCCATTCTGGTGACCTCGTGGGACCCCACCCATGAAGAGTTTACGCTGGCAGCCATCGCCGCTGGGAAGCCGGTGTTTTGTGAAAAGCCGCTGGCGCTGAGTGCAGAGGGTTGCCGCCGCGTGGTTGATGCCGAAATTCAGCACGGCAGGCGTCTGGTACAGGTTGGCTTTATGCGCCCCTACGATGCCGGCTATCGCGCCCTGAAGAAAGTGATCGTTGAGGGGGGCATTGGCGAGCCGCTGATGCTGCATTGCGCGCACCGTAACCCCACCGTGCCGGAAAATTACACCACCGACATGGCGATTACCAACACGCTGATCCACGAACTGGACGTGCTGCGCTGGCTGACCAATGACGACTACAAGAGCGTGCAGGTGGTGTTCCCGCGTGTCACTTCAAAATCCCACCCGCGCCTGAAAGATCCGCAAATCGTGCTGTTTGAAACGCAGAAAGGGGTACGCATCGACGTTGAGATCTTCGTTAACTGTGCCTACGGCTATGACATTCAGTGTGAAGTGGTGGGTGAAACCGGTATCGCCAGGCTGCCGGAACCCGCTTCGGTACAGCTTCGCAGCGAAGCCAGACTCTCCACGACGATCCTCACCGACTGGAAAGACCGCTTTATTGAGGCGTACGACGTTGAGCTTCAGGCCTTTATCAACGATGTGAAAGCCGGTGTGCTGACCGGTCCCTCAGCCTGGGACGGATTTGCGGCCTCGGTCGCGGCGGATGCCTGCCTGAAGGCGCAGCAGAGCGGCGCCATAGAGCCAGTGGAAATGCCGCCACGCCCGGCGTTTTACGATAAGCAATAAGCCTCTCCATATGGGCGGCGATCGCCGCCCCGACCTGTCGGGACTAAACAGATGAACAAAGAAAACGTAAAACTGGCTATCGCGCCGATCGGCTGGACCAACGATGATATGCCGGATCTGGGCAAAGAGAACACCTTTCAGCAGACGGTAAGCGAAATGGCGCTGGCGGGCTTTACCGGCAGCGAAGTGGGCAGTAAATATCCGCGTGACCCGGCGATTCTGAAACCAATGCTCGATATTCGCGGCATTGAGATCTGTAATGCCTGGTTCAGCACCTTTTTTGCCAACGGCGATAAAGCAAAAACCATTGATGAATTCGTTAACCATATGAATTTTCTTCACGCCATGGGAGCGCGCGTCATTGGCTGCTCTGAACAGAGCAGAAGTATTCAGGGCACCACTCTGCCGGTACTGGAGCAAAAGCCCGTTTTCAGTGATGAAGAGTGGCGGCTGACGGCAGAAGGCTATAACGAGCTGGCGGAAATTGCCGCAGCGAAAGGGATGCGCGTCACGCTGCACCACCATATGGGCACCGGCATTCAGACCGTGGAAGAGATCGACCGCTTTATGGCGCTGACGCATGACAACGTGGGTCTGCTGTATGACACCGGCCATATCTACTACTCAGAGGGGTCACAGCAGGTCATGCTGGATGTGCTGCAAAAATACCTGCCGCGTATTTTTCATGTGCATCTGAAAGATGTGCGGGACGACGTGGTGGCACAGGTGCGCGACCATCACCTCTGTTTCCTCGACGGCGTAAAAAAAGGCACCTTTACCGTGCCGGGCGATGGCGTTATCGACTTTACGCCCGTTTTCAAAATACTGGATGACTACGGCTACAAGGGCTGGATGGTCGTGGAGGCTGAACAGGATCCCGCACTGGCCAATCCGTTTGAGTATGCGGTCAAGGCGCGAAAATACATTCGCGAAAATGCCGGTCTGTAAAAACGCGACTCTGGTCTCCTGTGCGTCGCCGGGGCGCGCAGGCGGCTCAGCGACGCGTTATTATCTGGTTTTCACTGCAGTTCCCGCCCTATTCCCTGCATTGTGTGAGGCAATTCATAAAGCTGTGAAATAAACCCAGCGACTGGCGCAAACAAATGAAATTTTCCATTCATCTGGTACTATAGCGCTCATTATCCAGCCATATTTCTTTTTAGCGGGCCGAAGTCATGACCAATAACCCTACCCAACTCTCCCTGTTACAGGATGATATTCGTCGCCGCTACGAAACGCTGAGCAAGCGCCTGAAGCAGGTGGCGCGTTATATCCTTGATAACAGTAACAGCATTGCCTTTGATACCGTGGCTTCCATCGCTGCGCAGGCTGACGTACCGCCCTCTACCCTTATTCGCTTCGCCAATGCGTTTGGCTTCAGCGGCTTCAACGAAATGAAACAGGTTTTTCGTCAGCACCTGATGGAAGAGACGGTTAACTATACCGAGCGCGCTCGCCTGTTCCGCCAGACCGCTACCGATGACACCGCCACGTCGCCCGAAAGTCCGGTAGAAATTCTCAACGTCTTTACCATGGTAAACAGCCAGGCGTTGCAGCAGCTGGCGATGCAGGTTAATCCCGACCAGCTAAATAAAGCCGTACAACTGCTGAACGAGGCTGAAAATATCTATGTCATTGGCCTGCGCCGCTCGTTTAGCGTCGCCTCTTATCTGGTCTATGCGCTACGTCACCTTGAGCGCCGCGCCTTCCTGATTGACGGGCTGGGCGGCATGTTCACCGAGCAGCTCAGCCTGGTGAACCCAAAAGATGTGGTGATCGCCATTAGCTATTCGCCCTATGCGCGCGAAGCGGTGGAGCTGGTTGAGATGGGCGCGAAACGCGGTGCGCATCAGATTGCGATTACTGACAGTCAGGTAAGCCCGCTGGCTGCCTTCAGCGATGTCTGCTTTGTGGTACGGGAAGCGCAGGTTGATGGCTTCCGCTCGCAGGTCGCCTCACTCTGTCTGGCGCAAACGCTGGCAGTATCGCTGGCGTTGAATAACGCTGACGCCTGATCCAGACGTTGCAGGATGCAAAAAAGGACAACCCGGGGTTGCCCTTTTGCTGTCTGCGCGGTCACGATGCCTATCCGCGCGGATAGTTATCGCTGTTTACCCAGGCGTGATCTTTTTCCCAGGTGAATTTCCACAGGCGCACCGGGCCAGCCATCACGTTCAGGTAATAGTTATTGTAGCCAGCGATAGTGGCGACCGGATGGTAGCCGCGCGGCACTGTCACCACGTCGCGGTTGTAGGGAGCCATACATTCATCCAGCGAGCGGTCATCCGTATAGACGCGCTGCATCGCAAACCCCTGCTCGGGATCGAAGCGATGATAGTAAGTCTCTTCGAGGTAGGTCTCAGCATCGCTGTTTTCCTGGTCGTGCTTGTGGCTCGGATAAGAGCTGGTATCGCCCTCACTGGTATAGACTTCCACCACCAGCAGGCTGTCGGCAGGTTTATCGTCCGGCAGGATATTGTGCACCAGACGCTGGTTGCGCCCTTTGCCACGATGCTCGACGCCAACGTCCGCCGGCGCAATCAGACGCGCAGGCAGATGCCCCTTTCCGGGTGCATGACACACTGCCAGTTCCAGATCGCTGTCGGCCGTGACGACGACCTGATCGTCGTGCGGAACATAGACAGAGTAAGGTGGCGTGCGCTCGAACGGCGACAGGCGCTTGCCGATGCCGGGAAACGCGGCGTGCCGGGTTTTCACTGAGGCGAGCCCTGCCACCAGCACAAGGCACAGCTCCCTGTCACCGCTCTCCAGCCGCAGGGTATCGCCTTTTTTCAGCAGGTATACGTCAAAGCCAACGTAGCGCCAGCCCGCGCTTTCTGGC
Organism: Pantoea sp. KPR_PJ; assembly: GCF_041386365.1. Taxonomy (NCBI): domain Bacteria; kingdom Pseudomonadati; phylum Pseudomonadota; class Gammaproteobacteria; order Enterobacterales; family Erwiniaceae; genus Pantoea; species Pantoea sp. KPR_PJ. The sequence goes on along the minus strand of NZ_JABMIK010000007.1, from coordinate 113,753 downwards.
GTGATGTGCTGGATGCGCCCATTGCCATCCGGCTGCTGTGCTTTTGCAAGAAAAGACATCCTCACTCCTTTTTCACTTCAGAAAACAGGCAGCTACAGGCGCATTGCCGCTCGCCTGTAGCCCGGTTGCTGCCACAGCGTGATTAGCTCAGCGTCGGCATGCTGAATTCCGATACGGTCTGCTGCCCGCCAGGCCAGCGCGCTGTGGCGGTTTTCATGCGGGTATAAAAACGCACCCCATCCGGGCCGTGCACGTTAAGCGCACCGAATACCGAACGCTTCCAGCCGCCAAAGCTGTGGAAAGCCATGGGGACCGGCACCGGCACGTTAACACCGACCATGCCGGCCTCCACGTCCTGCACAAACTCGCGCGCGGTGTGGCCGTTGCTGGTGAAGATAGCGCTGCCGTTACCAAACTCGTGGCTGTTAACCAGCTTGAGTGCGCTGGCGTAGTCCGGCGCGCGCATGATGCTCAGCACCGGCCCAAAGATCTCTTCGCGCCAGATTGTCATCTCTGACGTGACGTTATCGAACAGCGTGCCACCAACGTAGTAACCTTCTGCATGGCCGGGCACCTGGAAATTGCGGCCATCAACCACCAGCTTCGCGCCTTCCTGCTCACCTTTATCGATATAGCCCAACACCTTTTTCTGGTGCGCGGCGGACACCACCGGCCCCATTTCATTCTCATCTGTGCCCCTGTTGATGCCGGGACCGACGCGCAGCGCCTTAATCAGCGGCGTCAGGCTGGCAATCAGCTTGTCGGCGGTATCATCACCGACCGCCACCACCACCGGTAGCGCCATGCAGCGTTCGCCCGCCGAACCAAAAGCACCGCCCATGATCGCGTTGACCGTGGCGTCGAGGTCGGCATCGGGCATAACGATGGCATGGTTTTTCGCCGCGCCAAACGCCTGCACGCGCTTACCGTGAGCGCTGGCAGTTTTATAGATATGCTCGGCGACGCCGGAAGAGCCGACGAAGCTCACGGCGGCAATACGTGGATCTTTGTAGAGTTGCTCAGCGTCTTCGTTGGAGGCATGCACCACGTTGAATACGCCATCCGGCAGCCCCGCCTCTTTCAACAGCTCCGCCATACGCACCGAGGCAGAGGGATCGAGAGCGGGTGGCTTCAGCACAAAGGTGTTGCCGCAGGCCAGGGCGACAGGGAACATCCACAGCGGCACCATTGCCGGAAAGTTAAAGGGCGTAATACCCGCCACGACGCCTACGGGTTGCATCAGCGAATAGCTGTCAACGCCCGTGCCAACGCTGGGAGAATACTCACCTTTAATCAGATGGGGAATGCCGCAGGCGAACTCCACGACTTCCAGCCCGCGCGTCAGCTCGCCCTGCGCATCGGACCAGACTTTGCCATGTTCAGAGACAATCAGCTCGGCCAGCTCATCGCGGTGTTGCTCCATCAGCGCCTTAAAGTTGAACATCACACGGGCACGGCGCAGCGGCGAGGTTTTAGACCATTCCGGGAAAGCGTTATGTGCAACGTTAATCGCCTCGGCCACTTCGGCACCGGTGCTCTGCGTCAGTTCGCGCACCACCTGGCCGGTTGCCGGATTGTAGACAGGGATAGTTTCGTTGCTGGCGCTGTAGGTGATTTGACCGCCAATGAAGTTTCCTGTGATGTTCATTCTGTCGCCTCTTTAGATGTATGGGTTCCCTGCAGAGTTTTAGTCTGGTCAGGCAAAACTGAAAGCCTGCAATGAAGCTATTACAATGAAATAAATTTTTCAAATGAAAGCTTTTGGAAAATTCCTTTTTAGCGGTGTGGATCGCATTTTTTCCGCCAGGGCAAAAAACCGTGGTTTCGCAAGCGCTGGCGCGCTCGCCGCGTCTGAACTCTTCCCGTGTACTGGCGCGGTAAAAACCGCAATCTGCCGCATGGTCTAACGAAAAATGAAATTATTGCGAGGCAGATCTCAAGCCTTAAGTTTCACAATTCACTAACTATGAAATAAATGTTCTTTTTAGCGACAGCGTATCTACTCAGTCCTTTTGCCTCGCTACAGGAGCCGCAGCATGGCCATCGATCCCACCCGTTTCTGTATTAACCGTAAAATCGCCCCAACCCTGTCGCTGGAAGCTTTTTTTCAGCTGGTTCAGCGGCTGGGCCTGAATAAAGTTGAACTGCGCAATGATATGCCGAGCGGCAAGGTGTGTGACGACCTGACGGTCGATCAAACGCGCGCGCTGTTGGCAAAATACTCGATTGACGTGGTCACCATTAACGCCATTTATCCGTTTAACCGCATTGATGAGGCACTGCTGGCGAAAACCGATGCGCTGCTACAGGAGGCGCAGGCAATAGGGGCGAAAGCGCTGGTCATGTGCCCGCTGAACGACGGTGTTGCTGTTGCGCCAGAAGAGACGCTGGCCGCGATGAAAAACCTCGCGCCACGCTTTGCGCAGCGAGATATAGAGGGGCTGGTAGAACCGCTGGGCTTTCCGGTCAGCTCGCTGCGATCGGCCGTCCAGGCGCAGCAGCTTATCCGCGACGCGCAGGTACCGTTCAGGCTGGTTATCGACACCTTTCATCACCATTTATATGAGCATGCCGAGCAGGAGTTTCCGGCAGAGATTGACGTCAGCATGATTGGCCTGGTGCATCTCTCCGGCGTGGAGGATACCCGCGCCACCGCCGAACTCACCGATGAAGAACGCATCATGCTGAGCAACAAAGATGTGCTGAACAGCGTTGCGCAGGTGAAACGACTGGAGATGCTCGGCTATAAAGGCATCTACGCTTTTGAACCCTTTTCGTCTGAGCTGAACAGCTGGACACCGGCTGAAATTGAACGCCAGATCCGTCACAGCATAGCGCTGCTGCAAGCCTGAAAAAGGCGCGGCGACCAGCAGGCCGTCGCGCCGATCTGCCTTTATCTGTGTCTGAAGAGACGTTTTGGCCTCGGTCGGAGGCCGCTTTTTTAGCTCTCTTTTACCTCTGCTGGCGCAGCCGCCAGCTGCCGCATCAGCCGCATCGTGCAAAACAGCCCCACGCAGACCAGCAGCGCGGTGAGCAGATAGACCAGCGGAACGCCCGCAAAACTCATAATAAAGCCCGCCACTGGCCCCGTTATGCCCAGCGCCAGATCCATAAAGGCGGTATAGGTCGCCAGCGCGCTGCCCTGATTCGCCTGCGGTACCGCTTTCACTGCGACCACGCCAAGCGCCGGGAAGACCAGCGAGAAGCCTGCACCGGTCAGTAGCGCGCCGGTTTTTGCCATCCAGGGATCAAACGCACCCGCCACCAGAAATAGCCCGATCGCCTCGACGGCCAGACAGGCGCTGGCAACGCGCAGCCCGCCAAGCCGGTTAATCGCATTGGGAAACAGCAGGCGCGTGCCAACAAAGGCCGCGCTGAAGAGCGTCAGGGCGAACGCCGCCCCGTCCCAGCCTTTCGCCTGGTAGAACAGGGTAATAAAGGTAGCAATGACGCCAAAGCCCGCCGATCCCATCGCCAGGATGAGCCCAAAACCGTAGACTTTGCCCAGCACGTCGCGAAACGGCAGCGGCCGGGCGCGGCTGCCTTTGACCGGCGGACGCGGCAGCGCCAGCACGATCGCCAGCGCGCAGATCGCGACAATCGTTGCCGAGAGCAGCAGCAGGCCACCGTGACGATAAATCATCACGCCCAGCGGAGCGCCCAGCGCCATAGCGCCGTATGTGCAGATGCCGTTCCATGAAATAACCCGGCCAATATGCAACGAGCCGACGCGCGCCACGCCCCACAGCGAGGCGCCGGTGCCGGTAAAGCTTTGACCGATACCGAGGATCACCCGTCCGATACAGAGCAGTGCCAGACTGATCGCGGGAGAGGCCGCAAAGCCGGTTGCCAGTAAATAGCACAGCCCACTGAGCAGCACGCCCGCCAGGCCGAGGATGACCACGCGTTTAGGTCCCCAGAGATCCGCATAGCGTCCGGCATGCGGGCGACTCAGCAACGTTGCCAGATATTGCAGACTGATTACCACGCCCGCCCAGAAAGCGCTGTAACCAAGCTGGTCATGGACGATGCCGGGCAACACCGCCAGCTGCAAACCGATAGTGAGATAGCTGGCGAAGTTGTAGATAACAATGGAGATAATCAGGAGGGTTAATCCGATGCCCTTATGAGCAGGTTCCGCTGCGGGTTGATCTGGCATGACAAATTACGCTCGTGGTTGACTGAATTTCATATGCAGGAAAGCTTACTATACCCGCTTTCGCTGCGCGTGCATCCGTCAGGCTCGACGGAATAACCTTCGCTGGCTCCGGTGCGCTTTCAGAGCCGAATCAGACGTTTAATTACCCATCAGCTACACTACACACTGCGGTCTGGCCTTTCAGGAGAGGGAATGAGCGAACTACAGCAGGAAAAAATAGGACAAAGTATTTTAATAAAGCTGGCGATGCTGGTGATTATCCTCGCCGGGATCCGTGCTGCCTCCGATATTATGGTGCCCTTCTTACTGGCTGCGTTTTTTGCCATTGTGCTGAACCCTATCGTCACTTTCCTGATGCGGCGCGGCTGGCGGCGCGGGCTGGCGATCATGGTAGTGATCACGGTTATTTTCATCGTGATTTTGCTGCTGGTGGCAGTGCTGGCCAGTTCCGTAAGCGAGTTTTCCGATCTCTATCCGCAGCTGCGCGCCACGATGGAGCAGAAAATGACGGTAGTGCAGCATCTGGCATCCGGCATCGGCATCCACGTCTCCACCACCACGCTGGTACAGCGCTTCGATCCCAATATGCTGATGTCGTTCGCCACCGTCGCACTGACGCAGTTCTCGGGGATGATGAGTAATTTTGTGCTGCTGATCCTGACGGTCGTCTTTATGCTGTTCGAAGTGCATCATCTGCCCTATAAAATGCGTAATGCGCTGACTAACCCGCAGATCCGTATTGCCGGGCTCCACAGGGCGCTGAAAGGCGTGACGCACTACCTGGCTTTGAAAACCCTGATCAGCCTGATTACTGGCCTGGCGGTATGGGCTTCACTGTTTCTGCTCGATATCAAATTCGCACTGCTGTGGGGCGTAGTGGCCTTTATTCTCAACTATATCCCCAATATTGGGCCAATCATCGCCGGTATTCCCCCGGTGCTACAGGCGCTGCTGCTCAACAGCGGCTATGATGCGGCGCTGATCGCGGCGCTGTTTATCGCTATTCATATGGTGTTTGGCAATATGCTGGAGCCACGCGTCATGGGGCGCGGCCTCGGGCTTTCGACGCTGGTGGTATTCCTGTCGCTGATTTTCTGGGGCTGGCTGCTGGGACCGGTTGGCATGCTGCTTTCCGTGCCGCTGACCAGCATTACCAAGATCCTGATGGAAACCACGCCGGGCGGCAGCCGACTGGCGATTATGCTGGGCGCAGGGCGGCCTAAACGCCATAAAATTTAACCGAGCAGACGCTGCTGTACCTGTGTCAGGTGGGAAACCATTGCGGCACGGGCTGCAGCGCTGTCGCCTGCACAGATAGCCGCTGCGATCTGCTGGTGGTCGCGATTCATCTCGTCGGTAAACGCGTTGTCTGCGTAATGACGCTCCAGCCGCCGAAAGTGCGCACTGTCGCGCTTGTTCCACAGATACTCCATCATATCGCGCAGCACCTCATTGCCACTCATTTCGCTGATCAGCAGGTGAAAGCGCTTGTCCTGTTCAAGGAACGCTGCGTCATTGGCACGGTAGTTCAGTAGCGTCTCCGCCAGCGCGCGTAGCTGGCCGCGCTGCGCCGCTGTGCCATGCTGTGCGGCCAGTTCTGCCAGCATGCCTTCAAACGCCAGCCGCGCCTGTAGCAGATCCTGCAGGCCAAACTCCGCCTCTTCAGCGGCAGCACCCGCCTGCGGCAGCGGCTGCATGACAAACACGCCATTGCCGGTGCGAATATCAACCCAGCCGGTCATCTCCAGCGCAATCAGCGCCTCGCGCACGGAAGATCGGCTAACGCTCAGCTGCTTCGCCAGCTCCCGCTCCGGCGGCAGTGCCGCGCCTGGGGCAAAATCGCCACGTTTAATGCTCTCCACAATCGCATTCGCGATCTGGCGATAAAGACGTTCCGTTTTAAGTGCAGTCAGCGCCATATTTTTCTCCTGTCAGCGGCGAGGCAGCGTAGCACAGGCCGCGCGCGCTTTCTGCGCCGGGGAATTCCCCGCGCTGCGATCGCGATCACGGCCTTTGCCGTCAGGCTAGCATACTCTTGGTCCAGCGGCCTGACCACTGGGCCAAATTTTGCGGCTAAGGAGAGAGAATGGAACAGACATGGCGCTGGTATGGCCCCAACGATCCGGTTTCGTTAGACGACGCGCGTCAGGCCGGTGCAACCGGCATCGTGACCGCACTGCACCATATTCCTAACGGTGAGGTCTGGCCGATAGAAGAGATCAAGGCGCGCCAGGCACTGCTGGCAGAAAAAGGGCTGGTCTGGTCAGTCGTCGAAAGTATTCCCGTGCATGAGGCGATTAAGACCCAGCGCGGCGACTACCAGCGCTATATCGCCAGCTACCAGCAGTCGATCCGCAACCTGGCGGCGTGCGGCATTGATACCGTCTGCTACAACTTTATGCCCGTGCTCGACTGGACCCGCACCGATCTCGCCTGGACGCTGCCGGACGGCGCAAAAGCGCTGCGCTTCGATGCCGATGCGTTCGCGGCCTTCGAGCTGCATATCTTGCAGCGTCCCGGCGCAAAACAGGACTATACCGCCGCTGAGCAGGCGGCCGCAGCACGTTGTTTCGCCGCCATGAGCGATGATGATAAGGCGCTGTTGACGCGCAATATTATCGCGGGTTTGCCGGGAGCCGAAGAGGGCTACACGCTGGAGCAGTTTAGTGCCCAGCTGGCACAGTATGAGGGTATCGACAAGGCCAGGCTACGCGAACATATGGCTGAGTTTCTGCGTGCCATTGTGCCGGTCGCTGAAGAAGTGGGCATCAGGCTGGCGGTGCACCCGGACGATCCGCCGCGCCCTATTCTCGGCCTGCCGCGTATCATCTCGACTGAAGAGGATATGCAGTGGCTCAAAGAGACGGTGGACAGCCTGCATAACGGCTTCTGTTTTTGCACCGGCTCGTATGGCGTGCGCGCCGACAATAATCTGACGCAGATGGCAGAGCGGTTTGCCGACCGTATTAACTTTATCCATCTGCGCGCCACGCAGCGCGAAGAAAACCCCAACAGCTTTCATGAAGCGGCGCATCTGGCGGGCGATGTCGATATGGTCGGCGTGATTAAGGTGATCCTGGCTGAAGAGCAGCGCCGCCGCCGCGCAGGTAAGAAGCATGCGATTCCGATGCGGCCCGATCACGGCCATCAGATGCTCGACGACCTGCACAAGCGCACCAATCCCGGCTATTCGGCGATTGGCCGCCTGAAGGGTCTGGCAGAGCTGCGCGGAGTCGAGCTGGCGCTGCGTCAGACCCTGTTCAGTGACTAGGAGACAGGCAGGCGGCTCACCGATCCCACAGAGGGGCTGCGCCGCCTTTGTCCGGTTTCGCTTACTGCGGAAACAGGCTGCGATCGGTAATGGCCGCCACATCCACCTTGTTTGGCAGAATGTGCAGTTCGCTAAAGAGATCGGACACCTTCTGCACGTTGGCAATATCCTCTGACGTGACGGCGCGAATGCCGTGTGAAATGCGCGCCGTAATCTTCTCTGCATCCGCAGGCGGCAGACGCGTCAGCTGCGCATAGACCTGGTTGTACTCCGCTTTATGCGTCAGCGCCCATTCACGCGCTTTCGCCAGCCGCCGGGCAAAGTCAGCAATCGCCGCGCGTTTACCTGTATCTTCCAGCGATTTCTGGGTGGCGGTAACAAAAGAGAGCGCGGTGGTCAGCCCCTCGCCATCACGCAGCAGGCGTGCACCGTGCTGTTCGGCAATGCCGAGATAGGGATCAAATGTTGCCCATGCGCCAATCTGCCCGGCGTTAAAGGCGGCGCTGGCGTCGGTTGGCAACACAAAACGTACCGGCACCGCGTCGCGCGGCACCTTCGCCTCTTCCAGAGCCTCATACAGCAAATGCTGAGAAATACTGCCGCGCGCTGAAGAAACGACCACCTCCTTGCCCGTCAAATCCTTCACGCTCTGCACCGGTGAATCGGCGGGTACGATCAGCCCGTTCGATCCGGCATCACCAACGTTGGTGGCGATAATTTTCAACGGCACGCCGCCGGAGGCCGCCATCAGCACCGGCAGGTCACCGGCGTAAGAGGTATCTACCGCTCCGGCGCGCTGTGCTTCAAACAGCGGCGCGGCTCCCTGAAAATTGGCCCAGCGATACTGGTAAGGCGCATCCTTCAGCACGCCGGACGCCTCCACCAGCGAACGCAGGTTACGCGCCTGGTCGCCCAGTACCAGCGTAACCTTGCTGAGATCGGGCGCAGCCTGCGCCATCGCGCTGACACTCAGCAGCAACGCGGCCGCAAAACCTTTTAGTCTGTTCATTGAGCTTCCTTACAGGGTGTTGCGGTTAAGCTGGCGGATATAGGCATCCCAGTGCAGCTGATATTTTTTATTGCGAATGCTGTTGTCGAACGCCTGCGCCGCTTTTTCTGACACCGCCTCCGGCAGGATGATCAGTTCCGCTCCGCCAGACTGCGCCGCCAGCTGCGCCTGACAGGCGCGCTCAAGGTAGTAGAGGTTATAAAACGCCTCTTCGATGCTGCCGCCTGCGGTCAGCAGACCGTGATTGCGCAAAATCAGCGCGTTGAGATCGCCCAGATCGGCGACGATGCGCTGCTGCTCGTCGAGATCGAGCGCGATCCCCTCATAGTCGTGATAGGCGACACGGTTGTGAAAGCGCGTGCTGTGCTGCGAAATCATCAGCAGCCCCTGCTTCTGTGCCGACACGCCAATGCCCGCCGCCGTATGGGTATGCATCACCGCATGGGCATCGGGGCGTGCGCGATGGATGGCGCTGTGGATAACAAAGCCCGCCGGGTTGATCCCCAGCCCGGTCGGATCGTCAATGACATTGCCATCAATGTCGATTTTTACCAGGGTTTCCGGCTCGATTTCGTCGAAGGTCTGACCGAAAGCATTAATCAGAAAGTGGGGGTCATCGCCCGGTACGCGCAGTGAGAAATGGGTGTAGATATGATCGGTCCAGCGCAGTTTCGCTGCCAGATGATAGGCCTGCGCCAGCCTGACGCGCGCCTGCCACTCCGCGTCAGAAATCCGTTGTTGCAGAGAAGGGGATGTCAGCGTTGCCGTACTCATATGCGCCTCTTTTTTTAACTATTCAGTGTGGCGTCATCGTTGCACAGCATTTTCACTACAGGGAAATACCAAAAGCGGCAAAACTATGTCAATAAATGCAATGCCCGGTCGATACTTGATCTGCATCACCCGCCTGCACAGGCAAAACGCTACCCTGCACGGCCTGAGGGCGTGCTATGCTGCGCTGACTAAATTTGCGCCTCCTCGCAGTCAGACCAACTTTCAGAGGAATTCGCGGTGCCGCTGTTAGAACGAAAACGCGACTACGCAAGAGTCATCATTATTTTGTCCGGGGTGCTGCCTTTACTGCTTGGCATTCTGTTTACCGCTATTGATGCGCGACATACTGTAAAACAGCAGCAGATCGGTGCCGCAAATGCCCTGCTTTCACAGGCCGAAAAAATGAGCGACAGCGCCTGGGATATGATTACCTGGCTACGTCAGTATCACTACAAGTCTTGCAGTGAGATCGAAAGCGTTTTACAGCGTGCAGGCACTCTCAATGCCTATTTCCGGGCCATTGGTAAGCTGGAAGGAGAGCGAGTCACCTGTTCGTCCGCGTATGGCATCAATCCCGGCACGCTCAGCGAAATGATGCTGCGCGCGCCGCCGGTAACCGGTAAAGCCTGGTGGAGTCTTTCTCTGGCAGGCACAGCGGGTGTGCCGCAGCGCCCGGCAGTGATTTTTGTGCGTCAGCTGGCAGATAACGAAGGTTTCTGGGCCATTATCGACGGCCAGTATCTGATGGACTTTATGAGCGCGATTGGCGAAGCGCGGGGTTATCGGGTCAGTATGCGTTTTAATAACGGCGCCCCCATTTTTCAGGGTGAACAGCCCGCGGCATCCTCAGGTCTGTTAACTGCCCCGATCTATCAGGCAGAGTCGAGCCGCTATCCTGTCAGCGTCACTATCGAAACGCCTGTTTCAGAGCTGATGCGCGCCTGGCGGCAGGTGATGTTTATTTTTCTGCCGATGACGGCCATTCTCTCTGTTTTGCTGATGGTCCTGACTGCCAACTGGTTGCAGCGTCGTATTTCCTGGCGGGACGAAATCCGCCGCGCCATTCGTTCGCACCAGTTGTCGGTGCACTACCAGCCGGTCTATCACAACAACACGCAAAGGTGCGCAGGCGTAGAGGCGCTGCTGCGCTGGACGCGCCCGAACGGTGACATCATCTCCCCTGATATTTTTATCAGCGCCGCTGAGACGGAAGGTATGATCGTGCCGCTCACCCAGCACCTGCTGGAGTTAATTGTCGATGACGTTCAGCAGTGGAACGTCGCGCCCGGTTTTCATATCGGTATCAACCTCGCCGCCGAGCATCTGCAACATCCGGCGTTCATCGACGATATGCTGGACTTCGCCGACAAGGTTAAGCACAAGCAGCTGCAGATTACCCTGGAACTGACCGAGCGCAGCCTGATCAAAGATGGCGAAGAGGTGGCAAGAAAGCTCGATCGCCTGCGCGCAGAGGGAATGAAGGTTGCTATTGATGATTTCGGCACCGGGCACTGCTCGCTGAGCTATCTGCAAACCTTTGCGCTGGACTATTTAAAAATCGATCGCGGTTTTATTAACGCCATTGAGTCGCTGTCAGGCGAAACGCCAGTACTGGATGCCATCATTAATCTCAGCCATAAGCTACAGCTGGAGGTACTGGGCGAAGGCGTTGAAACGTCGCTGCAATATCTCTATCTGCGCCAGCGCGGCGTCACCTTTATTCAGGGCTACTATTATGCTTGTCCAATGGATAACTGCACGCTGATTGCCTGGCTGGCGGAATATGGGCAGCAGCCGCTGCGTACCGAGGAAGCTGATGATGCTCAACTGCACCCTTCTTGATGATTACCAGAACGTGGCGCTAACGCTGGCGGACTGGTCTTCGCTCTATCCTGCTGTCCAGACGCGATCGTTGCAGCAGCATCTCGCCGACGATGAAAGCCTGATCGCCATGCTTGCTGACAGCGATATTCTGGTGGTGATGCGTGAACGCACTCCCCTCACCGCCGCCCGTCTGGCGCAGCTGCCGCGCCTGAAGCTTATCGTTACCTCGGGCATGCGTAATGCCGCCATCGATCTTGACGCCTGCCGCGCGCGCGGTATTGCCGTGTGCGGCACCGCCAGCAGCAGCGCACCGCCGCTTGAGCTGACCTGGGGTCTGCTGCTGGCGCTGGCGCGCCATATCGTGCCGGAAAACCAGGCGCTGCGTGCCGGCGGCCCCTGGCAGCAGCATCTGGGCCTCGCGCTGGAGGGAAAAACCCTGGGGCTGATCGGGCTGGGCAAGATTGGCGGCGGTATGGCAAAAGTGGCACAGGCATTTGGTATGCGGGTTTGTGCCTGGAGCCAGAATCTGACGAGCCAGCGTGCGGCTGAATGTGGGGTCGAGCTGATGCCGTCGTTAGCGGCGTTGCTGGCAGTAAGCGACGTGGTTTCTCTCCATCTGGTACTAAGCGAGCGCACGCGCCATCTGCTCGACGCCGCTGCACTGGCACAGATGAAGCCGGGCGCGCTGCTCATTAATACCGCACGTGCGGGCCTGGTAGATCAACAGGCGATGCTGGCCGCTCTGCGTTCGGGTCCGCTGGCGGGGGCCGCGCTGGACGTCTTCGAGACCGAGCCGCTGCCTGCCAGTCATCCGCTAAGGCAGTTGCCAAACGTGCTGGCGACACCGCACCTGGGCTATGTCGCTGATGATAATTACCGGCGCTATTTTGCTCAGGCGGTTGAGGACATTGCCGCCTGGCTGCGGCACCAGCCGCTGCGTTCGCTACTTTAATCGCCCTGCACGCTGCTTTCTGGCCACGCGCAGCGCCACCTCAACGCTCTCTTCCTGATTGCCTGATGATATCCACGGCTCTTGCGTCTGTAGCCGTTGGCTAATGCGCATCAGCGTAGGCAACAGCTGCTGATACGTTTCCTCGGGTGGTGTCACTGCGCTACTAATGCTGGCTGCCGGGGGCTTCGCGAACAGCCAGCCATTAACCCGGGCGGGCTGCTTCTGAGCTACCATCAGCGAGTGATAACTGTGCCAGAGGCTGTGCGCGGTTTCTGGCACCGGGGAAGACAAAGCGTAACGGATGAGTTTCTGTTCTGTGCTGTCGATGGCCAGTAGCCACGGGTTGGCGAAGGGAGCGGTCTCTTTCCTTACCATTGATCCTCCGTTAACAATAACAGGCGAATTATTACTGATTAATCAATGTGCTGCAAGGGAAGCCGCGTCAGCCATGGGGCTTTGGCTCGCTCCGGTTTCCAGAAAACGCCCACCGGGGCTAAAGCAGCAGATTGCGCGTCCTCAAATTTTGAGAAAAATCGCCTGACGCAACGCGCTTTTTTTTGCCGCGTTTTCGCCTGTCAGGCGAGAAGCTATTCTCGGTGAAAAAGGTCAATATCAGACCAAACATGACAAATATCTAACAAAAACGGTATACTCTGCCACCTGATGCAATAATTTCAACACTAATTATCGCGTCTGGTAGCCAGTGGAAAATTCTGCCAAACGGCTATGCTTAAATTTTCTCAATGCCGCGGACTGTCTGCTTCACCCGGTTCGCGACCTTGAGGACTTTCATGTGCTATTACAGGGTAACTTTATGAAACTACGTAGGAAGCGTGTCAAACCTATTGGGCTGGATGACGTCACCATCATTGATGATGCCCGTTTGCGTAAAGCTATTACCGCAGCATCGCTGGGTAATGCGATGGAATGGTTCGATTTTGGTGTGTATGGCTTTGTGGCTTACGCACTGGGTAAGGTCTTTTTCCCCGATGCGTCACCGGGCGTGCAGATGATCGCCGCACTCGGTACGTTCTCTGTTCCTTTCCTTATTCGTCCGCTGGGCGGCCTGTTCTTCGGTATGCTGGGCGATAAGTATGGTCGCCAGAAAATTCTGTCGATCACCATCATTATCATGTCGGTCAGTACCTTCTGTATCGGTCTGATACCCTCCTATGCCTCCATCGGCATCTGGGCACCGATTCTGCTGCTGGTTGCCAAAATGGCGCAGGGCTTTTCCGTCGGCGGTGAATATACCGGCGCCTCAATCTTTGTCGCAGAATATTCGCCCGACCGTAAGCGCGGCTTTATGGGCAGCTGGCTCGATTTTGGTTCTATCGCCGGCTTTGTGCTCGGCGCAGGTATTGTGGTGCTGATCTCGGCAATTATTGGCGAAGCGAAGTTTATGGAATGGGGCTGGCGTCTGCCGTTCTTCCTTGCTCTGCCGCTTGGTCTTATCGGTCTCTATCTGCGTCATGCGCTGGAAGAAACCCCGGCGTTCCAGCAGCACGTTGAGAAACTGGAGCAAGGCGACCGTGAAGGGCTGCGCGATGGGCCTAAGGTGTCGTTCAAAGAGATCGCCAGCAAACACTGGAAAAGTCTGCTTGCCTGTATCGGTCTGGTCATCGCGACCAACGTGACCTACTACATGCTGCTGACCTATATGCCGAGCTACCTGTCGCATAATCTGCACTACTCAGAAGATCACGGCGTACTCATTATCATCGCCATTATGATCGGTATGCTGTTTGTGCAGCCGGTAATGGGTATGCTCAGTGACCGTTTTGGCCGTCGTCCGTTTGTTATCATCGGCAGTATCGCGCTGCTGATTTTTGCCATTCCGGCCTTCACGCTGATTAACAGTGGCGTGCTGGGGCTTATCTTCGCGGGTCTGCTGCTGCTGGCGGTTATCCTTAACGCCTTTACCGGCGTGATGGCCTCGTCACTGCCGGCGATGTTCCCGACGCATATCCGCTACAGCGCGCTGGCAAGTGCCTTTAACATTTCCGTGTTGATTGCCGGTCTGACCCCGACCGTAGCAGCATGGCTGGTAGAGGCAACCAGTAATCTCTATATGCCTGCCTACTATCTGATGGTGGTAGCGGTGATTGGTCTGATTACCGGTATTTACATGAAAGAGACCGCGAACAAACCGCTACGCGGTGCGACGCCTGCGGCTTCTGACCTCGAAGAAGCGCGTGAAATCCTGCAGGAGCATCACGACAACATCGAGCAGAAAATCGAAGATATTGATGCCGAGATCGCGCGCCTGGAGGCGAAGCGTAAGAATCTGGTGCAGCAGCATCCCGATATCAACGAGTAACCTGATTTCTCCCGCCGCCCGGCGGGAGAATTTTTTTGGCCCTTTCTTCGCCGCACACATTCTTCATTCTTCTCTCCTAAAAGGAGTACACTAACGCTACTTTTTTCACCTGCGTAAGAATGAATATGTCTGACTTTTCTCTGCTACAGCGTCCAAGACGGCTGCGCTCCAGCCCGGCGATGCGTGAACTCTTCCAGGAAACCTCTCTCAGCCTGAACGATCTGGCTCTGCCGATTTTCGTTGAGGAAGGCGTTGACGATTACAAAGCGATTGAGGCGATGCCGGGCGTGATGCGCATTCCGGAAAAACGCCTTGCCTATGAGATTGAGCGCATCGCCAAAGCGGGCATCCGTTCGGTGATGACATTCGGTATTTCGCACCACACTGACGCGACCGGCAGCGATGCCTGGAATGAAAACGGTCTGGTCGCGCGTATGTCACGCATCTGTAAGGACACGGTGCCGGAAATGATCGTCATGTCCGACACCTGCTTCTGTGAATATACCAGCCACGGTCACTGTGGCGTACTGTGCGATCACGGCGTTGATAACGATGCTACCCTGATCAATCTTGGCAAACAGGCCGTGGTGGCAGCCGCAGCCGGAGCAGATTTTATCGCCCCGTCAGCGGCGATGGATGGCCAGGTGAAGGCAATCCGCCAGGCGCTGGACGCAGCGGGCTTTACCCAGACCGCTATCATGTCCTACTCCACCAAGTTCGCTTCCTCTTTCTACGGTCCGTTCCGCGAAGCAGCGGGTACCGCGCTGAAAGGCGATCGTAAGACTTATCAGATGAATCCGATGAACCGTCGCGAAGCGATTCGCGAGTCGCTGATTGACGCTGCTGAAGGCGCAGATTCGCTGATGGTAAAACCTGCCGGAGCCTATCTGGATGTCCTGCGTGAAATCCGCGACCGTACTGAGCTGCCGCTGGCTGCGTACCAGGTGAGCGGCGAATACGCCATGATTAAATTCGCCGCTCAGGCGGGTGCCATTGATGAGCGTAACGTGGTGCTGGAAAGCCTGGGGGCCATCAAGCGTGCCGGTGCTGACCTGATTTTTAGCTATTTTGCCCTTGATCTCGCCGAACAAAAAGTGCTCTGATTGTCTCCACTCTCCTGCGGTCGGCCATCGCAACGATCGCAGGATCTCTTTTTCGCCTTCGTGGCAACACCAGCTTCACTCCACCCGTATAACTAACAACAAGAGTACCGCGATGAGAGCACCTCAACACCCTGCTAATGAGGCGCAACGCCTTGCAGAACTGCACAGTTTGAAAATTCTCAATACGCCGCCGGAAGAGCGTTTTGACCGCCTGACGCGCCTGGCTCGCCGTCTGTTCAATGCGCCGATTGCGCTGGTCAGCCTTGTGGAAGCGAACCAGCAGTGGTTTAAATCTATTTCTGGCCACTATGACGCCTCCCATACCCGGCGCGACATCTCATTTTGCGGCCATACCATTTTGCAGGATGAGGTCATGGTGATTGAGAACGCGCTGAACGACAGCCGTTTTCACGATAATCCACTGGTGACAGGCGAGCCTCACATTCGCTTTTACGCGGGCTGCCCGCTGCAGGGACCGGGCGGCGTCAACGTGGGAACGCTCTGCATTCTTGGCCCTGAGCCACGCGAGTTCAGCGCCGAAGACCGCGCAACGCTAAGCGATCTGGCTGCCATGGCGGAAGCCGAACTGGCGGCGTTTCAGACTGCCACCTGCGATGAGCTGACTCAGATTACCAACCGGCGTGGCTTTATGACGCTGGGCCAGCTGGTGCTGAACGACTGCCTGTTAAAACAGCGCCCAGCCAGTTTGACCTTTCTTGACCTGGATAAGTTTAAGCAGATCAATGACACCCTCGGTCATCGTGAAGGCGATCGCGCACTGATGGATTTTGCCGATGCGATGAAAGTCTGTTTTCGCCATTCCGATCTCTTTGCCCGGCTCGGTGGCGATGAATTTGTGGTGCTGTTTAACGGACTGCGTCAGCCTGAAGCGGACGCGCTGCTCAGGGATTTTGAGCGCTACCTGCAACAGCAGACGCGTAGCCTGAACCGGCGCTACGCGCTGCACTTCTCGTCAGGTATTGTTGAGTTTGAGGCAAACAAACCGCAAAGCCTGGAGCAGATGCTGGAAGGCAGCGACGCACGCATGTACGCTGCAAAAAATGAGAAGAAAGCGCCCCTTTAACGCGGCGATAACGCGCGGATAAGCGCCTGGTTAAATTTTGCGGGCGCTTCCATCTGTGGCGCATGCCCCATGCCGGGAAACTCGATCAGCTGCGCCCCAGGGATGCGCTTCGCCGTCTCCTTACCCAATACCTCATAGTGTCCCAGTCTTGCTTTTACCTCTGGCGAGGCGATGTCGCTGCCGATAGCGGTGGTATCGGCCGTGCCGATCATTAACGTGGTCGGCACCTTCAGTTCACTAAACTCATAAAATACCGGCTGGGTAAAAATCATGTCGTAGATGAGCGCAGAGTTCCACGCGACCTTTTTATGACCCGGGCCGGCATTCAGCCCAGCCAGCATATCGACCCATTTGTCATAGTCCGGCTTCCACTGGCCGCTATAGTAGGTGTGCTGCTCATACTTTTTAATGCCTGTCGCGTCGAGCTTCAGCTCGCGCTGATACCATTGATCAACGCTACGCCAGGGCGCGCCTTTTGCTTTCCAGTCTTCCAGACCGATAGGGTTAACCAGCACCAGTTGCTGCGTGTTGTTGGGATACATCAGCGCGTAGCGGGTGGCAAGCATACCGCCAGTGGAATGCCCCACGATTATCGCTTTCCTGATGTTCAGGTGAGCCAGCAGCTGGTGCGTGTTGTCGGCCAGCTGCTGAAAGCTGTACTGATAGTGGCTGGGCTTACTGGCGCTGCAAAAGCCGATTTGATCGGGCGCAACAACACGATAGCCCGCTGCGCTCAGCGCACGAATACTCTCCTCCCAGGTTGCGCCGCAAAAGTTCTTACCATGCAGCAGTACCACCGTTTGACCGTTGGCGTTGCCGGCGGGTTTGACATCCATATAGCCCATGCTCAGCGGCTGCTGCTGAGAGGAAAAACTGAAATGCTGTAGCGTAAAGGGATACTGAAACCCTTCCAGCTGTTCACCATAGGTGCTCGCCGCCCTCCCTGGCGCCGTGACAAAAAGCGTTATTGACGCGAGCAAGAGGGCAAGCGGTTTCTTCAGGCCAGATATCGGGTACATAGGGCGATCTCCACAGAGGCAAAAGAAAGGCAGTGTGACACGCGCGGGCACTGACCGTATTGTTGTGCTGTGTCACGCGAATATTTTTCTCACAAGAAGGGCGCTCGCCTGCGTCCTTTTTCCTGCTCGTCTGAAACAAACAGTCACGTTCTTTCTATTCTTTTAAAAAGCACAGAAGGCATGCGTCATTCTGGCAATTACATTTATTCACATCTCAGTTATTACTTATTCACTAATAGAAGCCAGGATAATAACATGTCATTTCATTTGACAATAAGCTTCGCATTTTTCACCCATTACAAAAATAAATAATGCATTTATTGAGACTTCTTTACTGAAGACGTGCATAGCGAAACATTTTTTTCTTTACACTGCGCACACATTTTAGACGAGGTGGATGATGTGCGATAAAAAACACAACGAAGAGGTCATTGATACCATTACCGACTGGATTAATAACCATCTTGATAAGCGGCTCAGCATTGACGATATCGCCGAAAAAGCGGGTTATTCTAAATGGTATTTGCAGAAACTGTTTGCGCGTCGACGTAATGAAACGCTGGCACGTTACATTCGCAAAAGAAAACTGGCTGCCTGCGTGCATGAGTTAAAAAACAGCTCGGTGCCGATTATTACGCTGGCAGTTAAATATCACTTCGAAAGCCAGCAATCTTTTACGCGCTCTTTTAAACAGGTGATGGGATGCACCCCTTTTGTCTGTCGCAAACATCAGCTGGATGCCCATACGCAGGCGCAGCTGGAGGGCAATGTGGATCCGTGCGCCCTGTGTCGTCAGGCGCAGCCTGCCAGTTCGATCGCTAAAGGCTACACCGCAAATCGCCTGGCTATCCGCACCCTTGATACCGGCGAGTCCTACAATGCGCAGTGCTGATGTTATTTCCTGCATAAAGCGTGAAAGGGCAGTACAGTGCCCTTTCATTCTTTACTCTTCATCTGGCGCGTAATACTGAACGCCAATTTTAATACGCTCACGCCCGCTGGCAACGCGATGCCGGTTAGAGTCGCGCAGCGAATAGATACAGCCGCAATACTCCTGCTGATAAAAGCGCTCACGCTTGCTGATTTCAATCATGCGCGCCGAGCCGCCGCCCTTACGCCAGTTGTACTCCCAGTAAAGCATATCAGGGTAATGCGATGCCGCTCGCACACCACAGTCGTTAATTTGCTGCATATTCTTCCAGCGTGAAATACCCAGCGAGCTGGTGATCACCGGAAAACCGTGCTCATGCGCATAGAGCGCGGTGCGCTCGAACCGCATATCAAAGCACATTGTGCAGCGTTCACCGCGCTCCGGCTCCCACTCCATGCCTTTTGCCCGCTCAAACCAGTTATCGCGGTCGTAATCGGCATCGACAAAGGGTACGCCAAACTGCTCGGCAAAGCGGATATTCTCCTCTTTACGCAGCTCGTACTCTTTTAGCGGATGGATGTTGGGGTTGTAGAAAAAAATGGTGTAGTCGATGCCAGACGCGAGCATCGCTTCCATCACCTCGCCGGAACAGGGCGCGCAGCAGGAGTGCAACAGCACCTTGTTATGGCCGCCAGGCAGCGGCAGCGGTTTACGCTGAACGGATTGAGACATGCTAACTCCTTGTCAGAATATGCCGCGAGTGTAATGTTTCAGCCCTGAGGATGCAAAACGGGGCGCTGGCGCGCCCCACTTTACCACTGCAACAGCTGACCGGCGTAGTCAACATAGTGGTGGCCGCCGCGCCCGCGATAGGCCTCCAGCTGTTTCACCAGCCCCTCACCGCTCTGCTCCACCGTTACCGGCGCGGCGTCGCCGCCCATATCGGTTTTAACCCAGCCCGGATGCAGCGACAGCAGTGTGGCCTGATGCGCATTGATCTGCGGCAGCAGCGCACGGCTCAGCATATTGAGCGCTGATTTACTGGCGGAGTAGATCGGCATCGCTGCCGTGTCGTTTTCATTCAGGCTACCCAAAATCGAGGTGGTAAAGCCTATCACGCCGTTCTGCTTAAGCAGCGGCAGCAGCGTTTCTGCGCTGCGCACCGGGGCAATGGCATTGGTCAGAAACAGCTGCGCCAGCTCCTCATCGCTGCTCTGCAACAGGTTCTGATGTGACGGGCCTGCAATGCCTGCGTTGATCAGAATGAGGTCAAACTGCTGATCGTTGAGCTGCGCGGCCAGTTGCTGCACCTCGTGCTGGTGCGTCATATCCAGCGCGTGCCAGTGCGCCTGGGCCTCAGGCGCGCTGCTGCGATAAGTGGCCGTCACCTGCCAGCCTCCTGCCGCCAGTGCTTTTACCACCGCCAGACCGATGCCGCGCGATGCACCAATGACTAATGCGTTGCCTGCCATATCCGTTCCTCTTTGATGAAGTGACTTAATGAGCTTATCGTCTGACGTACAGAAAATGAGATGATGAAGGCGATTGACGGGGCAAAAGCACAGAATGTAAAAAGGATGCCTGTACCGTCCCCGAATCGTTTTAACGGCTGGACGCACTGCCAGCATCGTGTCAAATCACGGCGGAGCATCGCGATTGAGGGCACCGTGTACTTCCATCGGCACGCCGTCACTGCGGGTTAACGCCAGCGAACTGGCGCTGGCGGGGTCGAACAGTGACAGACTTTCAATCTGCTCCACCATCAGCACCTTGCGAAACGCCATCGCGTTCTTTGGCTCAGAGGTGAGCGTAATACCGTGCTCGGCATACCAGCGGCTGTAGTTATGCTCAATCGACATGCTGAGGGTTTTACTGTCGCGATAGCCGCTGAGCATTGGGATCAGCACAATATTGGCGGTGTTTTCATACTCAAAAGTAGCCGCATGTACCATGCCAATATAGATGCGGCGCGATTTCAGGGTGATCCAGGCCAGCTCGCCCTCCTGCATGCACTGGTAAAGCAGTTGTTCAACGCCGTTGGATTTAGAGAGCTGCTGATAGAGGTCTTTGCGCCCGCTGCTGTTCAGTCGCGCGCTTTCTGACCAGTTAGAGCGGTACATGCAGAAGAGTACGGCAAAGGCCAGCATCACCACCACCGGTGCCTGAATGCCCAGAAAGCTCCAGTTCATAAACTCTATCTGCCAGCGAAGATGTTCGCCTGGCACCATCTGTAGCGCATTGGCAGTGCTGGAGATAATAAGCAGAATCAGCCAGACGATGGCCGTTGCCAGCATCCCCTGTAAGACGAAGATACAGCCATAGAGCGCGACCAGGAAATAGACATCCCAGCCGATGCTACGCCGGACCTTAAAGCGGCTGGAGAGGTCGCGACTGGTATACCAGTAGCCGCACACCATCAGCACCATGAATATCGCCGTTCCCATCTCACACTCCTTTTAACGTGTCGACATGACGGGCGAAATCCTCATGCACTTCCTCACTCAGCACGTTGACCGAAGCGTTGCCGTCTTCATCAATAATGATGCGATCGCCGTCGGCGATGGAGTCGTTAATATCCTGACGGGACATGCCTCTGATAAAACGCTCAGGGCTGGAAAACAGGGAACGCAAAAAGGTGAGCATGGGGGGCGGATCTCCTCTGTGATAAAACAGAAGTATGAAATCACGCCGACAAACGCGCCAGGCAGATTCGTCTAAAAGTGTTGCAGGTCAGTTAATTAGCGAAGCGGTAGCTGGCTAAACGTCCGCTTGCCCTGGCTGGCTTTCACGCCATTTAGCCTGGCTGACGATTATAATGCCTGCGCACACGCCCAGGCTGCGCTCCACGCCCACTGGAAATTATAGCCGCCCAGCCAGCCGGTGACGTCCACCACTTCGCCGATAAAATAGAGACCCGGCACCGCTCGCGCCTCCATGGTCTTTGACGATAACTGTGTCGTATCAACGCCGCCCAGCGTGACTTCTGCCGTACGATAGCCCTCGGTGCCATTAGGCTGTATGCGCCACTGATGCAGTGTCTGCACCAGCGCCGCCTGCTGTTTGCTGTTGAGCTGTTTTAGCGATACGTCCGGTATCTGCTCCATCTCCTGCAACACCTCCACCAGGCGCTTCGGCAGCAGCTTTGCCAGGCTGTTCTTCAGGCTCAGATTCGGATGGGCGGCGCGCTGCACGTTAATAAACTCATCAATCGAGGTAGCAGGAGATAAATTCACGCTGATATGTTCGCCCGGCTGCCAGTAGCTGGAAATTTGCAACACGGCCGGTCCCGAGAGGCCACGGTGGGTAAACAGCATCGCCTCTTTGAACAGCGTACCGTCCTGGGCCTCGATAGTGGTGTCCACCGCGACGCCAGAAAGCGCCTGAAGGCGTTCCAGCAAGGGCTTATGCAGCGTAAAGGGCACCAGCGCCGCGCGCGTCGGGAAAACCTTTAGCCCAAACTGCTCGGCAATTTTATAACCGAACGGCGTTGCGCCCAGTCCCGGCATTGAAAGCCCACCGCTGGCAATCACCAGCTTTTCTGCCTGCACCGTGGTACCGTTCAGCTGCAGGGTATAGCCCGCCTCATCGCGCGTCACGCTCAGCACCTCGCTGCGCAGACGCAGCGTCACCTGGCCCTTGTCGCACTCCGCCATCAGCATATCGACAATCTGCGCCGCCGAGTCATCGCAAAAGAGCTGGCCCAGGGTCTTTTCGTGGTACGCAATGCCGTAGCGATTGACCAGGTCGATAAAATCCCACTGGGTATAGCGCGCCAGCGCCGATTTACAAAAGTGCGGGTTATGGGACAGGTAAGCCGCAGGTTCGGTGTAGATATTGGTGAAATTGCAGCGGCCACCGCCCGACATCAGAATCTTGCGGCCAGGCTTTTTTCCGTTATCTAACAGCAGCACGCGTCGGCCTCGCTGCCCGGCCTGTGCCGCGCAGAACAGCCCTGCCGCACCGGCACCAATGATAATAACGTCAAACTTTTCCACTGCATCTACCCTGCCTGTATTGAGAGGCGCTGATTGTAAAGGGCCACTTTGCGCGATGCCAGCATCAAAAAACTTGTCGCAAATATGTCATAATGTAACTGCTTCATTTTAAGGGCCTTTTGGCCAAAACAGCGCCTTTCGCAATATTTTTAAGTCAAAACAAGACTATATTTTGCTTTCCCATAGTGGGCGTTGTCGCGGATAATGCGCCGCGCTCATGTCCTCAAAAATGGCGTAATGTTTATGCTACATTTGTTCGCTGGTCTTGACCTCAGTACCGGCCTGTTATTGGTTCTTGCTCTGCTGTTTGTATTGTTCTATGAAGCAATCAACGGCTTTCACGATACGGCCAACGCAGTTGCGACGGTTATCTACACTCGCGCGATGCGCGCGCAGTTAGCTGTAGTAATGGCAGGCGTGTTCAACTTCCTCGGTGTGTTGCTTGGTGGTTTAAGCGTTGCTTACGCCATTGTGCATATGCTCCCTACCGATTTGTTATTGAATGTCGGCTCCGCGCATGGCCTGGCAATGGTCTTCTCCATGCTGCTGGCGGCAATTATCTGGAACCTCGGCACCTGGTATCTTGGCCTGCCGGCTTCCAGTTCGCACACGCTGATTGGCGCTATCATCGGCATCGGCCTGACCAACGCATTAATGACCGGCACCTCGGTCATTGATGCGCTGAATATCCCGAAAGTGATTAATATCTTCCTGTCGCTGATCCTGTCGCCGATTGTTGGCCTGGTCATTGCGGGCAGCCTGATCTTCCTGCTGCGCCGCTACTGGAGCGGCACGAAAAAACGGGCGCGTATCCATATGACGCCAGCAGACCGTGAAAAGATCGACGGCAAGAAAAAGCCGCCGTTCTGGACGCGTATCGCCCTGATTGTTTCTGCTATTGGCGTAAGCTACTCACACGGTGCTAATGACGGTCAGAAAGGTATCGGCCTGATCATGCTGGTGCTGATTGGCGTCGCACCGGCGGGTTTTGTCGTCAACATGAACGCCAGCGGCTATGACATTACGCGTACCCGCGATGCGGTTAATCATCTTGGTCAATACTATCAGCAGCATAGCGACTCGCTGACGCATATTATCCAGATGGCACCGCCCGCTCTGCCGACCCCGGAAGAGACGCCAGGCGGCCCGAAAGAGTTCCACTGCGACAGCGCGCGTGCGTTGCTGGCCATTCAGCGTGCTCAGGGGCTGCTGAATAACAACCTGCTAAGCTACGATCAGCTCACCGTTGAGCAGCGCAGCCAGATGCGTCGTCTGCTGCTCTGCATCGCAGATACCGCTGATAAGACCGCCAAGCTGCCGGAAACCAGTGCTGACGACAAGCGCTTCCTCGGCAAGCTGAAAGGCGATCTGCTGGGCACCATCGAGTACGCGCCGGTCTGGATTATCATGGCGGTGGCGATGGCGCTCGGCATCGGTACGATGATCGGCTGGCGTCGCGTGGCCACCACGATTGGCGAGAAAATTGGTAAAAAAGGCATGACCTATGCGCAGGGAATGTCGGCTCAGGTAACGGCGGCCGTTTCTATCGGCATCGCCAGCTACACCGGGATGCCGGTATCAACCACGCATATCCTCTCCTCATCCGTTGCAGGCACCATGCTGGTCGATGGCGGCGGGCTGCAAAGCCGCACCATCAAGAATATCGCCATGGCATGGGTGTTTACGCTGCCGGTATGTATTGTGCTGTCAGGCTGCCTCTACTGGCTGGCGCTGAAGCTGGTATAACCGTTTTTACCCGTAAAAGGGCGACATAAGTCGCCCTTTTTTTTCTAGTGCCAGATCGCCATGCAAATCAGGCTCAGGATCACTAATCCGCATAGCGCGCTGGTTAAGATAAACTGACCGCGCACCCGCTCACAGCGACGAATAAATTCATCGTCATGATGATCGAGATAACGCTTTGCCCAGATATAGCGCACCAGCCGCACCTGTTTGCTCGGCTGACCGTGTGAGGTAAAGAAACCTGCACCATCAACATACTGATAGAGCAGCGGATCGCAGCCTCGCAGTACCGCCAGCAGCGCGCGCAAAGAGGAAAAATAACGCGCCATATTCACAATACACACGACACAAAGAGCCCAGAAAAGCGCGATAGTGCTGATCATATACCCTCCCGGCTGGAGCCGCAGAAACAGCGTCAGCGCAGCCACGCCGCCTGCTCTGCGGAAAAAAGCCAACCACTGAATGACCTGAACTGATCTTTTTTTGACAAGCCTGCACGGCCAGCGCCAGGTGAGAGTGACCGTTAATTTGTAGTGTAGGAGAAGATTTTAAACTTTTTCCAGCGATGATTTTCGTTCGTGGTCAGCGAAACTGCTCATAAGCCTTGATCTTATTCACAACAGAAGCGCCTGTATCAGCATTTGTTACCCGTCACCGCTATACTTATGGCATAACAACAATCTGTTGGTACAGCTGACAGAACATCTGGTGACAAACATCGCCCGTTCGCGTAAAGGATTTCGCAGACAATAACGCGACAGGAAGACAGGTTGCCATCCTGAATCTTGTGAAAGGAGTTATATCATGGCTTATAAACATATCCTGATTGCAGTAGACCTTTCCCCGGAAAGCCAGTTGCTGGTCGATAAAGCCGTTTCGCTGGCACGCCCCTATGACGCCAAAATCTCATTGATTCACGTCGACGTTAACTATTCCGATCTCTATACCGGCCTGATTGATGTCAATCTGGGCGATATGCAGAAGCGCATCTCTGAAGAGACGCATACGGCTCTGCGCGGCCTGTCCGATGCGGCGGGTTACCCCATCAGCGAAACCCTGAGCGGCAGCGGCGATCTCGGCCAGGTGCTGGTGGATGCGATTAAAAAATATGATGTCGATTTGGTGGTGTGCGGCCATCATCAGGATTTCTGGAGCAAGCTGATGTCCTCAGCGCGCCAGCTCATTAATACGGTGCATATCGACATGCTGATTGTTCCGCTGCGCGATGCAGACGACGAATAGTCATGCGCGAAAAGCCGGTGAAAGCCGGCTTTTTCCTGATTATCGGGCAAAGAGAGCTGACCGGAAAAAAGAGGTTATCTGTTCATATTGCTCAGCGTTAAATTATTAGCATCCTTTTTTATTTCATCTTTAAAAACGCCGGCCTTCGCTTTGCTGAAAGGCGACACTCTGTTTCGCCGGGGCGCATTAACTATATCTACGCCGTGTTAACCTGATAAAGGCCTTAAATCCTGACACAAAATAATCGCCTTAAAACCCTGCTAACTTTAATCCGACATGACGGATTAAACCGTCACGTTGAAAAGGAACTTATGCACGTTTTACCAGGGACGCTACTGTAGCCTGCCGTGATATTCAGCCTGCTTTACCTGATACCTCTGATACAGGAAAGTACTCAGTGATGACTCAGACAGATAATAAGGATATTAATGATGAGAGAAATTAGCCAGGCTGGAATTTCTGCCGTTAGCGGCGCAGGGCTGACCGACTTTCTGGGCGAAGTGAATGCCGCTCTGACGCAGGTTTCCAGTCTGTTTGATACCACCGTAGAAACCCTGAAAGGATCGACAGATAACGCGGAAAAAACTGGGCTTTCTTATAAAGCATTTAGTCTGAGTATCGCTCAGGTTTGCCTGCTGTCTTTTTCAGGCTTTCTGACGAAGCTCATTGCCTGATTTAGCCCTTGAGTGCTGAAAGGCAATTAATGAAAGCGTGCCTGCTGTTCAGGCACGCTTTTTTATTGATGATGCGCTAGCTGTTTTTTGACGATCGCCGCGCACCCGCTACGCGCCAAGCGGAGGATAAATATCAAAGCGGTGACTTTTGGTCACCACCGCCGACTGCGTGGCAACGCCCGCCAGCGGCGGCGCGTAATCAGGCCGCTTGACCACGATACGTTTCTTCGCCAGGCGACGGGCTGGCTCCAGCAGCGCGTCGGCATCCTCATCGGCCCCCACCAGCGACTGAAACACCCGCATCTCCTTCTTCACCATGGCGCTTTTCTGCCGGTGCGGATACATCGGGTCGAGATAGACCACGTCCGGCGCAGGCGTAATTTCAGCAAGCGCCTGTGCGCTCGGGGCATGGATCAGCGTCAGACGATCGCGCAGCCAGCCGCCAATCTCCCCATCCTGATAGCCCCGCGTTAATCCATCATCCAGCAGCGCCGCCACAACCGGATGACGCTCGAGCATCCGCACGCGGCAGCCGATGGCTGCCAGCACAAAGGCATCACGTCCCAGGCCAGCGGTCGCATCCACCACGTCCGGCAGGTAGCCTCCCTTTACGCCAACCGCTTTCGCCACCGCTTCGCCGCGCCCGCCGCCAAAACGACGACGGTGCGCCATCGCCCCGGAGACAAAGTCGACAAAGATGCCGCCCAGCTTCGGCTCGTCACGCTTGCGCAGTTCAAGATGGGTAGGCGTTTGCACCAGCGCCAGCAGGCACGCATCGTCATGCTCAAGCTGCCAGCGCTGCGCCAGATGTGATAAGGCACCGTCACCGGTGCCCGATTCATCAATTAAACAGATTTTCACTGCAACCCTTATCCCTGGATGCCGTAATGTTCCAGCATCGCATCCAGCTGCGGCTCGCGGCCACGGAAGCGTTTGAACAGCTCCATTGGCTCTTCGGATCCGCCACGCGTCAGGATGTTGTCAAGGAACGACTGCCCGGTCTGGCGATTGAAGATACCCTCTTCCTCAAAGCGCGAGTAGGCGTCTGCCGCCAGCACGTCCGCCCAGAGGTAGCTGTAGTAACCAGCGGCATAGCCGCCCGCAAAGATATGGCTAAAGGCGTGCGGGAAACGACCCCATTCCGGGCTCGGCACCACTGCCACCAGCTTTTTCACCTCACGCAGCGTGTCGAGGATCTGCGCTCCCTTCGTCGGATCGAACTCGGCATGCAGACGGAAATCAAACAGGCCGAATTCCAGCTGGCGCAGGATAAACAGCGCCGCCTGGTAGTTTTTCGCCGCCAGCATTTTGTCGAGCAGCGCTTCAGGCAGCGGCTCGCCAGTTTCATAGTGGCCGGAGATAAAGGCCAGCGCGTCGGGCTCCCAGCACCAGTTTTCCATGAACTGGCTCGGCAGTTCGACCGCGTCCCATGGCACCCCGCTGATACCGGATACGCCCGGCGCTTCAATACGCGTCAGCATATGATGCAGGCCGTGACCGAACTCGTGGAACAGCGTGGTCACTTCGTCGTGGGTAAAAAGCGCGGGTTTGCCATTTACCGGGCGGTTGAAGTTACAGGTCAGATAGGCAACCGGCTTTTGCAGCGTACCGTCAGCCTTGCGCATCTGGCCGACGCAGTCATCCATCCATGCGCCGCCACGCTTGTGCTCGCGCGCATACAGATCGAGATAGAAGCTGCCGCGCAGCTCGCCGCTCTCATCGAACAAATCGAAGAAACGCACGTCGGGATGATACACATCAACGTCGGTGCGCTCTTTGGCGGTGATGCCGTAGATGCGCTTCACCACCTCAAACAGGCCGTTAACGGCGCGTGCTTCAGGGAAGTAAGGACGCAGCTGCTCGTCGCTGATGGTGTAGAGGTGCTGCTTCTGTTTTTCACCGTAATAGGTGAGATCCCAGGGGTTAAGTTCGCTGACGCCGTGCTCTTTCTGGGCAAATGCGCGCAGCTGCGCCAGCTCTTTTTCCGCCTGCGGACGGGCGCGTTTCGCCAGATCGTTCAGGAAGTCGAGCACCTGCGCCGGATTTTCTGCCATTTTAGTCGCCAGTGACTTATCGGCGTAGGAGTCAAAGCCCAGCAGCTGCGCCAGCTCATGACGCAGCGCCAGCTCTTCCGCCATGATTGGGCCGTTGTCCCATTTACCGGCGTTTGGCCCCTGATCTGACGCGCGCGTAGAGTAAGCACGATACATCTCTTCACGCAGCGCGGCGTTGTCGCAGTAAGTCATCACGGGCAGATAGCTGGGAATATCCAGCGTCAGCAGCCAGCCTTCCTGCCCTTTCGCTTCAGCCTGCGCTTTGGCTGCGGCCAGCGCACTTTCCGGCATACCGGCCAGTTCGCTCTCGTCAGTAATCAGCTTGCTCCAGCCCATGGTCGCGTCCAGCACGTTATTGCTGTAGGCGGACCCCAGTTCAGAGAGGCGCGCGGCGATCTCGCCGTAGCGCTGCTGTTTCTCTTTATCGAGGCC
Organism: Pantoea sp. KPR_PJ; assembly: GCF_041386365.1. Taxonomy (NCBI): domain Bacteria; kingdom Pseudomonadati; phylum Pseudomonadota; class Gammaproteobacteria; order Enterobacterales; family Erwiniaceae; genus Pantoea; species Pantoea sp. KPR_PJ. The sequence continues at coordinate 85,227 of NZ_JABMIK010000007.1, read as the reverse complement.
GATACCAGACAGCTCAAAGTCGCGCAGCGCATTGTCCACGGCTTTCTGCTGTGCCACGTCGAGCGCGGCAAAGCTTTCGCCCTCTTTCAGATTACGGTACGCCTGGTAGAGCCCTTCATGCTGACCAACCCAGGTGCTGTATTCAGAGAGCAGCGGCAGCGTCTGCTCGTAAGCTTCGCGCAGCTCCGGGCTGTTTTTAACCGAGTTGAGGTGGCTTACCGGCGAGAAAATGCGGCCAAGACGATCGTCTACTTCGGCCAGCGGCTGCACCAGGTTGTCCCAGGTGTAAGGCGCGCCCTGTGCCACCACTTTTTCCACCACTGCGCGACATTCGTTCAGCGCCTCGGTGACGGCAGGCACCACATGTTCAGGCTGAATGGCGGAGAAAGGCGGAAGCGTAAAAGGCTGGAGTAATGGATTGGTCATAGCGCAGTCCTTGTTCAATGTATGGGGCGCGCAGCGCGCGCAACGCAATCGTACTAACATGCGGCTAAGTGTAGCGAAAATCAATGCCAGCCAGGCTGAGCGGTGAAGAAACGGCTCAGGCGGCACCATGACTGAGAATCGGCCAGCAATTTTCCCCTTCAGCAGGTATAATCTGGCTCACTTGCAGTACGCCTTTTTTACGCCAACCGCGGAATCCCCACTGTTATGCTGAGCTATCGCCACAGTTTTCACGCCGGTAACCATGCCGATGTGCTGAAACACACCGTTCAGAGCCTGATCATCAGCGCGCTGAAAGAGAAAGAGAAACCCTTCCTGTACCTCGACAGCCATGCGGGCGCAGGCCGTTATCTGCTGAGCGGCGAACACGCCGAGCGTACCGGTGAGTATCTGGAGGGTATTGCCCGCATCTGGCAGCAGCCGGACGCGCCGGCGCTCCTGAAGCCTTACTTCAACGCCATTCGCGATCTTAATCCCAATGGCACGCTGCGCTACTACCCCGGCTCGCCGCTGATTGCCCGTCACCTGCTGCGTGAAGATGACAAACTCCAGCTTACCGAGCTGCATCCCAGCGATTTTCCGCTGCTGCGCGGCGAGTTTCTGAAAGACAACCGTGCCCGCGTCGAGCGCGCCGATGGCTATCAGCAGCTGAAGGCGAAGCTGCCACCGCCAACCCGCCGTGGCCTGATTCTGATCGATCCGCCTTATGAAATGAAAAGCGACTATCAGGCCGTTGTAAAAGCGATCGCGGAAGGCCACAAACGCTTCGCAACTGGCATCTACGCACTGTGGTATCCGGTGGTGTTGCGCCAGCAGATCAAACACATGCTGCGCGATCTTGAAGCGACCGGCATCCGTAACATTTTGCAGATTGAGCTGGCGGTGCGTCCGGACAGCGATCAGCGCGGCATGACGGCCTCAGGTATGATTGTGATTAACCCGCCGTGGAAACTGGCGCAGCAGATGAACGATCTGCTGCCCTGGCTGCACAAAAAACTGGTGCCAGGCGGAACCGGTCACACCAGCGTAACGCAGATTGTGCCTGAGTAAGTTACAGCGTAAATACCGCCATATCTGAGGCCAGCTCGGTGGCGGGAAACACCGAGCGGCACTCATCCAGCAGACGCTGCATATCACGCGGTAAGTAGCGCGAGCTGAAGTGCGTAGCGATCAGGCGCTTTGCGCCCGCCTCTTTTGCCACCTGCGCCGCCTGAAGCGTCGTGGAGTGGCCGCGTCCGTTAGCCTTCTCCTGTAAGGCCGCCTCCAGCGTGGTTTCGTGCACCATCACATCGACCTCTGCTGCCAGCTGCAGCGCCACTGGCGTCGGTGCGGTGTCGCCGAAAATCGCCAGGGTTTTGCCGCGCGTTGCCGGGCCGAGATACTCCGCGCCGTTAACGATGCGTCCATCCTCCAGCGTCACGCTTTCGCCCGCCTTTAGCTGCTGAAACCAGGGACCGCGCGGCACACCTTCTGCTTTCAGACGCGCAGCGTCGAGAACGCCCGGCTTGTCGTGCTGCTCAATACGGTAGCCGAAACAGGGCAGCGGATGCACCAGCGGCCAGGCACTGACGCGAAATTGGCCGTCATCCAGCACTGGCCCCGCCTCAATCTCAACGATCTCCAGCGGATAGTCGGTGTAGGAACCGCTCAGCGACAGCGCGGTCTCCACAAACTGCTTAATGCCCTGCGGGCCGTAGAGGGTCAGCGGCTCGCTGATGCCGCCCATCGAGCGGCTGGTCAGCAAACCCGGCAGGCCAAAAATATGGTCGCCGTGCAGGTGGGTAATAAAAATCTTGTTCATGCGGCCCGGCTTCAGCGGTGAGCGCATGTACTGAAGCTGGGTGCCCTCACCACAGTCAAACAGCCAGGTATCGCCGCGCGGTGAGTGGGTAAACGCAATCGAGGTCACGTTGCGCTGCAGGCTGGGCGCGCCAGCGCCGGTGCCGAGAAATGTAAGCTGCATGCTATGCTTCCCTGTCAGTGGTAGAAGGATTCAACCCTATTACAATCATAGGTGCAATCTTTGCGCCGTTTCGCCTCTCGGCGTTACAATCCTGAACCAAACTTCGTAACCGGATGGACACACAATGACACGACATTATGACTATCTCGCCATTGGCGGCGGCAGCGGCGGTATCGCCTCCATTAACCGCGCCGCGATGTATGGCCAGAAATGCGCCCTGATTGAAGCCAAAGAGCTGGGCGGCACCTGCGTAAACGTGGGTTGTGTTCCAAAAAAAGTGATGTGGCATGCGGCGCAGATCGCCGAGGCGATCCACATGTACGGTCCGGATTACGGCTTCGATACCACCGTTAACCACTTCGACTGGAAGACGCTGGTAAAAAACCGCAGCGCCTATATCGATCGCATTCACACCTCTTACGACAACGTGCTGGGCAAAAACAACGTTGATGTCATCAAGGGCTTTGCCCGCTTTGTCGACGCGCACACGGTGGAAGTCAACGGCGAGCGCATTACCGCTGACCATATTCTGATCGCGACTGGCGGTCGTCCGAGCCACCCTGATGTGCCGGGCGCAGAGTATGGCATCGACTCTGACGGCTTCTTTGAGCTGGACGCGCTGCCGAAGCGCACGGCCGTGATCGGCGCGGGCTATATCGCGGTGGAACTGGCAGGTGTGGTAAACGCCCTCGGCTCTGAAACGCACCTGTTTGTGCGTAAGCATGCGCCGCTGCGCAGCTTCGATCCGCTGATCACCGAAACGCTGGTCGAGGTAATGAAGGCGGAAGGTCCAGCGCTGCACACGCATGCCGTGCCCAAAGCAGTGATGAAAAACGCCGACGGTAGCCTGACGCTGCACCTGGAAGATGGTCGTGAGCAGACGGTGGATTGCCTGGTCTGGGCCATAGGCCGTGAACCGGCAACAGATAACCTTAATCTGGCGGTAACGGGCGTTGCGCTGAACGAGAAAGGTTATATCAAGGTCGACAAGTATCAGAATACCAACGTCGATGGCCTCTATGCCGTGGGTGACAACACCGGCGCGGTTGAGCTGACGCCGGTGGCGGTTGCTGCGGGTCGTCGTCTCTCAGAACGCCTGTTTAACAACAAGCCGGATGAGCATCTGGATTACAGCAACGTGCCGACCGTGGTATTCAGCCATCCCCCGATCGGTACCGTTGGCCTGACGGAACCGCAGGCGCGTGAGCAGTATGGCGACGATCAGGTAAAGGTGTATAAATCTTCTTTTACCGCCATGTATACCGCGGTAACGCAACATCGCCAGCCGTGCCGCATGAAGCTGGTGTGCGTCGGCGCAGATGAGAAAATTGTTGGCATTCATGGCATCGGCTCTGGCATGGATGAGATGCTGCAAGGCTTTGCGGTGGCGCTGAAGATGGGCGCAACCAAGAAAGATTTCGACAATACCGTGGCCATTCACCCCACGGCGGCGGAAGAATTTGTCACCATGCGCTAAGGATGTCGGGCCAGCCCATGCTGGCCCTGTTGATCCTCATCTGTTATGTCAGACGTTTCGCAGGCCTGTCTGAAGAGGGTTCAGCGTTTCATTCAGGCCGTGCCTTCGCCACTGCCTGGCGCGGGTTATCTATTTTAGCCCGATGCACATCCCTTCCGGTCTCCCCGGCTGGCGGCCCGCCGGTGATCAGCGCTTCTGCAAAGACCCTTCCTGCTCTGTTCTGCTGCGGCATCGGCTGTGCCAGCACGTGATAGAAAGGGGCGTCTCGTAACCAACGCCCCTGCCTGAACAACCACGTATACCCGCAACAAGCGCTAAATAAAGCGAGCCAGAGCGCGACCAGACTGGCGTGACTCTCTCACTGGACGATACCGGGTTAACCCGCCTGCTGATGCAGCATTGCGGGATTAGCTGAGACGGTCAAGCCAGCGCACATAGGCCTGATCCCACAGCGCGGCGGGTGTGCCTGCTTTACCCAGACCAAAACCGTGGCCGCCACGGCTGATCTCAATCAACTCGACCGGCACCCGGTTACGCCGACAGGTATCGCGCATCAGCTCGGTATTAAAGGGGTTAGAGATGTGGTCATCCTCAGCCTGCGCCAGGAACGTCGGCGGATAGCGGCGGGTGACATAGTTTTGCACCGACCAGTTCGCCTCTTCTGCTGGCGTCGCGTTATTGCCAACCAGGATGCGATGCGTGGTGGTATGGGTATAGGGCGCCTCCAGCGTAATGACCGGATAAATCAGGCCGACGCTGTCGACCTCCGGCACCACCTTATCCAGCGCATCCTGCGGATCGTACGACCGAAAGTCGGGGCGCGCGGCCGCCATGCCAAGCAGATGACCGCCCGCAGAGAAGCCCAGCACATGTACCTTACGCTCAAACGAGCGCACCAGACGAATCGCGCGCTGCGCATCCTGTAGCGGTGCAAGATGCCCTGCCTGCCACTTCTCTTCCGGTAATCGATAGCTCAACACGTAGGCGGTGTAGCCGTTGCTGTTGAGCCAGCGCGCCACGGGCCAGGCTTCGCGCCCCATACCGATAAATTTATAGCCGCCGCCAGCGGCGATGAGCACGGCTTCACCGTTCGGATTTTCTGGCTGAAAACGCTGGATCGCCGGGCTGACAATGTTGGACCAGGAGCCCCAGGCATTGATATGCAGCGGACCGGACGGCCCACCCCCGCCGGGCGGCTCATCTGGCCACAGCGGAATAACCTCATCGCGGGCAAAAAGTTTGCCTGCCGTCATGGAGAGAAGAACAGCCCCGGAGCCCAGGAGAAAGTGTCGACGCGTGATCATGATGCCCGTTGAGTCAATGCCAGTGCGCTGGTTCAGACGCGCCTCGCTGCGGCGGCGCTGTTATTATGTGACGCGAATCAATCAGTGGCGATTATGTACGCAACTGGCGAAAAAATGCCACAAAAAAACGCGCCCTGATGGCGCGTTCAGGCCGGGCTTCAGAAGGATTAATCTTCCTGCTGAAACTGCGTCATCACCGTCTGCTCACACTGCTGCTCGTCAGTGCGCAGCTTGCCGCGCTCTTCCTCGCCCAGCTGCAGCCAGGCGTTAGCGACCTCGTTAGCAATATCTTCATCAAACTCCGGCTGATTCATGGCGCTGGAGGATTTGCTCATTGCCGTGTAGCTTTTCATTTTCTGCACGTAGGAATCCGCTGTGCCGACCTGCGTCTCGCTGCTGACGATATGGCACAGTTTGCTGGCATAGACGTTCTCCTGCGGAATGTTGCTGTCATCATCCGCCGCCGCCAGCGCGGCAGACGACGCCAGCAGACTCACTACAATCAGTAACGACTTTTTCATATCCACTCCTGTTTTAACCAGATGAGACTCATTCATCGCTCTGCTGGGCAGACAGGCGCGCCGAGCGCCAGTTGAGCAGCGGCGTCACCGTCACGCCATGAATGACAATGCTGCACACTACCAGAGTCAGCGCCATATCGACCATGGTTTCCGCCTGCTGACCCGCCATGCCGTGTACCCAGGCAAAGGCAATGTAGTTGATACTGCCGATGCCGCGGATCCCCAGCCAGCCGATCAGCAGTTTTCGCACCGTGGGAATACCGCAGCCCAGCGTGGTCAGCCAGACCGCCAGCGGCCGCACGACAATGAACAGCGCCAGCCCCATCAGAACGCCATTAAGGTTCCAGTGGTGCGCCAGCGTGACGCCCAGCACCACCATCATCGCGGCCGCCAGCAGGCGCTCGATGGTATCACCAAAGGAGAGTGCATCGCTGACCACCAGCCCGACCGATTTTACCATCCCGCCACTTTCGCCCGCATGCTCCAGACGATTATTAGGATTAACCAGCGCTTCGGCAGGCAGAACCCGCTGTTCTTCGCTCAGCTCCTCCGGGGGATAGGCTTTAAACACGCCCAGCTCCGCACGGCGCAGCCCGACGCCCGCCGCAAAGGTGGCCAGAAAACCGGAGGCGCCCAGGGTTTCGGCCGCCGCATAGCTGAGGGCGATGAGCGCCAGCGCAAGAAAATCATTTGGCGCAACGTCACCGTGCGCGCTGCGCAGCCGGGTCGCCAGCAGGCCCACAAGACGACCGAACAGAAAGCCCAGCCCCAGCCCACCGCCGATGCCCCAGATGACCTCCACCGCGGTCCAGTGGCCAAAACTGCTCCAGGTGAGGCTCTCGCCGTTAAACAGCATCAGCGCCAGAACCAGCAGCGGCAGCGCCGAACCGTCGTTCATGCCCGCCTCACTGGAAAGCGCCACGCGCAGCGCATCGTTATCACGCGCATCGTTAACGGAAATCAGGCTGGCCAGCACCGGATCGGTGGGGGCGACTATTGCGCCAAAGGCGAGCGACAGCGGCCAGTCGAAGCCAATAAGCCAGTGCGTCAGCAGCGTCATCCCCCCGACCGTCAGCAGCATAGCCGGAAAGGCGAGCTGCATACCCACGCGCCAGCTGTGCGCGCGCAGTGGCAGACGCAGCTTGAGCCCGGTAATAAACAGCGAGGCCGCCATGGTGATTTCGGTGATATGTGCTGCCGCTTCTGAGTGCTTTAAAATGTCGATCTGCACCACGTCAAATACCCAGGGTCCGCAGAGGATCCCGGCTAACAAATAGAGCCCAAATGAGGTCACTGGCCCGCGGTGGATCCACCCCGACGCCAGCGACATAAGTAAAAGGAGGCAGCCAGTGGCCGCCATCCAGGCAAGAAAGTTCATAACGCTCCGTTTTCCTTCAAGATTATGTTTAATCCTGGCACAAGAGCGTAAAAGCAGGATCAGTTCTTGAGATGACGGCTCGCCAGGCGAAGCGCGAAGCTGGCCGCACCTGCCAGCGTAGCGAGCGTGACGACACCATTCCAGCCCCAGCGCGCCAGTGCCAGGCTGCCAAGCGCCGCACCGGTTGCCATACCAATAAACACAACGGTAAACAGCAGTGCATTCAGGCGGCTGCGCGCCTCGGGTGCCAGGCTATAGACCAGCGTTTGATGCGCCACCAGCGTGGCCTGTACGCCTAAATCGAATCCGATGGTGCTGAGCACAATCAGCGCCAGCTGGGCGGGAAGCGGCAGCGCAGGCAGCAAAAACATCAGTGCAAAAGAGATCGTGACCAGCGCCGCACCAACGATGGTGATGCGCGCCGGGCCAATGCGATCGGCAAAGCTTCCCGCCAGCGGTGCAGCCATTGCGCCCGCGGCCCCCGCCAGACCAAAGGCGCCGGCGACCGCGCTGTCGAGGTGGAAACGATCGCTGAGCATCAGCGCCAGCGTTGACCAGAAGGCGCTAAACCCTACTGACAGCAGCCCCTGAGCCAGTGCCGCACGGCGCAGCGTCTGATGCTGCTGCCACAGATGGGCCAGCGACAGCAGCAGACGCGGATAGCTCACCGAGGTGCCGGGCGTAAAGCGCGGCAGCACCCGCCACAGCGCCACGCTGATCAACAGCACCAGCACCGCCGCCAGCCCGTACATGGTGCGCCAGCCGAAATACTCCGCCACCGCGCCGCTCACCACGCGCGACAGCAGAATGCCGACCAGCAGGCCCGTCATCACCGTACCGACCGTTTTACCCCGGCTGCGCTCCGGGGCCAGCGCCGCCGATGCAGGCACAATGTCCTGCGCTACTGTGGCCGTCAGGCCGGTAACAAAACTGGCCACCAGCAGCGCGTTCAGACCGCCAGAAAAACCGCACAGCAGTAGTGCCGCCACCAGCAGCAAGCCTTTGATCAGAATAATGGTACGGCGATCATGGCGATCGCCCAGTGGCGCCAGCAGCAGGATCCCCAGCGCATAGCCCATCTGCGTCAGCATTGGCACCATGCCGACCGCGCCGACGCCCACGCTGAACTCTTTGCTGATAATATCCAGCATTGGCTGGCTGTAATAAATTGAGGCGACGCTTAGCCCTGCGCCAGCGGCGAGCGTAAAGACCAGCGGGCCGGGCAAGCTGTCGGCCGGTGTGGCCGCAGCGCTGTTGATGGCTGACATAGTGTGTTCTCCAGAAGTGTCTGAAGCTTAGTAAAGCGCATTAACGCCATACGTTGTAGACTGATAAAAAGCAAAACCGTTATGCGTGGTACGTATGAGCAATCTTTCCAGTCCCGATCGCATTGAACTGATGCACACCTTTGTACGTATTGTTGAAAGCGGCAGCCTGTCGGCGGCAGCAATGCAGCTCAATACTACGCAGCCGACGATTAGCCGCCGGTTGCAGGCGCTGGAGCAGCGGCTGGGCCTCAAGCTGATTATGCGTACCACCCATGCGCTCAAGCTGACCGACGACGGTGAGCGCTGTTATGCCCAGGCGCGCCAGCTACTGGCCACCTGGCACGCGCTGGAGGATGAGCTGACGCATGCCAATGATGAGCCGATCGGGACGCTGCGGGTGCGCGCGCCGCACGCGTTTGGTCAGGACCAGCTGGTCGCCCCGCTGGTGGAGTACCTGATGCGCTACCCGCGCCTGAATGTGGAATGGATGCTTAACGATCGCACGCCCGACTTTATCGCCGAGAACGTCGACTGTGCGATTCAGGTCGGCGCGCTGAGCGATCCCGCAATCGTGGCGATTTTACTGGCGGAAGTGCCGCGTATCGTGGTGGCTGCACCAGCGTTGCTGGCGCAGCACGCGCCCATTTCTGCCGTGGAGCAGCTGGCGACGTTACCCTGGCTGGCGCTGACCAGCTTTTATCGCAACGAAATTGCGCTTCAGCGCATTGATGACGGTCAGCCGGTCAATATGGCGATTGCGCCGCGTCTCAGCAGCGACAGCCTGTATGCGGTCCGAAAGGCGGCGTTAATGGGAATGGGCGCAGCTATCATGTCATCGTGGGTGGTGCAGGAGGATTTAACGCGTGGCGAGCTGGTGCAGCTTACGCCGGAATGGCAGGCCCCACCGCTGCCAGTCTGGCTGACCTATCCGTGGGCGAGCTATTATCCGGCGCGACTGCAGAAATTTTTCGAGATGATACGGGAAGTGATGCCCCGGCTGACCGGCACGCGGCCAGCCGGGACGTTTTAGCGCCTGGCGCTGAGAAGGTGACTAATATTTCTTCTCGTGTTTTGACATATTGTCCAGCCAGCCCATCACAAAGGCCGACAGCACAAAGGTCAGGTGGATAATCACATACCACATCAGCTTGTCATTGGGCACGTTGCGCGCTTCCATGAAGACGCGCAGCAGATGGATAGAAGAGATGGCCACAATAGAAGCCGCCACCTTGTTCTTCAGCGAGCCAGAGTCCATCTTTCCGAGCCAGCTCAGCTTCTCTTTATGCTCGTCAATATCGAGCTTAGAGACGAAGTTTTCGTAGCCCGAGAGCATCACCATCACCAGCAGTCCCCCGACCAGCGTCATGTCCACCAGCGACAGCAGCAGCAGGATCAGATCGTTTTCCGTAATGCTGAGAATATTGGGCAGCAGGTGAAAGATTTCTTCGAAAAACTTAATGGTCAGCGCCAGCAACCCCAGCGAAAGTCCAATGTAAACCGGAGCCAGCAGCCAGCGCGACGCATACATCAGGTTTTCGGTAAAACGTTCCATAATTTCCCACAGGTAGTCAGACAGGTCTGGGAGTATACCCGATCCTCTGTGAAGTTATTTCAGCCCCTCTTCAGAAATTTGTGGCGCAGGCGGCAGCGGCATTGAGAGGCGAAACGCCGCCCCACCCTCGATACGGTTTTCAGCCCAGATGCGCCCGCCGTGGCTCTCGACGATGGTTTTACAGATCGCCAGCCCCAGCCCGACACCCGGCACCGACGACTCTTTGTCACCGCGCGTGAACTTATCAAAAATGCGCGTCAGGTCTTTATCGGGGATGCCTGGTCCGTTGTCCCATACCGCCATCTCCAGTCGTTCACCGTTGCGCCAGGCCCGAATGCCGCGCTGCGCGCTGTTGCCTGCATACTTCAGGCTGTTCTCTATCAGGTTGGTCAGCACTCGCTCCAGCAGCGCGCTGTCCCCTTTGATCAGAACCAGCTCAGCGGGCAAATCGAGCACGACACCATGCCCTTTCAGCGACGGAGCCATGCTGCCGATCGCACCATTCACCACGTCGTCCAGCGCCAGCCACTCTTCACGCAGGTTCAGCCCGCCCGACTGGATGCGCGCCATATCAAGCATGTTGCTCACCAGCCGGATAGTGCTTAACGTCTGCTCGCGGATCTGGTTCGCCTGGGTCACATACTTCGACTCTTCGCTGGCCAGGTCCAGCATCAACATCTCCGCCTGACCAAACAGCACGGTCAACGGCGTGCGCAGATCGTGCGACAGCGCGGAGAGCAGCGCGTTGCGCAGCTGTTCGCGCTCCGCAGCCAGCCGCGACGCCGCCTCGCTCTGCGACAGCGCCATACGCTCCAGCGCGTTGGCAATCAGAACGGTAAAGGTCTCGACCAGCCGCTGCTGTTCCGGGATCATCAGCTGACGCAGATTTTGTGGCTCCACCACCAGCAGCCCACGGCAGTGATCGCCACTTTTAAGCGGCAGAATCTGATAGGGTACGGCGGGTAAGGTATCGGTGCCCGCGCCCGCAGGCTGGCCTTTGCTGTAGCTCCACTTCGCAATTGCGCGATCCGGTTCGCTGCCCGGCGTCGCCGCACCGGTGGCAACCAGCTCCCCTTTCTCATCCGGCAGCAGCAGCAGACTGCGTGCCTGCAAAGTCACGTCAATCACACGCTGGGCCGTGGCAGCAATGTCAGCGGGGGTCAGCGCGCTGCCAAGCGATTTCGCCATCTCATACAGATGGCGCGCGCGCTGCTCGCGGTAGCGCGCCACGCGCGCCTGGTAGCGCACGCCAGCGGTCAGGTTACCGACGATCACCCCAACGGCCAGCATTACCGCAAAGGTCACCAGATACTGCAAATCGGAGACCGCCACCGTACCGGTTGGGGCAACGAAAAAGAGGTCAAAGGCGAGGATATTGATCACCGTGGCGATCACTGAAGGCCAGCGGCCGTAGCGTAGCGCAATCACCACGACTGCCAGCAGATAGATCATCACGCTGTTGGCCGTATCAAATCCCGCCAGCAGCCAGCGCCCGCCTGCGGTGACCACAATGCAGAGCAGCAGCGCCATCAGCACGCCGCGCAGCGGCACGCGCCAGCGGTCGCCACCGACACGATCCTCGCTGGGCGGCGGTGCGTCACCCACAGGTTCATCCAGCGCTACCACCAGTAAATCGAGATCGGGCCCCAGCTTGCCCAGCCGCGTGGCAAAACTGTCGTGATGCCAGCGCCGCAGCGGACGGCGACCGGTGACGATCTTGCCAAGATTGTGTTCGCGGGCGTAGCGCAACACCGCCTGCGCCTCATCGGGATCGGAGAGCGTGGCGGTCTCCGCACCCAGCTCCTGCGCCAGCTGCAGCGTTTTCAGAATGGCGCGCCGCCGCGCCTCTGACAGACGGTTAAGGCGCGGTGTTTCTACATAGACGGCATGCCACTCGCTACCCAGCCGGGCCGCCAGACGCGCGGCAGTGCGCACCAGCTTTTCGCTGCCGCTGTCGTCGCCGATACAGAGCAGAATGGCGTCGCGCGTGTGCCAGACGCGATCGCGCCCCTGCTGGTCGCGCCAGACACGCATCTGATCGTCAACGCGGTCGGCGGTGCGACGCAGCGCCAGCTCGCGCAGGGCAAACAGGTTTCCTTTGCGAAAGAAATTCTCAATGGCGCGCTCAGCACGATCGCCCACGTAGACCTTGCCCTCCTTCAGCCGCTGGCGCAGATCGTCCGGCGGCAGATCCACCAGCACGACCTCATCGGCGCTGTCGAAAAAGGGGTCAGGGAGGGTTTCACGTACGCGGATGCCGGTGATGCCGCCCACCACGTCGTTCAGGCTTTCCAGATGCTGCACATTGACGGTGGTCATCACGTCGATACCCGCATCCAGCAGCTCGTCAATATCCTGCCAGCGTTTGGGGTGGCGCGATCCCTGCACGTTAGTGTGCGCCAGCTCGTCCATCAGAATCACCGCCGGATGGCGTGCCAGCGCCGCATCCAGATCGAATTCGGCATGGCGTGAGCGGCCGGTGGCGCGGCGCGGCAGCACCGCCAGGCCCTGCAGCAGGCTGGCCGTCTCTTCCCGGCCATGCGTCTCGACCACGCCAATCAGCACATCCAGCCCCTGCACACGCAGCCGCTGCGCCTCCTGAAGCATGGCGTAGGTCTTGCCCACGCCCGCACAGGCACCGAAGTAAATTTTCAGCTTACCGCGATGACTGTCAGCCTGTTGCAGCAACAGCGCGTCGGGATCGGGGCGTTCACGTTCGTCGTTCATCGCATCCTTCAGGGTTGAGTCAGCGCGTCCAGCGCCAGGTTAAGCCGCAGCACGTTGACGGTGGGATCGCCGCTAAAAGCGAGCAGCGGACGCTCCGTGTTGGCATCAATCAGCGCCTCGACCGTTTTCAGCGGCAGCTGACGGGCAGTCGCTACGCGCGGCGCCTGCCAGTGCGCCGCCGCAGGAGAGATCGCCGGGTCAAGGCCGCTGGCCGATGCAGTGACCAGATCGACTGGCACCGCCCGTGGCGACAGCGGATTTGCCGCGCGCAGGGCGGCGACGCGGTCGGCCACCGCCTTATCAAGCGCCGGATTACTTGCGGCCAGATTGCTGCCGCCTGACGCCAGCGGATTATAGGGCGCATCGCTGGTGGCAGAGGGGCGGCCCCAGAAATAGTCGGGCCGGGTAAAGTGCTGGCCGATCAGCGTCGAGCCGTGCGCCTCTGTCAGCGATCCATTGGCCTGCACCGGAAAAAGCCACTGCGCCAGCCCAGTGGTCAGCAGCGGATAGGCGACGCCGGTGATCAGCGTAAGCAGCAGTAAAACTAACATTGCCGGACGTAACTGACTCATTTTTTTCTCCTTACGCCAGACCCAGCAGCACCAGCAGCAGGTCAATGGCTTTAATACCGATAAAGGGCACCAGCAGGCCGCCCACGCCGTAGATCAGCAGGTTGCGACGCAGCAAGGACGCCGCACTCAACGGCCGGTAACTCACGCCTTTCAGCGCCAGCGGGATCAGAAAGACAATCACCAGCGCGTTAAAGATCACCGCAGACAAAATGGCTGACGAAGGCGAATGAAGATGCATCACGTTCAGCATGTTGAGCTGGGGATAGGTTGCCGCAAAGGCCGCCGGAATAATGGCAAAATATTTGGCGACGTCGTTGGCGATACTGAAGGTGGTCAGCGAGCCGCGCGTCATCAGCATCTGCTTTCCGATGTGCACGACTTCCAGCAGCTTGGTGGGGTTTGAATCGAGATCCACCATATTGCCCGCCTCTTTCGCCGCCTGGGTGCCGGAGTTCATCGCGACCGCCACGTCAGCCTGTGCCAGCGCGGGCGCGTCGTTGGTGCCGTCGCCGGTCATCGCCACCAGACGGCCTTCCGCCTGATACTGACGGATCAGCGCCAGCTTGGCTTCCGGCGTCGCCTCTGACAGAAAGTCATCCACGCCCGCTTCGGCAGCGATGGCGGCGGCGGTCAGTGGGTTATCCCCGGTAATCATCACGGTTTTGATGCCCATCTTGCGCAGTTCGGCAAATCGTTCTTTGATACCGCCTTTAACGATGTCTTTCAGCGCGACGACGCCAAGCACCTTCGCACCCTCGGCGACCACCAGCGGGGTGCCCCCTGCGCGCGCAACCTCTTCCACCAGCGCGTCAACCTCGACGGGGAAGCGCCCGCTGTTAGCTTCGATATGGCGCTTCACCGCATCGACCGCTCCTTTGCGGATCAGACGGTTTTGCACGTTGACGCCGCTCATGCGCGTCTGCGCCGAAAAGGGAATAAAGCTTGCCCCCAGGCTATGCAGATCGCGCTCGCGCAGGTTAAATTTCTGCTTCGCCAGAACCACGATACTGCGGCCTTCCGGCGTTTCGTCGGCCAGCGAGGCGAGCTGCGCAGCGTCGGCCAGCTGCTCTTCGCTTACACCCGGTGCAGGCATAAATTGTGTCGCCTGGCGGTTGCCGAGCGTGATAGTGCCGGTTTTGTCCAGCATCAGCACATCAACATCCCCCGCCGCCTCGACCGCACGGCCGCTGGTGGCAATCACGTTGGCCCCTAGCATCCGACTCATCCCTGCCACACCAATCGCTGACAGCAGCCCGCCAATGGTGGTCGGGATCAGGCAGACCAGCAGCGCCACCAGCACCGTCACGCTAACCGGCGCGCCGCCCCAGGCGGAGAAAGGCCACAGCGTGACGGTCGCCAGCAAAAAGACCAGGGTGAGCGAGATCAGCAGAATGGTCAGCGCGATCTCATTCGGCGTTTTGCGGCGTTTTGCCCCTTCCACCATGGCGATCATGCGGTCAAGAAAAGTTTCTCCTGGATTGACGCTGCACTGGATCACCAGCCAGTCTGAAAGAATGCGTGTTCCGCCCGTTACCGAGGCAAAATCACCGCCCGATTCCCGGATCACCGGGGCCGATTCGCCGGTAATGGCGCTCTCATCCACGGATGCGCCCCCCTCCAGCACCTCGCCGTCGCAGGCGATAATATCGCCCGCCTCTGCCAGCACCACATCGCCTTTGCGCAGGCTGTCGGCAGAGACCTGCTGCCACGGCGCGCCGTGGCGCGGTTCCGCCAGCTTTTTGGCAAAGCTGGTTTTCTTTACCCCTTTCAGGCTGCTGGCCTGCGCCTTGCTGCGCCCCTCCGCCAGCGCCTCCGCAAAGTTGGCGAACAGCACGGTAAACCACAGCCAGAGCGCAATGGCTCCGGTAAAACGGGCGCTGCCGTCAAGCCAGCCGCCCGCCATGCCCAGCGTCAGCAGCGTGGTGAGCAGGCTACCGAGCCAGACCACGAACATCACCGGATTACGGAACTGCACGCGCGGATCCACTTTTTTCAGCGCGTCGAGCAGCGCGACGCGCATCAGTGCGCCGTTCAGCGCCTGTTGTTGACGACTCATAGGTGCGTACCCTGAAGAAGTTGCAGATGCTCCGCCACCGGACCCAGCGCCAGAGCAGGAATAAAGGTCAGCGCACCCACCAGCAGCACCGTGCCGATGAGGAGCGCAATAAACAGCGGGCCGTGTGTAGGCAGTGTGCCGTTGCCTGCGGGCTGCGCCTTTTTCACCGCCATGCTGCCCGCCAGCGCCATCACCGGGATGATGATGCCGAAGCGACCCACCAGCATGCAGAATGCCAGCAGCAGGTTCCAGAACGGCGTGTTGGCGCTGAGACCCGCAAAAGCGCTGCCGTTGTTATTGGCGGCGGACGATACGGCGTAGAGTACTTCGCTAAAACCATGGATGCCCGGATTCGCCATCGCCGCGCGTCCCGCGTCAGTCATCATCGCCAGCGCAGTGCCCAGCAAGACCAGCGTGGGCGTCACCAGAATGGCCAGCGCGGTCATTTTCATTTCACGCACGTCAACTTTTTTACCAAGGTATTCCGGCGTGCGGCCGATCATCAAACCAGCAATAAAGACTGCCAGCACCACAAACAGCAGCATGCCATAGAGACCCGCACCGACGCCGCCGAACACCACTTCGCCCAGCTGCATCAGCCACATCGGTACCATGCCGCCCAGCGCCGTGAAGGAGTCATGCATCGCGTTGACCGCGCCGCACGAGGCGGCGGTGGTGATCACCGCGAACAGGCTGGAGTTAAGAATGCCGAAGCGTGTCTCCTTGCCCTCCATGTTGAGCGCGCTGTCTGCGCCCAGCGCCAGCAGATGGGGATTGCCGCGCGTTTCCGCCCACATCACAGCGACGACGGCGACCACAAACATCAGCGTCATCGCCCACAGCAGCATATGGCCCTGACGACGATCGCGCACCGCATAGCCAAAGGCGAAACAGAGCGCGGCCGGGATCAGGAAAATCGCCAGCATCTGCACAAAGTTGGTGAGTGCGTTAGGGTTCTCAAAGGGATGGGCCGAGTTAGCGTTAAAGAAGCCGCCGCCGTTGGTTCCCAGCATTTTAATTGCCTCCTGGGAGGCGACCGGGCCCATAGCCAGTGTCTGCTTCGCTCCTTCCAGCGTGGTGATCGCCTGATAAGGCAGGAGGTTCTGAAGGCTCCCCTGGCTGACAAACAGCAATGCCATCAGCAGGCTAACGGGCAGCAGCACATAGAGCGTAATGCGCGTTAAATCGCGCCATGCGTTACCCAGCGCGTCGCCAGAACGGCTGGCAAAGCCGCGTATCAGCGCAAACGCCACGGCGATGCCGGTTGCCGCCGAGACAAAGTTCTGCACCGTCAGCCCGACCATCTGACTGAAATAGCTCAGCGTGCTTTCACCGCTGTAGGACTGCCAGTTAGTGTTGGTGACAAAACTGACCGCCGTGTTAAGAGCCAGATGCCAGCTCAGGGCGGGCAGCTGCTGCGGATTTAGCGGCAGCCGGTCCTGCAGCAGCAGGATGGCCATCAGCAGCACAAAGCCGAGCAGATTAAACAGCAAAATCGCCAGCAGATAATGCGTCCAGCGCATTGATCGCGCGTCAGCGCCCAGCAGACGCCACAGCGGGCGCTCAAATCCCGCCAGCAGAGGCTTGTCGGCAATCAGCACTGCCAGCCCACGCCCCAGCGGCTGCGCCAGCACCATCAGCACCAGTAAAAAAACAGCAATCAGTAAAAACGCGTTGGCGGCCATTAAAACGCCTCCGCATTTAACAAGGCATACACCAGATAGCCCAGTAACAAAAACACCAGCACAATGCCGGTTATCACGCCCACGCTCACAGCGACCTCCAGAGGGATCAGGGTTTCGCGTTAGCCTGCGCCGATGGACATAAAGAAGCGGTTAAATTGCTGAATCCTGGCGTAAAAAAGTTGTAAAAATGTTCAATAAACAGGCGGATGAGCGCACCGCGCTGCCTTTTTTAGTTAATTAACCCGCTGCCCACTGGCTATGCGCAGGCTGATATTGTTAAGACGATTGATATTCATTATCATTTCTGTTTCTTTACGAAACCATCGTGATGCGTTTTCTTTTCTCTCTGTTACTACTGCTCTGCAGCAGCAGCGCGCTGGCGAAATCGATCGTCGACATTACCGGCCAGACCGTCACTATTCCTGACCATCCACAGCGGGTGATTCTGGGCGAAAGCCGCATGCTCTACACGCTGGCGCTGGTGATACCCGGTAACCCCGTCGCGCCGATAGCAGGCTGGCCTGGCGATATGGCGAAGTACGATCCGCAAAGCTGGCAGCAGTTCACCACGCTCTTTCCCGCCATCAAAGCCGTACCGCAGCTCGGCGCTGGTGCGCTGCGCGATCTCAATCCTGAACGGGTGCTCCAGCTCAAACCCGACCTGATTATTCTGCCGCGCCTGGCAAAGCGCGGCGCGGAAGAGGCACATTTCCGCCAGCTGATGCAGCAGGTCAATATTCCGGTCATCTACGTTGACCTGCGCGTCGATCTGCTCAACAACACGGTGCCGAGCCTGAAAATTTTTGGTGAGGTGTTTAATCAGCCGCAGCGCGCGCAGGCGTTTATCGACTTCTATCAGCAGCATATGCGTGCGGTAGCGGCACGGCTGGCTACCCGGCAGGGGGCAAAAACCCGCGTGATGCTGCACCTGCATCTGGGCCGCCGCGACACCTGCTGCACCACGGTGGTTAACGGCAACCTGGGGCAGCTGCTGGCCTTTGCGGGCGGCGACAATATTGCGGCAGGGACGGTGAAAGGCGTGTTTGGTGAAATTAACCCTGAACAGGTGCTGGCGCAGTCGCCGCAGGTTTATATCGCCACCGGGATGGCGGACAGCAACAACAACAACATGCTCCAGCTCGGCCCAGAGGTGACCGCCGCTCAGGCGGAGGCCAGCCTGCAACACCTGCTCGCCGGCCAGACCGTGCTTAGCCAGCTGGCGGCGGTTAAAAACCATCGTGCCTACGGCCTGTGGCACAACTTCTACCTCAGTCCATGGCACGTGGTGGCGGTAGAAATGTTCGCTAAGGCGCTCTATCCGCAGCTGTTTGCCGATCTTGATCCCCAGCACACGCTTGAACAACTTTTTCAGCGCTTTTTGCCGCTGCCTGTATCAGGGACCTTCTGGAGTCAGCTACCGCAATGAAACACGTTTCTCTCTTTTTGCTGGGCGGCGCGCTGCTGTCCGGCAGCCTGCACGCGCAGGAATCCACCTTGCTGGTCACGCAGGATGACGAGGCGCAGGAGAAGGGCTATCAGCCTCACCGCAGCGTCACCGCCACGCGTACACCCGCAAAGATTATCGATACGCCGCAGAACGTGACCGTGGTGCCACAGCCGGTGTTGCAGGACAGTGATGCGCAGCGTCTGGATGACGCGGTAAAGTTCGTCAGCGGTATCACTCAGGCCAATACGCTGGGTGGCACGCAGGATGCGCTGATCAAGCGCGGCTTCGGTGATAACCGCGACGGTTCTGTTCTGCGCGACGGCGTTCGCTCGGTTCAGGCACGCAACTTTACGCCAACCAGCGAGCGTGTCGAGGTGCTGAAAGGCCCCTCCTCCATGCTCTACGGCATGAACGAGCCGGGCGGGCTGGTTAATATCATTAGCAAAAAACCGCTGTTAACGCCGCAGGTGCATCTGGAAGGCCGCAACAGCAGTTTTGGCGGCGGTGGCGGGCAGCTTGACGTGACCGGTCCGCTTGGCACCAGCGGCTTTGCCGGTCGGTTACTTGTTGACCATGATGAAACCGACTACTGGCGCAACTTTGGCCGCACGCGTCAGACGGTCGTTGCCCCCTCACTGATCTGGTTTGGTGACACCACCACAGTGCGCGTGGCCTGGGAACATATGGCCTATCTGGTGCCTTTTGATCGCGGGACCCTCATTGACCCCAAAACCGGCAAGCCGGTAAACACGCCACGTGAAGTACGCTTCGACGAGCGCTTTAACGCCACGCGCGGCGATCAGGACACGTTGACCTTTGCAGCCGATCAGGTGCTAACCGATCGCTGGACCAGCCACCTTAATTACAGCTTTGCGCGCAACACCTACAGCGACCACCAGGCACGGGCTACCGCCTTCAATGCTGAGACTGGCGTACTGACCCGCCAGGCCGACGCCACCGCTGATGCGCAAAGCCGATCGCAGATGGTGCAGCTGACGCTGAACGGGGACATTGACTGGGGCAGCGTCAACCACCAGCTGCTGGCCGGATTCGATTATGAAGCAGACCGCACCTTCCGCGGCGATATGCTGCGCGGCAAGAAAAACAGTCGCTTTAACCTCTGGCATCCGGTCTACGGCGAGATGTCATCCACCTCGACGGTCAGCGCTGCCGACAGCGACCAGCGCGAAAATATCGACAGTCGTGGCCTCTTTTTACAGGATGCGGTACGCCTGTCATCGCACTGGCTGCTGCTGGGGGGCGTGCGCTACGACAGCTTTGATGTGATGGCGGGCAAAGGCCGTCCGTTCGTTGCCCGCACCCGTAGCGCAGACAGCCGTCTGGTACCGCGCGCGGGCGTGGTATACAACCTCAATAGCTGGTCGAGCCTGTACGCCAGCTACACCGAATCGTTTAAGCCCAACGCCTCAATCGCTACAGAAACGGGCGCACTGCCCCCAGAGCTGGGCAAAGCCTGGGAAGTGGGCGGCAAAATTGATCTGCCAGACGGCATCACGGGTACGCTGGCGCTGTTTGATATCCAGAAGCGCAACGTCATGGTGGATGAGCTGATCAATGGCGAGACGGTGACGCGCACTGCTGGCAAGGTGCACTCACAGGGCGTGGAACTGGATCTGGCAGGCAAGCTGACCGACTCACTTAGCCTGGTCGGCAGCTACGCCTGGACCGATGCGCGCGTGACCGCCGATCCGGAGAATAACGGTAACGCGATGCCCAATACCGCACGCCACACCGCTGCGCTCTTCCTGACCAACGATTTTGGTGCAACCGGTCTGCTGGCCGCAGACGATTTGCGCGCAGGCGTTGGTGCACGCTACGTAGGGCGACGCGCAGGGGATGCGGCCAACAGCTTCTGGCTGGATGATTACACGGTGGCGGAGGCTTTTGTCGCCTGGCAGACGCCGCTAAACGGCTATCGCCTGAAGTGGCAGGTCAACGTGAATAACCTGTTCGATACCACCTGGTATCCGTCGAGTGGCAACAACCTGCGCGTCGCCGTGGGCGAACCGCGTGAAATTGTGCTGCGCGCCAGCGTCGATTTTTAAGCGCTTTCCAGCGCCCAGACGCGATTCAGATCGGCATGGATCCAGAGCTGGCTTTCTTCTGCACCGATAATGCTGTCGGTGCAGAAGCTGTCCCCCAGATCGATGCGCTCGGGTTTCACTTCGCGCTGCGCATGCAGCGACCAGAAGGCATGCACTACCGGCCTGAGCAGCGAGCGTTCACCCGCCTTCACCACCAGCGCCACCCGTCCTGATGCCAGCCGCACCAGCGATCCCACCGGATAGATGCCAATGGCGCGCACAAAGGTGTGCAGCACCTGATTGTCGAAGTGCCCGCGCCAGCTCAGCATATTGTGCATCGCTTCGGCAGGCGTCCAGCCTTTACGGTAGACGCGCGTCGAGGTGAGCGCGTCGTAAACGTCGCAAACCGCCGCCATGCGGGAGTAGAGTGAAATCGCTTCACCCTGAAGCTGGTGCGGATAGCCACTGCCGTCATACTTTTCATGGTGATGCAGCGCAATATCCTGCAGGTCGCCATCTGCACCCGCCTGTATCAGCATTTGCGCACCGATAACCGGATGCTGACGCATAATCTCAAACTCCTCGTCAGAAAGCTTGCCGGGCTTGTTGAGGATGGCCAGCGGCACCGCCGCTTTGCCAACATCGTGTAGCAGCCCACCCATGCCCACGCGCTGAACCTGTTTTTCATCCAGCCCCATCTTCTGCGCCAGGGTAATCATCAGGCCACACACCGCCATGGAGTGTAGCCAGGTGTAGTCATCATGGCTTTTCAGGCGTGCCAGGCTCAGGAGTGCTGAGGGTTCGCGCCGGATAGAACCGGCAATTTCATCGACCAGATCCAGCGTGCCCGCCAGATTCAGGTGATGGCCAAGGCGTGCCTCGTTGAACAGCGCCATGACCTGTGATTTGCCCTGCTGGAAAATTTGCTGTGCCCTGTCCAGCTCCTGAAAAAAAGGCGAGCGGGCAACACGCTTTTTAACGGATGTCTTCGCGGCAGGTATCTGCACCGATCGGTTAAGATCGATCCACAGCTGCTGGATCCCTTCATTACGCAGCATGGCGATCTGGCGCGGATCGGTAATCAGCATCTGATTACGGATCCGCTTATCTTTGAGCCACCATACCTCAAGCTTATGGATGAACATTCCCGGCCGCAGCTCATCAACGGTGATTTCCTTGATCACGCTATCTCTCCTCAGGTCGCCCTTAACAGAGAGATATCGGCAAATGATCAAATTTTCTTCAGTAAGATTAAAGTGGTCGGCGCAGCTCGCGCCGATCCTGCGGGAAAGCTACAGCGCACGCGCCTCTTTCTGCGCCTCGCGCGCTGCCTCCGGTGACGGCGTTTCGCCGATACGGTGAATCGGCCCCATGACAAACAGGAACAGCAGTGCCGCGACCACGCAGTGCATGCCGACAAAGACCAGGCCGATACTGTAGCTACCGGTCAGGCCGACAATGACGCCGAACAGCAGCGGCGTCACGAAGCCGGCAATATTGCTGATGCCGTTGAAGATGCCGCCTGCCAGACCCACCGCCTCTTTTGGCGCGGTGTCGCTGATCACCGTCCAGGTCCCTGCACCCGCCGCCACGCCTTTACCGAAAAAGGCGAAGGACATAATAGCGATAATGCCGACGTTGCCTGGAATAACAGCCGCCAGAATCAGCGAGGCGGCCATCAGCATGCCCACGATATAGGGCATTTTGCGCGCCCAGGAGAGACTCCAGCCGCGCTTGATCAGCATATCGGAAAGGTAGCCGCCGCTGATGCCGCCCAGAAAACCGAACAGTGCAGGTGCGATGGTGGCGAAGCCAGCATCCATAATATTCATGCCGCGCGCCTGCACCAGATAGATTGGAAACCAAGTGATAAAAAAATAGCTGAGCGCAATCGTGCAGTACTGGCCAAGATAGGCGCACCACAGCATGCGACTGGTCAGCAGCGCTTTAAACATCGCTTTGTTGATGCCTGGACGCGCCTTGAGGGTATGGGCCGCGTCGATATCTACCAGCCCGCCGCCGTCAATGATATGGCGCAGTTCGCTTTCTGAGACGCCGGGATGTTTTCTCGGTTCGCGCATATAGGCTGCCCAGACAAATACCGCCAGCACACCGATGCCGCCCAGCACAAAGAAGGGCCACTCCCAGCCAAAGCGCAGCACCAGCCAGCCGGAGAGCGGCGAAAAGATCGCCACGGCGAAGTACTGCGCCGTGCTGAACAGCGCAGAGGCCCGGCCCCGCTCCGCTCCGGGAAACCACATAATGACCACGCGCGCGTTGGCGGGAAAGGCCGGCGCTTCTATCAACCCCAGCGCAAAGCGCAGCGTAAACATCAGTATCAGTGCGGCAGACATACCGCCTGCCAGTTCGCCAACAAACCCCATTGCAATGGTAGAGAGTGACCAGAGCGCCAGCGTGACGCCATAGACTTTTTTGGCGCCAAAGCGGTCAAGCAGTATGCCGCCCGGGATCTGGCCGATCACATAGGCCCAGCTGAAGGCTGAGAGGATCAGACCCAGCTGGATCGCCGACAGGCCAAACTCCTCTTTGATAGCCGATCCTGAGATCGACAGGATCGAGCGATCGGCATAGGCCACTACGGAAAGAAACAGGATCAGACACAGGATCCAGATACGTACGCGAGTTGGCCGCGCAGCAGAGTGAGCTTTTATCATCAGGTGAATTCCTCAGGAAGCGGAGCATCCTGCCCCTGGCATTGTTATCAGGAATACCGCTTTGAATTCGCTGTTGAGGAAATATAGGTAGCAGGCAAAGGATTGGTCATTGGGCGTGTGGTGAAATCCTGCACGCGAATTAGCGCGGATTTTGGCAGGCTTCACAAGGCGGCTTGCGGTGCTGCACATAAGCAGCAGAAACGCAGCGCGGCGCAGTAAGAATGTGCGCCGGATCGAGGAAATCGTGATGGGCTGCGCTATGAAGCGCAGCGGAGAGCTTAATCTTGATACGTCAGCACGATTTATCGCGCAGCATCGCCATCAAAATAATGTCGTGATACTCACCGTCGCGCAGGCAGGCTTTACGCCGTACGCCCTCCTGCTCAAAGCCGAGGCGCTGATAGAGGCGCCGCGCACGCGCATTATCGTGAAACACCTCCAGCTCCACGCGCGTTATCCCCAGCCAGTTAAAGGCGTAGTCGATGCCGGTGCGAATTAATCGCTCGCCAATGCCTCTTCCGCTAAAGGCCGGGTCGACGCCGATACCAAAGCTGATACCGTGCCGGGTACGCGGTCGGCTTTCTACAAACAGCGTCAGCTCGCCCACCATGTTTCCGTCCAGCTCCGCGACAAACCCTATATAACCTTCACTGTCCATCCGTTCGAACTTTTTATGCCATGTCGCCACGGCTGGAAAGGGCAGCTGCGTGGTCCAGCGATAAACTTCCGGCTGGCTGTAGAGACGCTGATACCCGGCGGCATCGCTGGGCTCACGACCGCGAATGATTAAATCCATATCGGTAATCCCTTTTAAGTTGCACTAAGCTTTTTACTCTCCTCAGGCGCAAAGAGAGTCGTTATGTTGTATCGCCGTTTCGAACGTTTTATCAATATTTTCCAGGATGCTCCATCCGATTCACCACCTGATCGCATCGGACCCTTCTATTTTTACTACCTGCGACAGGTGTGGCCGAGCTTTGCCGCACTGCTGGTGGTGGGGCTGGGATCGGCGCTGATTGAAGTCGCATTATTCAGCTACCTCAGTCGTATTATCGATCTGGTCAACAGCGCGACGCCCGCCACGCTGTTTGCCGAGCACTGGCCAATTCTGCTGTGGATGGGCTGCGTGGCGCTGATCCTGCGCCCGGTCTTTATTGCTCTGCACGATATGCTGGTGCATCAGAGTATTAATCCCGGTATGACCAGCATGATTCAGTGGCAGCAGCACAATTATGTGCTGCGCCAGAGCCTTAATTTTTTCCACAACGATTTCGCCGGGCGAATCGCGCAGCGCATTACGCAGACCGGCAATGCGCTGCGCGATTCGGCGGTGCAGCTGGTTGATGCTATCTGGCACGTGCTGATCTATGCGGTGACGTCGCTGGTTCTGTTTGCCGAAGCGGACTGGCGGCTGATGATTCCGCTGACGATCTGGATCGTGGCTTATATTGCCTCACTGCGCTTCTTTGTACCGCGCGTGAAAGCACGCTCGGTGGTTGCGTCGCAGGCGCGCTCAAAGCTGATGGGCACCATCGTCGACGGCTACACCAATATCGCCACGCTAAAACTTTTTGCCCACCACGACCTGGAAAAACGCTATGCGCGCGACGCGCTTCAGGAGCAGACCGACAAAAACTATCGTCTGAGCCGTATGGTTACCAGCATGGACGTAACGCTCTCCACGCTTAACGGCCTGCTGATTGTCTCCACGTCAGGCCTGGCGCTGTGGCTGTGGACCCAGTCGCTGATCAGCGTAGGAGCTATCGCGCTGGCAACCGGCCTGGTGGTGCGGCTGGTGAATATGTCCGGCTGGATCATGTGGGTGGTCAACGGCATTTTTGAAAATATCGGCACGGTGCAGGACGGCATCAACACCATCGCTCAGCCACTTAGCGTACAGGATGCGCCGCAGGCCAAAACGCTGCGGGTGACGCATGGCCAGATTCGCTATGAGGATATTCGTTTTGACTACGGCAGCGGCCATCAGGTGATCAACCGTCTTAACCTGACGATCAAGCCCGGCGAAAAAATCGCCCTCATCGGTCCGTCTGGCGCAGGGAAGTCGACGCTGGTCAATCTGCTGCTGCGTCTTTATGACCTGAGCGGTGGCCGCATCACCATAGACGACCAGAACATTGCTGACGTGACGCAGGAGAGCCTGCGAGGGCAGATCGGCATGATTACCCAGGATACATCACTGTTACACCGCTCTATTCGCGAAAATCTGCTTTACGGGCGGCCCGACGCGACCGAAGAGGAGCTGCAATCTGCCATCCATCGCGCACACGCCAGCGAGTTCCTGCCTCGCCTTTGCGACGCTGAGGGGCGCACCGGGCTGGATGCGCACGTTGGCGAGCGCGGCGTAAAGCTGTCTGGCGGACAGCGTCAGCGCATTGCCATCGCCCGCGTACTGCTGAAGGACGCGCCGATCCTTATTATGGATGAGGCCACCTCCGCACTCGACTCCGAGGTGGAAGCGGCCATTCAGGAGAGCCTGGAGACGCTGATGCAGGGCAAAACGGTCATCGCTATTGCCCACCGGCTGTCGACGATTGCCAAAATGGATCGTCTGGTGGTGCTGGATAAAGGCCATATCGTTGAGATGGGGAACCACAGCGAACTGCTGGCGCATAATGGCCTCTATTCACGGCTCTGGCGTCACCAGACCAGTGGCTTTGTCGGCGATCACTGATCGTCGCGTCGATAGGGCAAGGCAGCGCGCGCTTCAGCAGCCCAGGCGCGCATGCCTTTCCGCTCTTCCTGAAGAAACGCGGCTACCGCATCGCGCAGGCCGGGATGTGCCAGATAGTGCCATGAGGTGGTGAGCTGTGGTTCGAAGCCGCGAACCAGCTTATGTTCGCCCTGTGCACCGGCATCAAAGCGCGTCAGGCCCGACGCAATAGCGTAATCCATACCCTGGTAAAAACAGGTCTCAAAATGGAGGCGGTCAAACTCCGCCAGGCAACCCCAGTAGCGTCCGTACAGCGTCTCACCATCCACCAGACAAAAAGCCATTGCCGCAGGCTGTCCGTGCAGATCGGCTATCGCCACGCGGATACTGTGCGGCATTCGCCCGGCCAACAGGCTAAAAAAATCGCGCGTCAGATAGGGGCGCTGACCACGCACCGCATAAGTATTGGCATAACAGGCATAGATAAAATCCCACTGATCCTCGCGCAGCTCGTCGCCGCGATACCAGGTAAAGTTAAAGCCGCTGCGGGCTACCTGCTCGCGCTCTTTGCGCAGTTGCTTACGCTTGCGCGACATCAGCGTATCGAGAAAATCCTGAAAATCGCGATATCCACGGTTATGCCAGTGATACTGGCAGCCGATCCGTCGCAGCCAGTCTGGCTGCGACTGTAGCAGCGTATCGCTGCGCGCATCGGTGAAGTTAATATGTGCGCTGCTTAGCCCCTGCTGGTACAGCCTCTCTGGCAGTGCGGTCAGCAGCTGCGCGGCCGCCTCTGCGTCACCCAGCACGCGTGCGCCGGTTACCGGGCTGAAAGGAACGGCACCGAGCCATTTAGGATAGTAATGGATGCCTGCGCGCTGGCAGGCATCCGCCCAGGCGTGATCGAAAACGTATTCGCCCCACGAGTTGCGCTTGCGGTAGCCGGGTATCGCCGCACGCAGCGCGCCCTTTTCTCGCCACAGCAGATGATCGGGCTGCCAGCCACTCCCGGCGCGCACGCTGCCGCTCTCTTCCAGCGACAGCAGAAAGGCGTGACGTAAAAAAGGCTGCTCGTCAGGCAGCAGCGCATCCCATTCAGCGGCGTCGAGGTCCGCCAGCGAAGCAAGGTGAAACAGTGACATGCATAACTCCGAAAGAAATCGGGCGAAAGGTTAGTCAAGCAGGTTTTTCCGCGCAGCGAAAGGGTGACGGCATCTAAGGTAAAGTTGACAGTCGGCGGTTAGCCCGCCTCTCTTTATCTGCTGTCCTGCCAGCCACGCTGTAAAATACCCTTACCGGGGTTTGACATCTCATCCGCCCTCTGGCCGATAAAGGCCCTGCGCGCAAAAATAAAATAACGGATGAGCTCAGCGGGTTAATCTTTAAATGCCCAGCGCAGCCTGCCGATTATTTTAACGGTAAATTTAAAATAATAACAAAACACAAACACCCACTCTTATTTTAAACTCTATTAGAAGTGGCTTTTTATTCTCACTCATGTTAAAAACATCAGGCGCTCTAATAAGAGCGCAGAGAAACTTAGAGATGGATTAAACACTAAAGGAATATATTATGAGCAGAGAACTCAACGCCTCTGAAATTGCACAGGTTTCTGGAGCGGGCTTTGTTGCCGAGCTGGCGGGCACGATCGGTGGGGCAATTGGCTCTGTCGTTGACGCAGGCACCGCGCTGGGCGGCTTAAAAACGGATGCGACCTCGGCAGCCACTACGCTAGGTAAAGGTATTGGTAGTCTGCTGGAATTTAATCTGTCAGGTGCTATTAGCCAGATTGGTTCCGGCCTTATCGGTATTGTTAATTTTGGTATCGACGCTATTTCTCAGCTTATCACTAAAAAATCCTGATTCTGTACAGGCAAGCAGCTATATATTTTTTTAACACAGAAGAGCTTATATTATCGCTCCGATTAAGGCAGGCTGCGTTAAACCAGCCTGCCTTATTATTCGTTAATTATTCTCTCGCATCCCTGCCCTCACCGGTACGTATTACGTCACCGTTTCGCGCACAGGATATTACATTCCTCTGCTGCCGTTTAGCCGTCTGCCAGCGTTACAGCGTGCATAAGAGCAGGCATATCAGGCATATTATTCGCATACCTTTTTAACCGAACTGACCGGATCGGCAGCGGACAACATTTTCTGGAGCAGTAAATGGCAAAAGCACTGGTGATTTTTCTGCACGGCTTCGGCAGCAACGGCGAGGATTTAGCGGCGCTGGGCCGCCACTGGGCACCGCTGTTGCCTGATGTGGTTTTTGCCGCACCCGATGCGCCAGAACCCTTTCCTTATGGTGCTGGCTTTCAGTGGTTTAGCCTGGAAGGCATTACGCCAGAAAATCGACCGGCACGCGTTCGGGCCGCCCGCACGGCGTTCCGCACAACGCTGGAGCGCATCATGGCGCAGCACGGCCTGAGCAATCAATGGGACAGCGTCGTGCTGACAGGCTTTTCACAGGGATCGATAATGGCGCTCGATATGCTGGCATCCGGCGCACATCCGCTGGCTGGCGTGGTCGCCTTTTCCGGACGGCTGGCGTTTGATGAGCCGCTTACCCCAGCGTACCAGACGCCCGCACTGCTCATTCACGGCCACGCCGACGAGGTGATTTCATGGCGAGAAAGCGAATCTGCCGCGCAGCGCCTGAAAGCCGCCGGGGTCTCCGTTGAACTCCTGCTTGAACCCAAAACGCCTCACACCATTTCCGCTCAGGGTGCGATGCGCGCAGCCACTTTTATTGCCCAGTGTCTGCGGGACTAAGGCCAGAAACGTCGCAGCGCAGCCCAGGCACGCTGCGCTGCCTCACGCGGCGGCAGGCGTTTAAGGTCATCGTTGAACACCTCAATGCCCACCGGCCCCTGATAGCCGGCACTCTTTAACTTGTCGACAAAGCTGGCGACGTCCACGATACCCGCGCCGGGCAGCTGACGCTGATGCTTTGCGAGCGTCATGATCGCCTGTTTGTCCTGCGGCGAAGGCTGGTGGGGCATATCACACAGCTGCACCTCGTAGATATGCGTGGCGGGAATACCGTCAAGCTGCGAGGCGTCTCCTCCCAGCGCACAGATGTGGAACAGATCGACGACCAGGCCAATATTGGGCTGATCGAGCCGCTGCAGACGCTCCCAGGCTTTCGGCAGCGTATTATCAACGCTGCACCACGCCATTGGCTCATACATGATACGCATCCCGAAGCGCGCAGCCTCTGATGCCATCCAGCGCAGATCGTCATCTATCTGTTCTGCAAGGCAGTCATCGCGCGTGGTGGCGGGCGCCTGAATGGTATCGCAGCCCAGCGCCTGCGCCATCTGAATAAACTGCCGCAGCTCATCACGCTTTTGCAGCCGCATATCGCCGGGCGCCCCGGTAAAGTCACGCAGTACCTGCAGGTTGGTAAAGCCCACGCCATGTTGTGCAAGGCGCGCCGCGCCGCCGTGACTGGCCTCAACATCTTCGCGCCAGATTTCGACCTGATCGAAGCCGGCGTCGCGCGCAGCCTGTAGTTTCTCCTCAGGTTCACCGCTTAGCAGCACCAGGTTAAGGAATGCAGGTTGAGTCATGAACGTCCTCCTTAATCGTCCGGAATAAGGGCTTGTCTGTCGCGCAGGTGCCCTCTAGCCGAGCCAGCTGACCAGCGCGAAGCCCGCGAAGGTCATCAGCAGCGAGCCAGTCACGTGCACCAGCACGCTTGCCATCGCCCATACATACTTACCTGATTGTAGCAACATCAGGATTTCTGCTGAGAAGGTGGAGAAGGTCGTCAGCCCGCCGCATAAGCCGGTGACGATCAGCAGCTTCCAGGCGGGATCAAGTTGCGGATAGCGGATAAACCATGCCAGCGCTGCGCCGATGATAAATCCGCCGGCCAGATTAACCAGCAGCGTGCCGGGCGGCAAACTGGGAAACAGGGCGTTAAAGCGCAGCGAGATGAGCCAGCGCAGCGTACAGCCTGCGGCACCCCCGAGCATGACGGCGAACAGCGATTTCAACATGATTTGCTCCTGTAGACGGCAATCGCGCAGGGTTGTGGCGGAGCGAAAAGCGGCCTGACACACCAGTAACCCCTGCGAGAGGATTAGGGTTTATGTCAGGCGTCATCAGCCGCTGGGATCGCCAGCAGGCGGTTGGGAAAGGTGGAACACCATCACCTTGTGCCGCTGATAATACGATGCCGCATCCGGGCTGACAACAGGCTCAGGGCAGTCATAAACAGCATAAAAATGGATTCATTTACCAGGAGAAGCGCAGCAAATGAAAAAACTGTCCGTCTGCGAAGCGTGTATTTTGCTGCCGTCAGGACGATCCTGACCGATGGCAGCAGATGCCGAAGGAGTCAGGATTCGATAACATAAACCGGACGGCCGTTATGCAAAGCCCGGACGGAAGCGGAAACGCCGAGCGACGCCGCATTTTTTCCTGTTACTGATCCTCTGGACCGGCTCATCCTCAGGGGCAGACCCGATGCAGAGGGTAAAAACGCGTGATGACATTTTGTCTGTTTGTTGGGCACCCGCCCGTTTCGGAGGATCCATGCGCACGCTGATTTTCGACACCGACATCGGCGTAGATGACGCCTTTGCACTCGCCTTTGCCGCGCGGACACAGCGTTTGCTGGGCATCACCACCGTTTTTGGCAACGTGGCGGTCGGGCAGGCGGTAAAAAATGCCCGTCTGTTTTGCGAAAAAATGCAGATTGACGTGCCGATCTATCGCGGCTGCTCACGTCCGCTGGCGCTGACGCCCAGTGAACCGGCGAAGCTGCATGGTGAGGATGGTCTGGGCGACGCCTTTGTGAACCCTTACAGCGATATCGCGCCGGGTGCCGTGCAGTTTATTATCGACAGCGTTCGTGCGCAGCCGCATGAGATCACGCTGGTGGCGATTGGCCCCCTGACCAATATTGCCAGCGCCATCAACCAGGCCCCCGATATTATTCCGCTGGTCAAAGAACTGGTGATCATGGGCGGTGCGTTCGGCACCGATGGCCACAGCGGTAACGTAACCCCTTTCGCCGAGTTTAATATCTGGAAAGACCCGCACGCCGCCGATCAGGTGCTTAGCTCAGCGCTGAACGTGGTAGTGATACCGCTCGACGTTACTCATAACGTGTTGATCAGTAGCGAAGAAGTGCATCAGCTAAATCAGCCAGTCCTGAGCGCTATTGTACGCCCTTTTCTGGCTTACAGCCTGCAAAAAGAGGGCTTCGACGGCATGGCCCTGCATGACACGCTGGCGATCGCCTGGCTGTGCCAGCCCGAGGCGTTCCGGCTGGTGCAAAGCCCGCTGCGCGTGATTACCGAGGGTATCGCCTGCGGACAAACGGTGCGTAAGATTGGTCCGCTGGCGTCCCGGGAAGACCCTTTCCACCACCTGCCCACCCAGCGCATCGCGCTGGGCGTCGATGCCGCACTGGTGCGCAATCGTTTTTTGTGCACGCTTAGCGATCGAAATGGATCACCCCCTTAATCAGTTCGCGGTTATTGATCACCTGCGGCTCGAAGGTTTCCGCCAGGGTTGAGAAGGCAAAGTGCGCGTTGAGTATCATCGCAGCGTGTAGCCTGCCGCTCGCCATCAGTTCCCGTACACGGTCAAAATCTTCGCGTGTGGCGTTGCGGCTGCCCATTATCGTGGCCTCTTTTTTATGAAACTCGCTGTCCGGGATCACCAGATCGCCCTTGTGCAGGCCAACATAGACGAGGGTGCCGCCGTGACGCATCAGATTGACCGCATTATTCATCGCGGCCGGGCTGCCCGTCGCATCGATCACCTTCAGCGCCAGCCTGCCGTTAAACTGCGCGCGCAGCGCCTGATAAAAATCGTCACTGGTCGGGTCGATGGTTGCCAGACCCAGGGCTTTCTCGGCGTGCGCGCGGCGGAATTCACTGGTGTCCGCCACGACAACCTTTGCGCCTGCCGCTGCCGCAATCGCCGCGACGCCGAGGCCAATCGGCCCGGCCCCCACCACCAGCACATGCTCATCTGCGCTGACGTTTGCCCGGCGTACCGCATGCGCACTGATGGCGAACGGCTCAATCAGCGCTGCCGCTTCCGGCGCAACGTTATCGACCGGTAGCAGGTTGCTGGCAGGCACGGCAAGATAGTCGCAGAAGCCGCCATCCTGATGCACGCCCGTTACCGAGATATTCTCACAGCAGTTAGTTTTGCCGCTCTGACAGGCGTCGCAGCGCAGGCAGGAGAGGTAGGGAATAAGCGCCACGCGCTGGCCTGGCATCAGCCCCTCAACGCCCGCGCCCAGCGCCACCACTTCGCCGCACAGCTCGTGGCCCAGCACGCGTGGGTAGCTAAAGAAGGGCTGATTGCCCGACCAGGCATGAATATCGGTGCCGCAGATCCC
Source organism: Pantoea sp. KPR_PJ (assembly GCF_041386365.1). Lineage (NCBI taxonomy): Bacteria > Pseudomonadati > Pseudomonadota > Gammaproteobacteria > Enterobacterales > Erwiniaceae > Pantoea > Pantoea sp. KPR_PJ. Next base: position 53,072 of record NZ_JABMIK010000007.1, on the reverse strand, counting down.
GGCCGCGATCATTTTAATTAGCGCCTCGCCCGCCGCAGGCAAAGGCTGCGGGCGCGTGGCCCAGACCATTTTTTTGGGTTCAGCGATGACCAGGGTGTTCATTGTTGTCATGGTGGCTCTCCGGTTGTCCTGACGCAGTTATGGCGAATTGATTGCGGGCGAGCTTTTTTGTCCGCGCATTCTGTGAGACACCGCGATTTTTTTGGGATTTGAATGGTTTTTAATGAATAAAAACCCGGAGAAGCCCGTGAGCCGAAACCTTAATCTGCGCCAGAACGTGATTAACCAGATGCTGGAAGGCATTGCCCAGCGTCATATCCGCTCGCCGCTGCCTGCCCAGGCGGCGCTGGCGGAGATGTTCAACATCAGCCGCACAACGGTACGCCATACGCTGCACTATCTGCATCAGCGCGGCATACTGGAAAAGGTGGCGGGCACCTGGGTTATTGTGCGTCAACCCGCGGAGAGCGATGGCTTCAGCGAGCTGGCATCGCCCATTGAGCAGCAGGCCAGCCAGTTTGAGCAGGCCTTTTTTGAGATGATCAACCAGCGCCAGCTGTTACCCGGCGACGCCTTCAGCGAGTTGCAGCTGGCGCAGCGGGTCAGGGTTAGCCCGGTAGTGGTGCGAGAGTTTCTGCTGCGCTTTATGCGCTACGACCTGCTGGAGCCGGTGACGCGCGGCCGCTGGCGCATGAAGAAATTCACGCTCGACTACGCCGATAAGCTGTTTGAGCTGCGTGAGATGCTGGAAACCCACGCCCTTACGCGCTTTCTCAACCTGCCGCCGCAGGATGAGCGCTGGATCCAGGCGCGCGACCTGCTCGATCGCCACCGTGCTCTGCGCGACACCATCGCCAGCGACTATCGTCAGTTCGCTGCGCTGGATAAAGAGCTGCACTCGCTGATCCTCTCTGCCGCCAGCAACCCCTTTTTCAACCACTCGCTGGAGATTATCTCCGTGATTTTTCACTCGCATTATCAGTGGGATGAGCGCGATCTCAAACAGAGAAATATCGTGGCACTGGAGGAGCATATGGCGCTGCTCTCTGCGCTGATTAGCCGCCGGGACGTGGATGCGCTGCTGGCGCTGCATACCCATCTCGCCACGTCGCGCTCCTCCATGGCACGCTCAATCCGCCAGTACAATTAAAAACCGATTAAAAACCACAAAGCATTAGCTCCCGCACGAATCAGAAACATCTCCGCAACATTGCGTCAGCATTGGCTCTAGTCTCGACTGCAACGTCATGGCGCCTGCTGGCGCGCCGTGTTTCCTGCTGTCACATAATGATAAGTACCCAGTTACGGGAGAATGCCATGGAAAATTCATCGGTCAGCGGCCGTCATTCGTCGACCGCCGATGCGACGCCGGAGCAGGATTATGTTCCGGCGCGCAGCGATGTGGTGCGCTCGCCGCGCATTCGCAAAATTCAGATCACCGCTATGCTGCTGCTGCTGTTCGCCGCCGTGATTAACTACCTCGACCGCAGTTCGCTTTCCGTGGCTAACATGACCATCCGCGAGGAGCTGGGCCTGAACGCAACGGAGATTGGCATGCTGCTCTCGGCTTTTTCACTGGCGTATGGTCTGGCCCAGTTGCCCTGTGGCGCGCTGCTCGATCGTAAAGGCCCGCGCATTATGCTGGGGATTGGGATGTTTTTCTGGTCGCTGTTTCAGGCAGCAGCCGGGCTGGTGCACAACTTCACCCAGTTTATTCTGGTGCGCATTGGCCTCGGCATCGGGGAAGCACCAATGAACCCGTGCGGCGTTAAAGTCATTAACGACTGGTTCAATATTAAAGATCGCGGCATGCCGATGGGCTTTTTTAACGCCGCCTCAATGATTGGCCTGTCAGTCGCGCCGCCGGTGCTTGCTGCCATGATGCTGGCGTTCGGCTGGCGTGGCATGTTCGTGATTATCGGCGTGCTGGGTATGTTCCTGGCGGTAGGCTGGTACATGATTTATCGCGATCGCGACAACAGTAAGCTCAGCGCAGAAGAGATCCATTATCTACAGGCGGGCAGCGTGGCCTCACGCAAGGAGCCGCTGAGCTTTGCGGAGTGGCGCGGTCTGTTTAAGCAGCGCACCATGTGGGGCATGATGATTGGCTTTAGCGGTATCAACTATACCGCGTGGCTCTATATCGCGTGGCTGCCGGGCTACCTGCAATCCACCTACCATCTGGATCTGAAAAGCACCGGCCTGCTGGCAGCGATTCCGTTCCTGTTCGGCGCGGCGGGTATGCTGCTCAATGGCTATACGGTGGATGCGCTGGTGCGTCGCGGCTTCGATGCGGTAAAAACCCGGAAGGTGTGCATTATCTCCGGCATGCTGCTGTCGGCAGCCTTTACCGCCTTCGTGACGCGTGCCACCGATACCACCAGCGCCGTTACGCTGATTGGCATGGCGCTGTTCTGCATTCACTTTGCTGGTACTTCCTGCTGGGGACTGATCCACGCCAACGTAACGGCGCGCATGACCGCCTCGGTGGGCAGCATCCAGAACTTTGCCAGCTTTGTATTCGCCTCTTTTGCCCCGGTGATTACCGGCTGGGTGCTGGACACCACACAGTCATTCAGCCTTGCGCTGATGATCTGCGCCGGTATCGCGGTGGTGGGCGCACTGGCCTATCTGGTGCTGGTGCGCAAACCGATTACCGACGGCGCCTGATCAGTGAGCCGGGCACCCTGCCCGGCTAGTTCAGCTTATGCAGCGTTACGCCATAGCGCGCGCCGTAGCGTTCAATCCCGCCGATCACCTTCTCCACGCTGAGCGCGGGCGGCGGAGCGAAGAGCGGCGCCCGTGCCCGCAGCGCAGCGTCGAAACGCGCAAGCGCGGCGAAATCGTGGGGATAACGTTCCATGTCCACGCCGACAAATGCCCCCTCCTGCATGGCGCGATCCAGTAGACCCTGCCAGCGTGCGAGAGAGGCCATGCCAATGCTCTCCGTGCCCGACGAAAAGAGCATCATATCGATGTTGCGATAGCGCGGCTGGCGATCGAGAAAGCGCGCCAGTGACGCGGCAGAGGACTCACTGCCGGACATCAGCCAGAACGGAATTGCGTGCTGGCGCATGGCGCACCAGGGGTCCATCATCAGATAGCTGTCCACCATCAGCCGCGTAGCATGGATGCCCGCAGCCAGATACCAGTCACGATAGATTTCCGCCACCACAAAGCTCAGCGCTTCGGGATCCTGATAGCGTATCTCCAGCAGCCGCCAGCCCTGATCTGCCGCCAGCTTTTGCAGCGGCGACTTCAGGTACTCATCCAGTCCCCATTCGGCCTCCGGCACATTGTCGGTCGGCGCAGGTGCATGCCACCGCTCGCGTTCGCTGCCGTGGTGCGCCAGGAACTCCGCTACGCGGCCACCTCCCTGTAAATACTCTTTTTCCGTGGCACCGTTCAGCCCGCCAAACTGAAAAAAGGAGCGATCGCTGGTGCGCGTTACCGGCCATTGCCGCGTGCAGTGGCTGACAAACAGCGTACCTTTGCCCGGCAGACTGCGCATCAGAAACTCATTAAAGGCCAGCGGTAAGGCGCGCAGCTTCAGATGAAAGTAGCGCATGCGATCGAGCATCAGCCGGTCCTGGTTAGGATCCTGGATATGGTGTACCGCCAGACGTGGCCAGGCCGCCAGCAGTCCTGCGGCGATCGCCTTACCCTGCTCAAAACCTGCCAGCGCATCGTCGGGATCGCTCTGCGGCACACGTACCGGGCAAAGAAAGGTCTGGGGCAGCCAGGGCGCACCCGCCGCTGCCGCCAGATGGGTCAGCGCGCCATTTGACGAGCCGATAAACGCAGCGGGATAGTCGCGCTCCGGGTATTCACTCACCATCCATTCGGCGATGCCCTCAATATCCAGCTCGCCAGCCTGGGACGCTGTAATCCCCTCCGTCTTGCCACCCACCGCGTAGCCCCAGTCCCGCAAGCGGGTAGGCAGGCGATTCAGCGAAGGCAACAGGCGATTGAGCATGGGTGACGTGTCGCTGTCATCGAACGGTTTGTCATGCAGCGTATGGGCGAGCGCCATCAGCATAGCGGTCGCAGAGTCGAAACGGGCGATGCCCCTGGGTGGTTTACTCATCCTGATTCTCCTGCTGAATGCGCGTCAGAAAGGGACGGATGGCGTGGCGAAAGCTCCACGGATAGACGTAATGCAGCGTATGGGTGCCCCCGCGCAGCGTCAGGACTTCGCCTTGCGGCAACAGCGCTCCCAGCTCCTCGACCCAGCGCGCAGGCGATACCGTATCGCGTGAGCCGCGCAGCAGCAGCGTCGGCACGTTGATATAGGCCAGGCGATGTTCGATGCGGTCGCGCATCAGCAGTCGGTGGGTTTTCACCGCGCGCCACAGCCCGGCTTTGGCGTAATCGATGCGCGTTAGCGAGGCGGGTGAACGGTGCTGTTCCAGATGGGCATTGCGCCAGCCGCGCCAGGCCTGACGCAGCAGGCTGCGTGCATGGCGGTCCACCGTCGGGCCCTGCATCACCAGACCCGCTACCGCCCCGGGATGGCGCACGGCCAGCGCCGCAAGAACCTGGCAGCCTGAGGCGCTACCAATCCAGATAGCGCGCGACAGCTGATTGTGCTGAAGCCACTCCCAGAGCGCATCCGCCTGCTCTTCTACCGTAAGCACCCGCAGAGAAGAGGCAAGGGTGCTGGCCCCAAAGCCTGGCAGATCGGGCACCAGCACGCGGTAGTTATGGCTAAGCGCCAGCGCCAGCTCCTCCATTGCCCGCCCCGACCTCAGCAGATCGTGCACCAGCACCAGCGGCAGGCCAGGGATATCATGCGGCGTGACGCGGGTAAACATGCGAAATTCCCCGACCTGCTGAAAGTATCCGGCAAGGCCAGCATGGTGGCTGCGGGGTGAAACAGGTGGCGTCTGCTTTAAATGCTGCCACTGCTTAACGCCCCACCAGGTCGCCGCTGCGCCCAGCCCCAGCCCGGCCAGCAGCGCCCCGCTTTTCCAGCGCGCCGGTTGTTCCTTTTTTCTCATCGACTGCTCCTGAACAGGATTGTGTCACTTCAGTGTAGGCGGCGAAATCGTGACCAGCAGGTGAGACAGGGCAAAGTTATTTCAGGGACGTGCCAGACGCGCTTCGCACTGCTGCGCGATTTCCCACAGCCGATGGCGGATCACCTGCTTGAGATGCAGCGTTGACTGCGACTGTGGTCGATCGCGACGGCTGATCAGCATCACCTCAAACGGCAGCGGCTGCGTGACCGGCAGCAGCGTCAGCTGATCGGCGTAGCGGCAGGCGGTAAAGAGATCGACGATGCCGACCCCACCGCCCGCCAGCACCATATCCGCAATAACGGAGTAGGTTTTTATCGAGAGCGACACCGCCGGGTAGAGCTTTTTGTCGTAGAGCGCGCGGTGCAGCACGCGCCCCAGCGGATCCTGCGCCTGCATCAGCAGCAGGTTATTGGCGCAAAGCCACTCCAGCGACACCGGCTCTTCGCGCTGGAGCTGGGGGGGCAGCAGCGCCACCATTGAAGAGTGAAACAGCGGCTCCGCCAGCAAATCTGCGTCGACCTGCTGGCCAAACACCAGCGCAAAATCGAGCTGATCATCAAGGATATTGCGGCACAGCGTGGAAAAATGCTCGGTGACCAGCTCGACGTTGACCGCTGCCGCCTGCTGCCGATAGCGCACCAGTGCAGGTGCCATCACCATCTGGCCAAAGGCGTGCGCCGCGCCGACGCGTACCCTCTGACTCTCACCGCGCCGCAGCTGATCCGCCAGCTGATTAATCGCCTGCAGCCGGTGGTAAAGCGCGTCGACCTCTGGCAGCAACCGTCGCCCTTCCGCAGTGATCGCCAGTCCCTGTGCACCACGCTCAAACAACGCAAAGCCCAGCTGTTGCTCGGCATGGTTGAGCACGCGGCTGATATTGGGCTGGGAAACGTTCAGCAGGCGCGCTGCGCCGCTGAGGGTGCCCGCCTGCACAATCGCCTGAAAAACTTCGATATGACGCAGACGCATGGTTATTCGCCCCAGGTTGCTTCCAGCACGCGCAGCCAGTTGCCGTAGCAAATTTTGTGCAGCAGCTCAGAAGAGTAGCCGCGCGCTGCCAGCGCTGCGACCAGCCGGGGAAAACCGGCCGCGTCGCGGAAGTCGTCGGGCATCGTGGCACCGTCGAGATCGGAGCCAAAACCCACGCCATCTTCGCCGACCTTGTCGAGAAGATACTCCACGTGGCGGACAATTTCTTCCAGGCTGGTCGGCGCATCGCGCTGGCCATCTTCGCGCAAAAAAGGCACGGCGAAGTTCACTCCGACAAAGCCTCGCGTCTCGGCAATCGCCGCCAGCTGGCGATCGGTCAGATTGCGTGACTGGGCGCTGAGCGCATGGGCGTTTGAGTGGCTGGCAACCAGAGGAGCGTCGCTGACGGCCGCAGTGTGCCAGAAGCCTTTTTCATCCATATGGGAGAGATCGACCAGAATGCGGCGTTGGTTGCAGTGGCGTACCAGCGCCTTGCCCGCCGCGGTCAGTCCGCTGCCGGTGTCGGGCGAGGAGGGATAGCGAAAGGGAACGCCCTCACCGAACTGATTAGGGCGGCTCCAGAGCGGCCCCAGGCTACGCAGCCCGCTGGCGTAAAGAATATCGAGCAGTTCGCCGTTGACGTCCAGCGCCTCTGCGCCCTCGATGTGCATCACTACCGCCAGCCTGCCGCGGGTCATGCAGTGGCGAATATCACGCACGCTCCGGCAAATTTTGATCTCTGCAGGCGAAGCCTGCTCGATGCGCATCAGCAGGGCCAGCATAGAGAACGTCGCGTCACGCGCGTATGCCATCGCCTCTTCAGAGAGCGAAAAGGGATGTGGCGCGTTTCTTGCAGCACTCCGATCGTCCGTCGCGGCAACAGAGGGATGCCCAGGCGCCCAGGCAGCAAACAGCCCCCCCGCCACATTGCCCTGACGCAGGCGAGGAAAATCGAGCTGGCCCGAAGGGGTTCCCTGCAAAAACGCGTGAACCGCATCCGGGCGATGATGCTGCCACAGCCGACACAAGACGTCGTTGTGACCATCGAATACGGGGATGTCCGGCCGTGCCTGATGATGATTTTCCGACATTTTTTAGTTTCCGTTTGCAAAGGGTATTGCACAAAAGCGGCATGCAGGCGGCGCGGGCGCACCAAAAAAGAGCAGGCGTTTTATGCGGCGTAGAGAGCGATTATTAATCGCCTGCGACCGGACGACTGTCAAGCTAAAAAACAGACTAAACTCATTTTTTATTATTAATAATCAATAACCTGGAGTTAAAATGGTCACCAGAAGACGCTTTATCGCAGGATGCACCGCCGCGCCCTTTTTATCCTGGCTCAGCCTCAATTCAGCCTTTGCCGCCACGCCTTCCGGCATGCTGGTTATGGCGATGCAGCTCGACAATATGACCAGTCTCGACCCACACGAAAGTTTTGAAGTCACCGGCGGCCAGATCTGCGGCAACCTCTATCAGAAACTGGTGCAGCCCGATTCGCAGCAGGCAGATAAGGTGATCGGCATGCTGGCGCAGCGCTGGGAGGCGAACAGCGACGGCTCGGTGTTTACGTTCTATCTCGATCCCGCAGCGACGTTTGCTGACGGCACACCCGTTACCGCGGAGGATGCGGCCTTTTCTATTGAGCGCATCGTAAAGCTGGATAAAAGTCCGGCCTTTATCATTAACCAGTTCGGCTTTACAAAAGAGAACGTGACCAGCAAGGTGACGGCGAAAGATGCCCATACGCTGGAGATGACGCTGGGCGCACCCGCCTCGGAGTCGTTCCTGCTCTACTGTCTCTCCGCCACGGTCGGCAGCATCGTGTCGAAAAAAGCCTGCCTCGCCAACCAGCAGAACAACGACTTTGGCAACGCCTGGCTGAAGCAACACAGCGCTGGCTCGGGCGCGTTTACGCTGCGCAGCTGGAAAGCGAGTGAAACGGTGATTCTGGAACTGAGCCCGCAGTACGCCAGTCAGAGCGCCATCAAGCGCGTTATCCTCAAGCATATCGCTGACCCCGCCGCACAGTCGCTGATGCTGCAAAAAGGCGACGTGGACGTCGCCTACGATCTCACCACCGAACAGCTCAAGCCGCTACAATCGGGCACTGACGTCACGCTGGTGAAGCAGCCGCTTTCTGCCATTATGCTGATGTCCTGTAATACCACCCATCCGCAGCTGCAAAAGCCGCAGGTGTGGCAGGCGCTTAAGTGGGCAATCGACTACGACAGCATTCAGAAAAATATCCTGTCGCTGACCTACAACGTGCACCAGAGTTTTCTTCCTTCCGGCTTTCCGGCGGCGCTCGACGACGCGCCTTTCCATCGCGATGTAGACAAAGCGAAAGCGCTGCTGGCGGAAGCGGGCTACCCGGACGGCTTCGAAATTACCCTCGATCACTACTCAATGCAGCCCTATCCCGATATCGCCCAGGCGATTCAGACCCAGCTTGGCGCCATCGGCATTAAGGTGTCGCTCATCGCCTCGGAGAACCGTCAGGTGCTGACCAAAATGCGCGCGCGTCAGCATCAGCTGGCGATCACCTCGTGGGGCGCGGACTACTTCGATCCGCACTCCAATACGGAAGCCTTCTGCGTCAATACCGACAACACTACCGGCGCACGCAACCGCACCCTGGCCTGGCGCTGCGGCTGGTCAGACGACGAATTCAACCAGCTCACCGCTCAGGCGCTGCACGAAAGCGACCCGGCGCAGCGCCTCGCGCTGTATAAAAAAATACAGCAGCAGCATCGGGAGAAGAGTCCGTTTATTTTTATGATGCAGCAGATCCAGACCACCGCCTGCGCGAAGACGCTCTCTGATGTCCATATGACCGTACTGGAACAGTGGCCTTACCAGCAGGTGAAAAAAGCGTGACGGGCGCGATAAGACGCGGCGTCAGCTCGCTGGGCAGCCTCCTGCTGACGCTGTTTGGTTTGACGGTGCTGACCTTCTTTATCGGTCGGGTAATGCCGACCGATCCGGTGCTGGCGGCGGTGGGCGACAACGCGCCACAGTCGGTGGTGGAGCGGGTACGCGCGGAAATGGGGCTGGATCAGCCCCTCTACGTGCAGTTCGGCCACTATCTGAATCAACTCTTGCATGGCGATTTGGGCCGTTCAGTTCTCACCTCAAACAGCGTCACCAGCGATATTGCCCGCTTTTTCCCGGCCACCATGGAGCTGGCGACAGCGGCAATCGTCATTGCCGCGCTGGCTGGCATTCCTCTCGGCGTCTGGGCGGCGGTGCGGCAAGGCACCTGGATCGATCAGTCCATTCGCGTGGTCTGTCTGGCGGGCCATTCGCTGCCGGTATTCGTGCTGGCGCTGCTCAGCCTGCTGCTGTTCTATGCGGTGCTCGGCATTGCGCCGGGACCGGGGCGGCAGGATATTATCTGGCAGGATATGATCCCGCAGGTCACCGGGTTTCTCACCCTCGATTCGCTGCTGGCGGGTGAATATGAGGCCTTCCGCGACGCGCTGGCGCACATGGCGCAGCCGGTCTGTATCCTCGCCTACTTCAGCATGGCCTACATCACGCGTATGACCCGCACCTTTATGCTCAACGCGCTTAGCGGCGAGTTTGTGATGACGGCGCGCGCCAAGGGGCTGTCGTCACGCCGCGTCATCTGGCGTCACGCCTTTCCAACGGTGGCGGTTCAGCTGATCACGGTGCTGGCGCTCACCTATGCCGGCCTGCTGGAGGGCGCGGTCGTGACGGAAAATGTCTTCGCCTGGCCTGGCCTCGGCCAGTATCTCACCACGTCGCTGATGAACGCCGACATGAATCCGGTGGTGGGCGCCACGCTGCTGGTTGGTACGGTTTACGTGCTGCTCAACCAGCTCGCCGACCTTCTCTATCGACTCTGCGATCCACGGGTAAAATAATGTCTCTTTCTCGTAACTGGCTGCTTGCTGATTCACCCGCTACCCGCCAACAGGCGGTATGGGGACGTCGCTATCGCCTGTGGCTCAGCCTGCGCAGCAATCCGCTGGCGACAGGCGGCCTGGCGGTGATTCTGCTGATGCTGCTGCTGGCGGTCGCCGCGCCGCTTCTGACGCCCTGGGACCCCGGCGCGCAGCACCTGGACAACCGTCTGGCGGGGCCGTCCGCTGCGCACTGGCTGGGTACCGACGAGCTTGGACGCGATCTCTGGACGCGTATCATTTACGGCGGTCGCACTACACTCGGCATGGTCATTGCCGTAGTGGCGCTCACCGCCCCGCTCGGCCTGCTGATTGGCTGCGTTGCCGGTTATCTCGGCGGCGTCATTGACAAGGCACTGATGCGTATCACCGATATTTTTCTTGCCTTTCCTCGCCTGATCCTGGCGCTGGCGTTCGTCGCTGCGCTCAAGCCAGGCGTCGAAAGTGCAGTGCTGGCAATCGCCCTCACCGCCTGGCCACCCTATGCCCGACTGGCGCGCGCGGAAACGCTGCAGTTTCGCCAAAGCGACTTTATCGCTGCCAGCCGTCTGACCGGTGCGTCGCCGCTGCGCATCATTCTGCGGCATATCATGCCGCTGTGCGTGCCGAGCCTGGTTGTGCGCGTCACGCTCGACATGAGTTCCATCATTATTACCGCCGCCAGTCTTGGTTTCCTCGGCATGGGCGCGCAGCCACCGTCGCCGGAATGGGGCACGATGATCGCGACCGCGCGTCGGTTTCTCTTCAGCGAATGGTGGGTGCCGCTGATGCCGTGCATCGCGATTTTTCTCACCTCGCTGGCCTTTAACTTTCTCGGCGACGGCCTGCGCGACGTCCTCGATCCCAGGGAGCGCTAAATGCTGGTGGAAATAGAAAATTTGCGTATCACTTTTCGCAGCCGCGCTGAAACCTTTGAAGCGGTACGCGGCGTCAGCTTTAGCGTCGGTAAAGAGAAATTCGCTATCGTTGGCGAGAGCGGCTCGGGTAAATCGCTCACGGCGCGCAGCCTGATGCAGCTGCTGCCGGGCAACGCCGAGGTCAGCGCCGACGCGCTGCGTTTTGACGGCATCGATTTGCGCAATGCCAGTGAGAAAACGCTGCGGCAGATTCGCGGCAGACGCGTCGGCTTTATTCTTCAGGATCCAAAATATTCGCTTAACCCGGTTATGACGATTGGCCAGCAGATCGCTGAAGCCTGGCGCGAGCACAAAGGCGGCAGCAAAAAAGCCGCGATGCAGGCGGCAGTCGGCCTGCTGGAGCAGGTGAAAATCCGTGACGCCGCCGCTGCGGCGCAGCGCTACCCGCATGAGGTTTCCGGCGGCATGGGGCAGCGCGTGATGGTTGCCATGATGCTGGCACCCGATCCCGAGCTGCTGATTGCCGATGAACCCACCAGCGCGCTCGACGCAACGGTGCAGGCGGACATTCTGCGCCTGATTGATGACCTGGTCTCAGCGCGCGGCATGGGGCTGATCCTGATCAGTCACGATCTGCCACTGGTGTCGCACTTCTGCGATCGCGTGGCGGTGATGTATGCCGGACGTATCGTCGAGCTGCTGGATGCCCGCCAGCTGCATCAGGCGCAGCATCCCTACACCCAGGGGCTACTGGCCTGCCTGCCGTCGCTGCGCCATCCGCGCACGCGCCTGCCCACGCTGCAACGCGACGCCGCATGGCGCGATTAGGAGAAAGCGATGTTTGACATTGATCGGCTGGAGGTGCGTTTCGGCGCGCATCGCGCCGTTAGAGCGGTTTCGTTCCAGGTTGGCAGCGGCGAGAGTTTTGGCATGGTGGGCGAAAGCGGCTCGGGCAAATCGACGGTGCTGCGCGCGCTGGCAGGCCTGAACCCTGACTGGCACGGCGAGATTCGCTTTGGTGGCATGGCGCTGACCGCCAGGCGCGGCCGCCCCTTTTTTCGCCAGGTGCAGATGGTGTTTCAGGACCCCTACGGTTCGCTGCATCCGCGCCAGACAATCGACCGCATTTTGCATGAGCCGCTGCTGGTGCATCGCCTCGATCGCGCCGAACAGCGCATCAGCCAGGCGCTGAGCGACGTAGGTCTGCCCGCGGCGGCACGCTTCCGCTATCCGCATCAGCTCTCCGGCGGCCAGCGCCAGCGCGTGGCGATTGCCCGCGCGCTGATCGCTGAACCGCAGGTGCTGCTGCTGGATGAGCCGACCTCCGCGCTGGATGTTTCAGTGCAGGCGGAAATCCTCAATTTGCTCAGCGATCTGCGCAGCGCGCGCAATCTTACCTATATTCTGGTTACGCATAATCTGGCGGTGGTTGCGCATCTTTGCCAGCGTATCGGCGTGATGCAGCATGGCGAAATGGTGGAGCAGTTAAGCGCAGACGATCTGCGCGCGCGACGCATCCATCATCCGCACACCGCGCAGCTTTTTGATTTAAGCACGGGACTGGAGGAGCCGGTATGACGCTGGAGTGGCAACGGGCGGCGGCGGTCGCCGACGAGGTGGTTCAGGGCTGGCGGCAGCCCGACGCGCCGGGTGGCGCGATCGTGCTGTTTGATGCCCGCCAGCGCCATTCGGTGCACTGCGCCGGCCAGGCGGATTTGGCGCAGCAGACACCCTTTACCCCTGATACCGTGGTGCGCTTCGCTTCCATAACCAAGCACCTTTTCGCAGCGCTGGTCACCGGGCCGGGCCGCCGCTATCTGTCGCCTGACGACCGGCTGGCCGATCATCTGCCGCAGCTGCACGGCGACAGCGGACACGTTACCGTGGGTCAGGCACTGGATATGTCGAGCGGGCTGCCGGATCTGCGTGAAACGCTGTCGCTGATTGGGCTGTCGGTCTATAACGCCACCAGCGACGCCGATCTGCTGGCGTTCCTCGCCGCGGAGGGCGGGCTGAACTACCCGCCCGGCAGCGAAGTTTCTTACACCAATACCGGCTATCGGCTGGTGGAAGAGGCGTTGAAAGCGAAAGGCGTCGGTTTTGATGCACTGCTGCAGCAGTATATCTGCCAGCCGCTTGATATCAGCCTGTCCGCTCCGGAGACCTGGTTCGACGTGGTGCCTGGCCTGGCACCCGGCTACTGGTTCAATGGCCATCGCTGGCAGCTCGCCAGCGCCGGCCTGCATCTCTCCGCCTCCGGCAGCGTCACCGGCTCGCTACGCCATCTGACGCGCTGGCTACAGGCGCTGCTCAGCGATCGCGGCCCCGGCGCGGGCGTACTACAACGCCTTAGTGCGCCGCGCCTGCTGGCTGACGGACGCGTCAGCGGCTATGGCCTGGGTCTGGCCAGCAGCCAGATCGGTACCCAGACGCTGTTTGGGCACGGCGGTTCGCACGCGGGTTACAAAAGTTATTTTCTGCTGCATCCTGAACGGCAGGCGGGCGTGGCGCTGGTAGCAAACCGGGAGGATATCGCCACCGCTGAGAGTGCCATGCGCGTCATGGCGGCGCTGCTCAACCGCACGCTGCCGGAAAAAGGTCACGAACTCACGCCTGGGCTCTATGTTGGCGAGCAGACGGCGGAGTGGCTGGAGATCGGTGGCGATACCGCGACCTGGCTCGGGGCGAGCGAAACGCTGTGGCGCGGCGACGCGCATGGCGATGCGCGCACGCTCTCCAGCACCCTGCCGATGCGCCTGCGTCATGAGGGCAGCGCCATCGCTGGCGAGGTGGGCCATGCGCCGCGTCGCTTTATCCCCGCCCAGCCCGACAGCAGCAGCTTAGCGGGGATGCAGGGACGCTGGTTTCTGCCGCAGTGGCGCAGCGAGCTGGTGATTGCGGGCGAGACGCTGACGCTGGGCATCGGTCCGGCGGCGATGGTCGCCAGCCTGCAGTCGCTGGGCGGCGATCGGGTGCTGGCGACCGCGCAGGATGGCCCGTGGCAAAAGCGCTTTATGCTGGAGCGCGACGGCAACCGGCTGCGCCTGCTGCTGAACCGCAGCCGGGTGGTGCAGTTTACGCGATAACGTTGCGTAGCCTGCCGATCTTCTCAATTTCCACTTCCACCACGTCGCCGCTGAACATAAACAGCGGCGGCGTGCGTTTTTTGCCGACCCCGCCCGGTGAGCCGGTAAAAATGACGTCGCCAGGAGAGAGCGGACTGAAAGCCGAGATGTACTCAATAATATTCGCGACGCTGTGTACCATGCTGCCGGTGGTGTCGTTCTGCACTTCGCGACCGTTGAGAAAGGTTTTGATCGCCAGCGTCTGCGGATCGCCGATGGCCTCAGCCGTGGTCATCCAGGGGCCGAAACCGCCAGTCTGCGGCCAGTTTTTTCCAGCGGTGAACCAGGTAAACTGCATGTCACGCACCGTGGCGTCCATGAAACAGCTGTAGCCTGCCACGTAGCTCAGTGCCTCATCCGCTTTCACCCGATGCGCCGGTTTGCCAATGATGACCGCCAGCTCGCCTTCGTAGTCAAATTCGCTGGTGGAGGCCGGTTTCATCAGCGGCTGGTCATGACCGGTCAGGGAGTCAGCGAAGCGGATAAACAGCGTCGGCGCATTCTGGGTTTCTGAAAACTCTTTGCGCTTGTCGGCATAGTTCATGCCGACGCAGAACACCTTACCGGGGTGGTCAATTACCGGCAGAAAGCGCAGCACATCGAAAGCATAGTCGGCGGGGCGATCGCGAAACGCCGCGAGATCCGCCAGCGAAGAGCGCTGCAGAAAGGTTTTCAGATCCGGGCACTGCGCGCCCAGGCGCGTGCCGACATCCACCACGCCGTTCTCTTTTACGATGCCGAAACTTTTAATGCCCTGGTCTGGAAGATAAAAACTGCAAAGCTGCATTACTGCCTCGTTGTTATCGATAAATTCGCGCGCAGGTTAACAAAAGATGAGACGAAAATCGTACAAACTTCCGCTCATCCGATGACATAAGCGTTAATTTTGTGTCGATGCCAGATAAGAGAAGGCGCTGAGCAGGCTGACCAGGGTGGCCATTTGCGTCGCCTGGTAGCCGACCGTAACGGCGTCGAGGCGCGTAACGCCGGGGATCAGGCAGAACAGATCCGCCAGCACCGGTTTGCTCGCCTGTAACGTTAGCCGGTAAGGCGCGCTCAGCGAGGGAACACAGCGGCCAGAGGCGCGCGAAACCGCGCGCGCCGCCGCTTCCCGGATACGCTCGCGCGCCGCCTGCGGACTCAGCGATTCGGCGCAGGTGTGGGAAATCGCGCGCTTTACGCAGACATAGTCCGCTTCGGGGTGGCGTTCCGCGATCCACTGCTGCAGGCAGTCGTCACCGCTCACCAGCCACAGCGGCGTGCCCTGCTCCGCTGCCGCTGCTGCATAGATGTCGCTTTCGCCCACCACGCGATCGTTGATCAGAATGCGCCAGAAGGCGCGGCCGTTGATGGTGTGTGCCAGCACGCCCGGCTCGCCCGCCGCGCTGTGATAGCCGATCAGCATCAGGCCATCGAAGCGCTGCTGTTCCAGCCCCTCCACCATCGAGAGCGCACGCGGTTTACCCTGCACCAGCCGGGCGCGCGCATCGATATAAGCGGCGCGCAGGTTGGTCATCTGCGCATGGCTGTCGGCGACCACCACCTCCCTCGCGCCTGCGGCGAACGCCCCCTCAATCGCGGCGTTAACCTCCTGCTCCATCAGCTCGCGCGCCAGCTGCCAGTCGGCGTGCCCAGGCGCGCATTGTTCAGGGCGCATCACGCCCGCAACCCCTTCAATATCGGCTGAGATAAAGATCTTCACGGTGTGACTCCTGCAAGGCGGTCCAGCACGTCACTGAGTGCCGGACGGTGATGGCCACGAAAGCCGGTGACGGGCTGTGCGCTGAGCAGCGCATCCAGCACCGCATGTTCGGTGGCGTCAGCGGCCGCCAGGAGCAGCGGCTCCAGCGTGGCCTCCTCCGGCGGTTGCGGTACGGACTGCGTAGAAAACGCTACCGCGATGTCGCCGGAGCCGTGTCCCCAGTAACTGCCCAGCCGCCCCAGACCGGCACCGGCGCGCTTTGCGATGCGCGTCAGCTGGCGCGCATCGAGCGGCGCGTCGGTCGCCATAATGATAATGATGGAGCCTGCGTCGCGCTGCGGCGTTAATGACGGCAGCAGCGGCGCCATCTGCTCGCCAATGCGCACGCCATCCAGCGTCAGAGACGTCAGTGCGCCAAAGTTTGCCAGCACCAGTACCCCCAGCGTGGCGTTGAGCGCCTCGATCCGTCGGGAAGCGCTGCCGATGCCGCCTTTCAGGCTGAAACAGCTCATGCCGCGTCCGGCTCCCACGCTGCCGCGCGCGAAGTCAGCATCGGCACTATCGATCGCGGCCTGCGCCATCGCCTCGGTTATCGCCATCGCCTGAATATCGTTGAGCCAGCCGTCGTTGCACTCCAGCGCCAGCGGATTGACCGTGGGAAGCGTGCGTCCCAGCTCCGGGTTAGCACGGATGGCCGTCCGCGCCAGCGTGTTGAACAGCGTGCCGATCGCCAGCGTGTTGCTGAGCAAAATCGGCGTCTGTAGCACGCCCAGCTCGGCGACCTGCACCAGCCCGACCGGCTTGGCGAAGCCGTTAAACACCGCGGTGCCGCACGGTAAGGGCCTGATAAAAAGATTCTCTCCCGGCGGCACGATCGCCGTCACGCCGGTTTGCTGCGCGTCGCACGCCAGCGTGTAGTGTCCGACGCGTACCCCTGGCACGTCGCTGATGCGGTCAGTCGGCCCACAGAGGCCGCGCGGCTGACCCAGACGGCGCGTAGTGCGCCAGCGCTGCAACAGCAGGTCGCTCTGGTGTTGGTGAAAGTCCATGGTTAGCTCTTGAGTTTAGGATCCAGCGTATCGCGTAGCGCATCGCCCAGCAGGTTAAACGCCAGCACCGTCATAAAAATGGCCAGGCCGGGAAAGACGCTAACATGCCACAGTCCTGCCATCATCATGCTGCGACTCATGGCGAGAATATTGCCCCATTCCGGCACGTCTGGTTCCGGGCCGAGGCCGATAAAGCTCAGTCCGGCGGCGGTCAGGATGCTGGTGCCGATGCGCATGGTGAAGTAAACGATCACGTTCGGCAGCGTGCCGGGAAGAATATGACGCAGCAGAATCACGCGATCCGGCGCGCCCGCACAGCGCACCGCTTCAACATAAGCGGCCTGCTTTAGCGACAGCGTCGAGGCGCGTACGATGCGCGCAAAGACCGGCACGCTGAACACCGCCACCGCAATAATCACGTTATTGAGGCCCGGCCCCAGCACCGCCACTACCGCAATCGCCAGCAGCATGCCGGGGAAGGCGAAGAGCACGTCAGCACCGCGCATGATCAGCATATCGATCCAGCGACCGTAGTAGCCTGCCAGCAGGCCAAGCAGACTGCCCGCCACCATGCCGAGCGTCACCGACACCACGCCCACGTAAAGGGAAATACGCGTACCGTAGATAATACGGCTCAGGACATCACGCCCAAGCTCGTCCGTTCCCATCCAGTGCGTACCTGACGGTGGTACAGAGAGCGCCGTCCAGTCCGGTTCCATGGGATTCCAGGGAGCCAGCCAGGGCGCGAACAGGGCCACCAGCATCAGCAACAGCACGAAACTGCCCGATGCCAGCGCCAGCGGATTGCGCGCAAAAGCGTGCAGGAAGTCGCGCCACGGCGAGCGGATCGCGTCGCTGTCGACAGTGGCGAGGGTTTGCTGACTCATCTGGCCCCCTGATTAAGACGAATTGCCGGATTGACGACCGCATAGAGCAGGTCCACCAGCAGGTTGATGAGGATAAATTCAAAGACGAACAGCATGACCAGCGCCTGAATCACCGGCTGGTCCTGCGCCTTGATCGATTCAATCAACAGCCAGCCCAAACCCGGCCAGTTAAACACGCTTTCCACTACGATTGACCCGCCCAGCAGAAAGCCAAACTGCAGGCCCAGCATGGTTATCACCGGGATAAGCGCGTTGCGCATCACATGTTTCCAGGTTACGCGCGCCGCGCGCAACCCTTTGGCGCGCGCGGTACGCACATAATCCTCCTGCGCCACCTCAAGAAAGGCTGAGCGGGTAAAGCGCGCCATGACCGCCGCCACCGACGAGCCAAGCGTGATCGCGGGGAGAATGATATCGGAGGGCTGATTGAAACCGCTGACCGAGAAGAGGCCGTACGGCATAGCAACAAACTGGATCAGCAGCAGGCCGAGCCAGAATGCCGGCATTGAAATGCCGCCAACCGCCGCGCTCATCAGCGTCCAGTCCAGCCAGCCGCCGCGTCGCAGCGCCGCCATGACGCCCAGCGCCAGCCCCAGCACCACTGACCAGGCGAATCCCGCCAGCGCCAGCCACAGCGTCGGCATAAAGCTTTTGCGGATCACCTCCAGCACCGGCTGCTGGGTGCGGTAAGTGACACCCAGGTCGCCGCGCAGAATGCCGCCCAGCCAGTTAACGTACTGCTGCGGCAGCGGATCGTTCAGGCCGAGATGCTGGCGTGCTGCCTCGACCGCCGCCGCTGGCGCGTCAGGCCCGGCGTAGATCCGCGCCGGATCGCCAGGCAGCAGCTTAATAAAGCCAAACACCAGCAGCGAAACCACCAGCAACACCGGGATCATCTCCAGCAGTCGACGCAGAATATATGCGAACATAACGCCCCTTTTTATCGTGCCGTCTGGCGTTACTGAAAGACCGCCTGATTAAAAAGCAGGTTGCCGTCTGGCAGCATCGACACGCCGCTCAGCTTCTGCGTTTTACCCACCAGATTATCTGGCGTACCAAGGAAAGCGACAGGCGCATCTTTCCACAGCAGACTCTGCGCGTCGGCGTAGGCTGCCGCGCGCTTCGCCGGTTCAGCCGTCGCCAGACCACCGGCAATCGCCTTATCCACCGCCGGATTGCTGTAGTAGGAGACGTTGTAAGAAGTCGGGACCCAGGATTCGGTGGCAAAGAGCGGACGCAGCGCCCAGTCAGCGTCGCCCGTCGAGGTCGACCAGCCGCCGTAGTAGAGATCGTACTCCGCCTGTTTTGGATCCTTTACACCCCATAGCCTGGCGTTGCGCGTGCCGGAATCCATCGGCGTGACGGTCACGCGAATGCCGACGGTTGCCAGCTGCGCCTTAAGAAACTGCGCGGCGCGAACGCTGACGGTCGCGTTGGTACACCAGAGCTTGAGATCGAGACCGTTGGGATAACCTGCCGCAGCCAGCAAGGCTTTTGCTTCATCCGGCGCATAGCGATAGTCTGGCGCGCTCTGTTTCTGATAGAACTGCACCCCGGCCGGGATCGCCGAGGTTGCAGGCGTGCCCATTCCGGCAAAGCCCACCTTCAGCCAGAGCTCGCGGTTGATAGCGTAGTTAATCGCCTGGCGCACACGCGTATCGGCCAGCGCCTTGTGCTGAGTATTGATCGCCATGTAGTAGAGATAGATGCTGGGATCGCGCTGGATCGCCAGTCGACTGTCGCTCTGCACTGCGCCGACAAGATCGGACGGCAGCGGGTAAATGGCGTCCACCTGGCCCGACTTGAGCGCCGCCACGCGCGTAGCGTCTTCCGGGCTGGGGGAGAAGATGACGCGATCCACCTTCGGCCAGCCTTTGTTCCAGTAGCCGTTGTATTTCGCCAGCGTCACCGCCTTGCCTGGCTGCCAGTCGACAAAGGAGAACGGGCCAGTGCCGACCGGATGCAAACGAAGTTGCGCCTCGTCAGGAAATGCTTTCAGCACTGTCGGGCTCCACATCACTGCCGAGGGGTGCGCCAGGGTATTAATAAAGGCACCGAACGATTCGCTCAGGTCAATCTGGACTTTATTGGGTGCCAGTACCGTGACGCTTTTGATCATGCGGTAGAGGCTGTTGCGCTTCAGTCCCTTTTTCTGATCGGCGAGCCGGTCGAGGTTAGCCTTGACCGCGTCGGCGTCAAACGGCGTACCGTCCTGAAAGGTCACGCCGTCGCGCAGGGTCAGCGTAAACTGTGTGGCATCCTCATTGCTGGTGTAATGCGTCGCCAGCCACGGCATCAGGGTCATTCTGGCATCGAACTGGAACAGCCGTTCAAATACCCCACTCTGCACCGAATAGCTGATGTTGTCAGAGGTATCGTGCGGATCGAGTCCGGTGATATCGGCGTACATAGAGATACGCAGATCCTGCGCTTGTGCAGCGCTGGCCAGACATAGCGTTAGCGCGAGGGCGACAGAGGTACGGCGAAACAATAGCTTCATAAAGGCTCCTGGTAGCAATAAACAGACGCAGTTAACGGTCCTCGGCCACCCAGTGATCGGGCGCGACCTGGCGATAACGATGCTTATTCACCGTCTCTTTTACGCTGCGAACCGGAGACGGGATTTCACCGTCGTCGAACTGGCGCTGCGGACGGTTACGCGGATCGACCACCGGCACTGAGGCCAGCAGACGCTGCGTATAGGGATGGTGTGGCTGATTAAAAAGCGACTGCCGCGGGCCGATTTCCACGATCTGTCCGAGATACATCACCGCAACGCGGTTGGCGATGCGTTCAACCACGGCCATGTCATGCGAAATAAAAATCCAGGCGACACCTGTCTGCTGCTGCAAATCCATCATCAGGTTAATGACCTGCGCCTGAACCGACACGTCCAGTGCCGAGACCGCTTCGTCGGCAATAATAATTCTGGGCCTGAGCGCCATGGCCCGGGCGATGGCGATGCGCTGGCGCTGCCCACCGGAGAACTCATGAGGATAGCGCCGCGCATGTTCCGGCAGCAGGCCGACGCTCTCTAACAGCGCCTCCACCTGCGGCGTTGCCTCGTCGAGCGAGCGCACCAGTCCGTGCAGCAGCAGCGGCTCCGCAATAGTGAAACCCACGGTCAGGCGAGGATTAAGCGACGCATAGGGATCCTGAAACACCATCTGGATTTCACGCCGCAGCGGCTGAAACTGTGCCTCTTTCAGGCTGGCGATCTCGCGGCCGGCAAACAAAATGCTGTCGGCATCGCCGTCAACCAGCCGCATGAGCGCACGACCGGTAGTTGATTTACCGCAGCCGCTTTCGCCGACAATCGCCAGCGTCTCACCCGGCCAGAGGGCAAAGTCGATCTGCTCCACCGCATGCACGCGGTGCGTCAGCGCGGAAAAGATGCCGCTGCGCACCGGAAAGCGCACGGTGAGCCCGCGCACGTCGAGCAGCGGTTTCTCGTCATAACGCGCGGTAATGTGCGCCGCTGCAACGGGTGCATTCGCGTGCAGCAGCGGAAAACGCTGCGGCCAGCGCTGCTCACGCATCTCACCCGGTTTGGGCACCGCCGCCAGCAGCGCGCGGGTATAGTCATGCTGCGGCGCGGCGAAAATTGCCTCCACGGGCCCCTGTTCGACGACGTTGCCGCGATACATCACCACAACGCGATCCGCAATTTCTGCCACCACGCCCATATCGTGCGTAATAAACAGCACCGCCATGCCTTTTTCCCGCTGGAGCGCGCGCAGAATATGGAGAATGCGCGCCTGCACCGTAACGTCGAGCGCGGTGGTGGGTTCATCGGCAATCAGCAACTGCGGGTCGCACACCAGCGCCTGTGCAATCATCACGCGCTGGCGCATGCCGCCGGAAAGCGCGTGCGGGTAGCTTTTCATTACCCGATCAACGTCAGCGATGCGCACCTGCTGCAGCAGCGAACGCGCCCGCGCACGGGCATCGGCACCGGAGCAGAGTCCGTGGTCACGCAGCGCTTCGGTAAGCTGATCGCCCACGCGCAGCACCGGGTTCAGCGAGGTCATTGGCTCCTGAAAAATCATCGCTATTTCGCGCCCGCGCAGCCTGCGCTGCTGCTCATCGCTAAGCTGGCTGAGATCGCGCGTAACGCCCTCGCGGTCGCGAAAGCGAATGGCGCCACCGTCGATGCGCGCCGAGGCTGCCAGCAGCCCCATGACCGCCAGTGAGGTTACCGATTTTCCCGATCCGCTCTCGCCGACAACCGCGACGATCTCCCCCGGCTGAATAGCGAAAGAGACGTCGTGCAGCGCCTGATGCGCGCCGCTGCGTCCGCGAAAGCTGACGCTGAGATGATCTATCGCCAGCACCGGTGTGCTGTCTGCATCCGCCACGCGGGTGGCGTCAGGCAGGCGAGAAGTCTGCGTCATCGTTGCTCCCTGTGCATTACAGCCAGATACGGCCTTGTGAATAGGAGAGGAAGGGCGAACTGTCTGCCGCCAGCCACAGGGGGCCGTCCAGATCGACATGCTCGGCCTGCGGCGTCACCGGCAGTGCGGCCTCCATCGCCAGCGAGGAGCCAAGCATACAGCCGACCATCAACCGCATGCCCTGCTGCTTCGCCTCGTTGACCATCGCCAGCGCCTCCGTCAGGCCGCCGCACTTGTCGAGCTTGATATTGATCATCTCGTAGCGGTCGCGCAGTGCGGCGATATCGGCGCGCGTGTGGCAGCTTTCATCAGCGCAGAGCGGAATGGGGTGGGCAATATGCGCTAACCCGGCATCGTCGCCCGCTGGCAGGGGCTGTTCGATCATCGCCAGTCTGTACGGCCGCAGCGCCGTAAACAGCGTCGGCAGATCGCATCCGCCCCAGGCCTCGTTAGCATCAACGATCAAGACAGCGTCCGGTGCGGCAGCGCGAACCGCCGCAACCTTTTCCACAATGGCCTCGCGGTCGAGCTTGATTTTCAGCAGCAGCGCACCGCGCGCTACCGCATCCGCCGCCGCGTCCGCCATTTTTTCGACGCTGTCGAGGCTCAGCGTTTCTGCGGTTACCACTGACGGTGGTGCGCTCAGCGCCACCTGCTGCCACAGCGTCTGTTTCGCACGCGCGGCCTCCAGACGCCACAGGGCGCAATCCAGCGCGTTGCGCGCTGCCCCTGCGTTGAGCTGCGTTTGCAGTGCATCGCGGCTGAGGCCTGCCTCAATCGCCTCTTTCATCGCATTAAGCTGGGCGTGAACGCTCTCCACTGACTCGTTGTAGCGCGGCGTCGGCGTGCATTCGCCGCGGCCAATAAAGCCGTCCTGTTCCAGAATCACGCGGATCACCGCCACGGCAGTGCGGGTTCCGCGTGCGATGGCGAAAGGCCGTGCCAGCGGCAGCGTCAGCACTTCGATCAGCATACGGCGCATATCAGCCCCGCTCTTTTAACAGGGCGGCAATTGCATCGATGCCGAAGCGCACCGGATCGGTTGCCGGTACGCCAAAGGTCTCACTGAGCTGCGCGCAATATTCACGCGCCTCTTCTTCGCTGAAATTAGAGGTATTGATGGCAAAACCGGCCAGCTGCGGATTGTCGCTTGTCACCTGCGCCGCACGCAGATTGGCTTCGACGCACTCCGCCAGGCCAACCATCGGCTGATGGGGCAGATGACGCATATGCGGCCGCCCCATCTCATGACACATCACCAGCCAGTGCGGCTGCGCGCCGTGGATTAACCCCATGCTGACACCAGCATAGGAGGGGTGAAACAGTGAGCCCTGCCCTTCGACGATATCCCAGTGATCGTCTTCACTGGCCGGTGACAACGCCTCCGCCGCGCCCGCAATAAAATCGGCGATCACCGCGTCAATGGCGATGCCTTCGCCAGCGACCAGAATGCCGGTCTGTCCGGTCGCACGGAAATCGGCTTTCATTCCCTGCTCACGCATGGCGGCTTCCAGCGCCAGCGAGGTATACATTTTGCCGACCGAGCAGTCGGTCCCCACGGTCAGCACCCGTTTTCCGCTGCGTTTTTTGCCGCTGCCCACGCTGAGTGTCGGGCGCATATGGCGGATATCAAACAGCGCGACGCCGTGCGCCTCTGCCAGCGCCACCAGCTCAGGCTCGTCCGCGAGGCGGTGATGCAGGCCACTTGCCACGTTCATCCCGGCTTTAATAGCGGTGGTGATGCTCTCCAGCCAGTGCTGCGGCAGATAGCCGCCCGCGTTGGCGGTGCCAAGCACCAGCGTTTTTGCGCCGCGTGCCTTCGCCGCGACGATGTCCAGCTCTTCAAGTCCGAGGGTAACGGTACAGCCAGGCAGGCGGATTTCGCCCACGCACTGTTCGGGTCGCCATACCTGAATGCCGCGAGCAGTTTTAGCGGCCAGCGGATCGGTGACGTCGCCGAGAAATAGCAGATAAGGTTGCGGGATGAGCATAATGCGTTCTCTTTCAGACAGGGTGGAGGGTCTGAAACGCACTATTTCACGGCAGGCCAGGCAGAACGAATGCTTGTTTAGACGCCGGGTATAACCTGCGGCTATGGTGACAAGCGGCGCTTATGGCTGAGGCCGAATCAGGGGACAATAAGAAGTGAATGCGCAAAAAAAGGAAAGAAAAACGTATGGCGGAGGGGGCATCACGGCATGCACTCTGCCGTGATTGCCAGAGACGAAGTCAACCGTACTCAATCAGTACATAGCGCCTGGCGGGACATATTTGAAAGTTTCGACGTAAGCGCGGAAGACATATTTCACTAAGCGTTTCATAAGGTGCCTTGTTCAAAATTTGTTGAAAAAATGCAGGGAAATTATAGCCACTGTGCATTTTACAGGCAACAAATTTTGAACTGGATCACAAAAACGCCGCTGCATCAGCGGCGTGACGCTCAGGAGAAGAGGTGCAGGTGCTCTGCCAGAATAGTGCAGCCAATGGAGAGTAATACTACGCCGCCCAGCACTTCCGCCCATTTGCCCAGCACCGGCCCGACCAGACGCCCCACCAGCACCCCGGTGGTGGCCATAAAGGTCGTTGCCATACCGATGGTCAGCGCGGTAGCAATAATATTGACCTGCAAAAAGGCGAGTCCAACGCCTACCGCCAGCGCATCCAGGCTGGTGGCCACTGCCGTCATGGCCAGTACCATAAAACCGTGGCGCTGCGGCGCTTCGCACGGCTCAGCGGTGGCGGTCTGACGAAGGCCTGCCATCATCATGCGTCCACCCAGAAACGCCAGCAGGAAAAAAGCGACCCAGTGGTCCCATGCCATGACGTAGCGGCTGGCGGCCAGTCCGGCCGCCCAGCCGATTAAGGGTGTCAGCGCTTCAATCGCGCCGAAAATCAGGCCAGTACGCAGTGCCTCTTTAAATCCGGGACGATGCAGGGCAGCGCCTTTACTCAATGCAGCGGCAAAAGCGTCCATCGACATTCCAAAAGCAAGGATTAGGGTGGCGATAAAAGTCATAATGGCTAATGTCAGGATAAAAAGCGCTCAAAGGTCTGCTTTTCACCGCGAATCTTGTCTGTTTTGCTAAAAGTGCGCGCAGTCTAGCACGCCTCCCCCCTGATAAAAAGACAAGAAAATCATGGGTTTAAGTATAGCAAAGGCTATAACTTTTATCGTTCGCTATGTTTTACCGCTAAGTTAATGGTACTTAAGCCTTTTATTTATGCCGGTGGGGTGTTTGCGCAGGCTCTGGCGACAGGGATTGAACCCTGGAGAAGATTCCCGGAAAATGGCGGCGCGAATGACTGCGGAACCTTCTGATGAAAAATCCTTTTGAAACCCTGATTATCCCCGGCGGTATTTTGCTGCTGGGTTTTCTCTCTGCCCTGCTGCTGCCCGCACCTAATTTTGGCCTTACGATGGCGCGAAATCTGACGCAACTGCTGCACCTGCAGGATATCAACCAGCTCTACACGCTTATCTTCTGCGCCTGGTTTTTGCTGTTAGGTGCCGTCGAGTTTTTTGTGATCCGCCTGATTTATCGCCGCTGGTTCCGTGGCTAACGGTCTGGCTCGCCTGCTGCAGTTTCCGGCAGGGCGGGCAGATCGGACTCACAAAAATGTAACATTGTTTTTACAGATGCAGTGGAAAAGGCCTGCGACATAAAAAATTCTTTATCGTCCCTTTTATCACTTATCTCAAAAAATCAGCGACTTATAAAATAAGGCGAATTTATCCTCTCTCCTTCTCTTGCACTGCATTTGTGCAAGTCTGCAACATCATCTTTCGTTAACCTGCTGAGTTTGCGATAAAAAATTCCTAATGGCTCTCTGACCAAGATGATTAATTCTTATGCTGAATCATTTCTGCATTTAAAAAATAAACAAATGTTTAAATCAGAGACGAGAATGTTATATTCAACAGATAAAGCATAACGTGCAGTTAACCTGCATCCCGCTTAAACATACCTGAGTCTTAACCTTTGAGAAGTAGCGCAACGCGCTCCCCAGAAGCGCGGCTATTTCGCCTGCGAACCTGTTGAGCATCAGGTCAACAGAGAGAGGAGATGTCGCCTCATGAGTAAGAAAGCTGTAAACCTTACGCTCGCCTCGAGCGCCGTTGGCATGGAAAAAGTGCAAATGTCCGAACGTGAAGACGTGGATGTACTGCTTATCGGCGCGGGCGTGATGAGCGCGACCTTAGGCGCGTGGCTCCAGGAGCTTGAGCCGAACTGGACCATTGAGATGGTCGAGCGGCTGGCAAGCGTAGCGGAAGAGTCCTCTGACGGCTGGAATAATGCCGGAACCGGCCACGCCGCGCTGGCAGAGCTAAACTATACGCCGCAAAAGGCTGATGGCAGCATCGACATCACCAAAGCTGTCGCGATCAATGAATCTTTCCAGATTTCCCGTCAGTTTCTGGCCTACCAGGTGCAAAAGGGCCATCTGAACCAGCCCGAAACCTTTATTAACAGCACGCCGCATATGAGCTTTGTCTGGGGAGACGAAAACGTCGCTTTCCTGCGCAAACGCTATCAGGCCCTGCAAAAAAGCACGCTGTTTCGCGGCATGGCCTATTCCGAAGATCCACAGCAGATTGCCAAATGGATCCCGTTAGTAATGAAGGGACGCAATCGTCGGCAGAAAGTTGCCGCGACCTGGACCGACATGGGCACCGACGTCAACTTCGGCGAAGTAACACGCCAGCTGATTGCTTCGCTGGAAAAAACTGCGCATTTCCGTCTGCGCCTGCAGCAGGAAGTATGCGATCTCAGGCGTCTGGGCAATGGCCGCTGGCAGGTCACGCTGCAATCCCTGGTCACGCAACAGAAGCGCACTCTCACGGCGAAGAATGTCTTTATCGGTGCGGGTGGCGCGGCGCTACCGCTGTTGCAAAAAAGTGGTATTCCGGAGGTTGCTGGCTACGCGGGTTTCCCGGTGGGGGGCTCGTTCCTCGTGACCGAGAATCAGGACGTTGTACAGCAGCATATGGCGAAAGTTTATGGCAAAGCATCAGTCGGTGCGCCGCCGATGTCCGTTCCACACGTCGATACGCGCGTGCTGGATGGTAAGCGCGTCCTGCTGTTTGGACCTTTTGCGACCTTCTCCACCAAGTTCCTGAAACAGGGTTCGCTGCTGGATATGTTTGGTTCGATGAACAGCGGCAACCTTCTGCCGATGATGAACGTCGGGCTGAAAAATTTTGACCTGGTGAAATACCTGGTTGACCAGGTGCTACAAAGCGATGCCGATCGTATGGAGGCGCTGCGTACCTATGTGCCAGAGGCGCATCCGGACGACTGGCGTCTGGTGACCGCAGGCCAGCGCGTGCAGATCATCAAGAAAGACGCCAAAGAGGGCGGCGTGCTGCGCCTGGGCACCGAAGTCGTGACATCAGAAGACGGTACTATTTCTGCTCTGCTCGGTGCGTCACCGGGTGCTTCGACCGCTGCGCCAATTATGCTGGAACTGATGGCGAAAGCCTGGCCGGAGAAGATGGCCTCTGCGGCGTGGCAGAGCCGTATTCGCACGGTCGTCCCGTCCTGGGGACGTAAGCTCAACGGCGACGTGGCACTCACGGAGAAAGTGCTGGCGGACACCAGCCGCGTGCTTAATCTCACTTACACTGCGCCAGTAAAACCGAACGCTGCGAACGACGAAGGGCGTGAAACGGCGCACGTCGTGGGCAAATAACGGCGATTTACTGACAAAAGCCCCGCTCTGGCGGGGCTTTTTGTTTTCAGCCAGTGCTGCTGAGCAGCCTGATCCTTTCACCCCACCTGGTTGAGTTGCGCATTCTCTATTAGGGTTAATGGGACGTCTCTGTCCTGTCGCCCTTTTTCCTGAGAGGAGAATGCCTGATGTCCCAACCGACCGCTACCAGCGAACTGCACCTGCTGGATCGCTACTGGCGCGCCGCCAATTACCTTTCCGTCGGGCAGATTTATCTGATGGCTAATCCTCTGCTGCGCGAGCCACTGAAGCCTGAACATATCAAGCCGCGCCTGCTTGGCCACTGGGGGACCACACCGGGCCTTAACTTTATCTACGCGCACCTGAATCGCATTATCCGCCAGCGCGACCTGAATTTGATCTATGTCTGCGGACCGGGCCACGGCGGGCCGGGTATGGTGGCAAACACCTGGCTGGAAGGGAGCTATAGCGAAATCTACCCGCATATCAGCGAAGATGCAGAAGGGATGCAGCGCCTGTTCAAGCAGTTCTCTTTTCCAGGCGGTATTCCCAGCCATGCTGCACCGGAAACGCCAGGCTCGATCAATGAAGGAGGCGAGCTGGGCTATTCCCTGGCGCATGCGTTCGGCGCGGCCTTTGATCATCCGGATCTGATCGTGCCCTGCGTGATCGGCGATGGCGAAGCGGAAACCGGCCCGCTGGCGTCGAGCTGGCACGGCATTAAGTTTCTTAATCCGCAGCGCGATGGCGCAGTGCTGCCTATCCTGCACCTAAACGGCTATAAAATTGCTAACCCGACCCTGCTGGGGCGCGCCAGTGACGACGATCTGCACCAGCTGTTCAGCGGTTACGGCTATGAGCCGCTTTTTGTCTGCGGCCACGAGCCTGAGAAGATGCACGCGCAGATGGCCGAGACGCTGGACAGCGCTTTTAGCAAAATTGCGGCCTACCAGCAGGCGGCGCGCAGCGCAGGCGAGCAGGAGGGCATCCCACGCTGGCCGATGATTATTCTGCGCAGCCCCAAAGGCTGGACCGGGCCACAGGAGGTAGACGGCAAGAAAGTGGAGGATTTCTGGCGCGCGCATCAGGTGCCGGTAGCGGCCTGTCGCGAAGATGAGGGGCACCGCCAGATTCTGGAGGCGTGGCTGCGCAGCTATCAGCCGGACGATCTGTTTGACGAACAGGGGCGTCTTAAACCGGAACTGCGGGCGCTGGCACCGCAGGGTGATAAGCGCATGGGCGCCTCGCCTTATGCCAACGGCGGCTTACTGCGCCGCGAGCTGAATACGCCCGATATTCGCGATTTCGCTTTTGATGTCCAGCAGCCCGGCTCGCGGCTGGCGCAGGCCACCGAGCAGTTTGGCCGGTATCTGGCAGCAATCTTTGCCAGCAATCCGCACAATTTTCGCCTGTTTGGACCGGATGAAACCGCATCAAATCGACTGACCCCGGTATTTGATGTTACCAGCCGCACCTGGCTGGAGCCGGTTAAATCCTATGATGAGCAGCTGGCGCGCGATGGCCGCGTGATGGAAATCCTGAGCGAACACCAGTGCCAGGGCTGGCTGGAAGGCTATCTGCTAACCGGCCGCCACGGTCTGTTTAACTGCTATGAGGCCTTTATTCACATTGTGGATTCCATGTTTAACCAGCACGCCAAATGGCTGAAGGTGACGCGCAAGCTGGGCTGGCGTAAACCGGTCTCGTCGCTTAACTACCTGCTCTCTTCACACGTCTGGCGGCAGGATCACAACGGCTACAGCCATCAGGATCCTGGCTTTATGGATCATGTTGCCAATAAAAAAGCAGATATCGTGCGTATCTATCTGCCGCCCGATGCCAATACGCTGCTCTGGGTGGGCGATCACTGTCTGCGCACGTGGGACCGCATCAACGTTATTGTGGCAGGCAAACAGCCCTCGGCGCAGTGGCTCGATATGGAGAGTGCGATTGCACACTGCGAAGCGGGCATGGGCGAATGGCGCTGGGCAGGCACCACGCCCGAGGGCGAAGAGCCAGATGTTGTCATGGCCTGTGCGGGTGATGTGCCCACGCTGGAGACGCTGGCGGCAGTCGATCTGCTGCGCGACTATCTGCCCGATCTGCGTATCCGCGTGGTAAACGTCGTCGATTTAATGGCGCTGCAAACTCAGGATCAACATCCGCACGGCAAAAGCGAAGCAGACTTTGATAACCTTTTCACGCTCGATAAACCGGTCATTTTTGCCTTTCACGGCTATCCGTCGCTGGTACATCGTCTCACCTACCAGCGCACGAATCACCGTAATTTCCACGTTCGCGGCTTCAATGAAGAAGGCACGACCACGACGCCATTTGATATGACGGTTTTGAATGAGCTCGACCGTTATCATCTGGCGCAGGAGGCCATTCTGCGCATTCCAGGCCTGGCTGACCAGCATGGTGAGCTGCTGGATGATCTACAGGAGCGCATCGCTGAGCACCATCGCTACGTGCGCGAATATGGTGAGGATGTCCCGGAAGTGCGCAACTGGAAGTGGCCATCAGAAACCGGCTCCGGCGCGCCCGATTAACCCAGCGCGTCCGTCAGCATCCATAGCGTGGTGGCGACCAGCGATATCGCCATCACGCTATTAAACAGCTGGCGTTTCCACGCTGTTTGCAGATGTATGCCCAGTCGATCGCCCAGCGCCGCCCATATCAGAATGCAGGGCAGGTTAACCAGCGCAAAGCCAAGCATGACCGATACCAGCCCACTTTGTACGCTCCACAATAGCGCCACGTTGGTTGCCATAATCCAGGCTTTAGGGTTCACCGCCTGAAAAAGCAGCGCGCCGGCGACGGTCATGGGCTGCGCCTTATCCCGTCGCGCAGGCGCACCAGCCCGCCAGAGTTTCCACGACAGCCACAGCAGATAGGTGCAGCCGGCCAGCGTCAGCGGCAGCCTGACGGTGCTCATCCAGCTCAGCAGCCACTCCAGTGCCAGCCCGGCCAGGGCAGTTTGCAGCAGACACCCCAGTAGCACGCCAGAGATCAGCGGCAGCGTGCGCCGCAGGCCAAAATTGACGCCAGATGTAGCCAGTAGCAGGTTATTAGGGCCTGGCGTGATAGACATTACGGTTACGTAGCTGAAAAAAGAGGGATCAAGCATGTTGGCATTCTCGTTAAAAAACAGAGCTTCATGCTAAAGGGTGAGAAATCGTGGTAACAGAGACACAAAATCACTATTGTCATGGTTACAGTTTGTGATTTTTGTTTTTGTACCTGTTACTTGCGGAGGCTTTTGTGTCCCTTTCCTCTTCAGACAATCAGCCGCTCTACCACCAGCTTGCCGACAGCTTTGCAGAGGCGATCCATCAGGGCACGCTGAAACCGGGCAAACGTCTGCCAGCCATTCGTCGCGCGGCGCAAACGCATCAGGTCAGCATCAACACCGTGCTGAATGCCTGGCAATTGCTGGAAGATCGCGGGCTGATTGAGGCGCGTCCGCAGTCTGGCTACTATGTGCGGAGCGTGCTGCCTGCCGTGATGCCGCCTGCGCCACATCGCGCCCGCATAACCGATCCAGGCAGCGAGAAACTCGACCTGATCGACCAGGTTTTTGCCGCCCAGAATCATCCCGACTACACCAATATCTCGCTGGCCTGTCCGCAGGATGGTGAGCTTTACCCGGCGGCGCGCCTGAGCCGCATTACCGCCTCGCTGCTGCGACGTCACCCTGATTTGATTGGCCGGTATGCGCTTCCACCGGGTAGTGAGCGCTTACGGGAGGAGATAGCGCGCCGGTCGCTGCATGCGGGTATGTCGCTCACCAGCGACGAGATCACCCTCACCCACGGCTGTATGGAGGCGTTGCAGCTGGCGCTGCGCGCGGTGACGCAGCCCGGAGACTGCGTAGGGCTGGAGTCGCCAACCTACTTTTTCCTGTTCCCGCTGCTCGCCTCGCTGGGGTTAAAGGCGCTGGAAATCCCGACCGATCCGCAGCAGGGTTTGTCGCTGGATGCGCTGGAGATGCTGTTGCAGGAGAAACGCATACAGGCGCTGATTGCCATGCCCGGCGCGCAAAATCCACTCGGCTGCTCTCTGTCGCGCCAGAATAAACAGCGGCTGGCAAAGTTAGTAAACACTTACAACATTCCGCTGCTGGAAGATGGCCTCTATGACGAACTGCAGTTTGACTGGCCGCTCTCGCCCACCGTAAAGTCGTTCGACACAGACGGCTGGGTGATTTACTGCACCAGCTTCACCAAGACCGTGGCGCCCGATTTTCGCATCGGCTGGATCGCTGCCGGTCGCTTTCACGACACGATCGCCCGCCTGAAAGCGGTCTCTTCTATGGCGGAATCACGGCTGCTGTCAGAAACCCTGGCGGAATTTCTTGCCAGCGGCGGATACGATCACCACCTGCGCACGCTGCGCCGTCGCTATGCCGCCAACCTGGATGCGGCGCGCGGACTCATCGCCCGCCACTTCCCGCAGGGCACGCGCGCCACGCTGCCACGCGGTGGATTTGTTTTCTGGGTTGAACTGCCGGAGCAGGTCAATACCGTGGAGATGTTCCACCGCTTGCTGCAGGAGCAAATTTGCGTGACGCCTGGCGCGCTCTATTCGCTCAGCGAACGCTATAACCATGCGCTGCGCCTCTCCTGTTGCTACCCCTTTGACGATCGCTACAGCTGGGCGCTGAAGCGAACCGGCGACATCGCCTGTGAGCTGGCGGGCCTGCCGCCGGGACGCGATCAGGGTTTACCGTTACGGCCCCAGACGGTGTAGGCGTGGCGTTCGGTCAGCCGTTCGTAATAGTTACGCACCCCGGGCAGGTTGGGATGGTCCAGCGGCGTTTCGTACCAGCGGTTGACCGCCAGGCCAACGCCAATATCTGCCAGAGTGAAGTTGCGGCCTGCGACGTAGCGCCCGGTTTTCTCCAGTTGCTGATTGAGAATACCCATTGTATGCGACCAGCCTTTACAGGCTGCCGCCAGCAGGCGCGGATCCTGGTGCGCGGGCGAGTTGCGCACCAGCGACATAAAGGCGTAGCGCCACGAGGTATTCAGTTCGGTGGACTGCCAGTCCATCCACTGGTCAACCGGCGCGCGGGCGCGCGGGTTTTGCGGATAGAGCCAGTCGCCCTCATAGGCGTTAGCCAGGTAGCGCAGAATGGCGTTTGATTCCCACAGCACGAAATCATCGTCAATAAGTACCGGGATCAGCGCGTTAGGATTGAGCGCGAGAAATTCTGGCTTGTGCAGCGAGTTGGGTTCATCGCCCCACTCTTCACGTTCAAAATCGAGATCCAGTTCGTCACACAGCCAGAGCACTTTACGCACGTTAATCGATGAATCGCGCCCAAGAATTTTCAGCATAACGGTCTCCTGCGGGAATTGTTAACATATTGATAACCCTGTCGGAGCATAAACGCAAATGTCAGGCGTCTGAATGGCCTGTTAACAAAGGAGTCATAATGAAAGTCGCGTTTAAGCAAGTCGATGTTTTTACTTCGTCACCCTTTAACGGCAATCCGCTGGCGGTGATCATGGATGCACAGGGACTCAGTGATGACCAGCTTCTGGCTATTGCCCGCTGGACTAATTTATCGGAAACCACCTTTGTGCTGCCGCCGCAGCATCCGCAGGCTGATTACCGCGTGCGCATCTTTACCGTGGAGGGCGAGCTGCCGTTTGCCGGGCATCCCACGCTGGGCACGGCACATGCGCTGCTGGAAGCGGGCTGGCCAGTAAAAACCCCAGGCAGGATTGTGCAGGAGTGCGGCGTCGGCAACGTCACGGTCGATATCACCGCCGACGGTTCGCTGGCATTTGCCGCTCCGGAAGTGACGATTACGCCATTCACCGATGCGCTGATGGGCAACGCGCTGAACGGCGAGCTGTTTGATACCACGCACACCCCCGCCGTGGTAGATATGGGAATTCGCTGGCTGCTGATCCCAATGATTAGCGCCGAAGCGGTGCTGGCGATTAAGCCTGACGTCAGCGATCTGCAGCGCCTGATGGCCCATGCCGGAGCGAATGGCGTAATGCCATTTGGTCCGCTTCCTCACGGCGAGAATGAGCAGTATGAAGTGCGCGGCCTGCTGGTAGAGAAAGGCAGTCTGACAGAAGATCCCATCACCGGAAGCGCCAACGCCTGTCTGGCGCGCTACTTTGCCGCTCAGGGCCAGCGGCGGAATTACCGCACGCGTCAGGGAACGGCAATTCACCGCCAGGGGCGCGTGCAGGTGCGTTATGAAGGCGACCAGATCTGGATCGGTGGGAATACCGTGACGGTTATCGACGGGACCATTGCACTCTAGCCTTTATGCCATCGGGCCGGTGACGTCACAGGTGGCAGCGATCGGGCGCAATCTTTGCGCCCGATCGCCAGTGCAGCCCCGGGGT
Organism: Pantoea sp. KPR_PJ; assembly: GCF_041386365.1. NCBI lineage: Bacteria > Pseudomonadati > Pseudomonadota > Gammaproteobacteria > Enterobacterales > Erwiniaceae > Pantoea > Pantoea sp. KPR_PJ. Next base: position 19,077 of record NZ_JABMIK010000007.1, on the reverse strand, counting down.
TTACAGCGCCTGGCCGCCAGAGGCCTCAATGCGCTGCGCCGTGATCCAGCCGGTTTCCTCACTGAGAATAGCGCTGATGGCGTCGCCAATATCATCGGGCTGCCCCACACGTCCCAGCGCGGTCAGGGCCGCAATGGTCGCATTAATCTCCTTGTTGTCGCGCACGCGGCCACCGCCAAAATCGGTTTCAATCGCGCCCGGTGCCAGTATGTTGACGCGGATTTGCCGCGCGCCCAGCTCTTTCGCCTGATAGCGCGTTAGCACCTCCATCGCCCCTTTCATTGCGGCATAGGTCCCGGAGCCGGGATAGGTGATGCGCGTCAGACCGCTGGAGATATTCAGGATGCGCCCACCGTCGTTTATCAGCGGCAGCAGCTTTTGGGTCAGAAAGTAGGGGCCTTTGAAATGCACATTAACCAGCGCGTCAAATTCCTCTTCGGTGGTCTCGGTAAACGGCTTATAGTGACCGTGCCCGGCGTTGTTCACTAAGTAATCAAAGCGCTCGCGCTGCCAGTGGCGATGCAGCGTCGCATTGACCTCAGCAACGAAGCTGTCGAACTGCTGGCTGTCGCCTACATCCAGTCGCAGGGCGGCTGCACGACCGCCCAGCGCCTCAATCTCCTGTACAACGGCCTGCGCCTCTTCCTCATGACTGCGATAGGTCAACAGGATATCCACGCCCTTCGCAGCCAGTTTTAGCGCCGCATTTTTGCCTAAACCTCGGTTTGCGCCGGTAATCAATGCAATTTTGTGATTCATTTTTCGATCCTGTTGCAAAATTGAACACTGAATCAGGATATTCCCGAATTATTGATCTATAAACGCATGGGAATACGCAGCACTGTTTCACTTACAACAACAATCGGTGAACAACATGGACAAAATTCACGCAATGCAGGTTTTTGTGCGGGTGGCAGAAATGGGCAGCTTTACCCGCGCGGCAGAAAGTCTGGGCCTGCCAAAAGGCAGCGTGTCGCGCCAGCTGCAGGCGCTGGAAAATCAGATGGGCACACGGCTGCTTCATCGCACCACGCGACGGGTGCAGCTTACCCAGGACGGGCTGGTCTACTACGATCGCTGTCTTGATCTGCTGTCGATGATTGACGATATGGACAGTCTGTTCCAGCACGATCCGGCGACGCTAAGCGGCAAGCTGCGGGTGGATATGTCGGTGGCAATGGCAACCGGCTTTATCCTGCCACGTCTGCCGGAGTTCCTGCAGCACTATCCCGGCATAGAAATTGAGCTCAGCAGCAGCGACCGTATGGTGGATGTGATCCGTGAAGGCTTTGACTGCGTTATTCGCGTCGGCGAACTCAAAGATTCAGGCCTGATTGCGCGCAAGATTGGAACCTACACCTTGATCAACTGCGCCAGTCCTGGCTACCTTTCCCGCTTCGGTATGCCCACGCGGCTGGAGGAGCTGTCGTCACATGCCATGGTGCACTATACGCAGCAGCTCGGGCAGCCTTCGCCCGGGTTTGAGTATTTTGACGGCAAGCAGTGCCACTATGTGCAGACGGGCGGCGTAGTGACGGTCAACAGCACCGAGACCTACCGTGCGGCCTGTCTGGCCGGGCTCGGCATCATTCAGGTACCCGCGATGGGCATTCATTCGCTGCTGGAATCTGGTCAGCTGGTGGAAGTGCTGCACCACTTTCCCGCGAAGCCGATGCCGATCTCTCTGCTCTATCCTCACCGACGCAATGTAGCCCGCCGTGTGCGCGTCTTTATGGAGTGGCTGAGTCAGGTGTTGCAGGAGTATGTCACCTGAGCAGCTATAATTGCCTTTTCATGTTTAGCAGGATGATAACTGTCTATGACGGACAAACAGGAAACCCCAACCCATTCCGAGCGCCCTAAGCCGCTGATTAACATCCATACCGGCAACAAAACCGTTGACGGTTCAATCAAACGCGTATCGCGCTTTGCCGCCTGGTTTCAGGCGATTCCGGCGGTCGCGCACTTTATTCGCGCGCTGGATCGCTTTAACGATCGCCTGGGCAGCCAGTTCGGCGCGGCCATTACCTACTTCTCTTTTTTGTCGCTCATCCCGATTTTGATGGTCTCTTTTGCCGCCGTCGGCTTTGTACTGGCATCGAATCAGGATCTGCTGTCGGAGCTGATCAATAAGATCGTTAACAGCATTAGCGATCCTACGCTCGCCACCACGCTGAAGAATACGGTGAACACGGCCGTTCAGCAGCGCGCCACCGTCGGCATCACTGGTCTGCTGCTGGCACTCTACTCCGGCATTAACTGGATGGGGAACCTGCGCGAGGCGGTGCGCGCTCAGTCGCGTGACGTCTGGGAACGCAATCCTGACGATCAGGAGAAATTCTGGAAAAAGTATCTGCGCGATTTTATTTCGCTCATTGGCCTGATGCTGGCCCTGGTGATCACCCTGTCGTTGACCTCGATTGCCGGTGCAGCGCAAGAGGCGATTGTGCATGCGCTGGGGCTGGATAATATCGAGTGGCTGCGCCCGGCGATGACCGCCATCGCGCTGTCGATCTCCATCCTGGCGAACTACCTGCTGTTTTTGTGGATTTTCTGGATCCTGCCGCGCCATAAGCCGCGCAAAAAAGCGCTGTTTCGCGGCACGCTGCTGGCGGCCATTGGTTTTGAAGTGATTAAGTTTGTGATGACGCTGACGCTGCCCAAGCTGGCTTCGTCCCCGTCGGGTGCGGCCTTTGGGTCGGTGCTGGGTCTGATGGCGTTCTTTTACTTTTTTGCCCGCCTGACGCTGTTCTGTGCGGCCTGGATCGCCACGGCGAAATACAAAGACGATCCGCAAATGCCGGACGCGCACCGCACCACGCATCGCTAATTGTGACGAAACGTAAAGGGTAGCGAAAAATTTTTCCCTTCGGCTGTTTTTTGCACAAGCAGCAGGATGAATAGCTGAAGGGTCACTTTTATTTGCCTCTTTTATAGAGATTCCCGCTGCAAAAGGCGGGCTTCTCCCTGCCTTAATCCACGCATTTCATTTCGACACACATTATCCTCTTTTTCCCCGACGAAGCCCGCTCTGGCGCGGTTTTTCAGCGTTGAATGGGACAACACAGGTGCGTAATATCTTTGCTCTCTATTTACAATTAAGAAACAGTTATGCAAGCCTCCATCACAGAACCCCTGAAAAAGTCACAAGACGATACGCCTGTCAATTCTCGCGGCAAAGTCGTGGTGGCGTCGCTGGTCGGAACGGCCATTGAATTCTTCGATTTCTACATCTACGCCACGGCAGCGGTGATTGTATTCCCGCATATTTTTTTCCCGCAGGGCGACAACACCGTGGCCACACTGCAGTCGCTGGCGACGTTTGCTATCGCCTTTGTGGCACGTCCGATTGGATCGGCGGTATTTGGCCACTTTGGTGACCGCGTAGGACGTAAAGCCACGCTGGTCGCCTCGCTTCTGACCATGGGCATCTCGACGGTCGTGATTGGCCTGCTGCCTGGCTATCAGTCGATTGGCGTGGCGGCGCCACTGCTGCTGGCACTGGCGCGTTTTGGTCAGGGCCTGGGGCTGGGCGGAGAATGGGGCGGCGCGGCGCTGCTGGCGACGGAAAACGCACCAGCGAAAAAACGCGCGCTTTACGGCTCCTTTCCTCAGCTCGGCGCACCCATTGGCTTCTTCTTTGCCAACGGCACCTTTCTGCTGCTCTCCTGGCTGCTGACCGACGAGCAGTTTATGCAGTGGGGCTGGCGCGTGCCTTTTATTCTTTCAGCGGTGCTGGTGCTTATCGGCCTCTATGTACGCGTCTCGCTGCATGAAAGTCCGGTATTCGCAAAAGTGCAGAAAGAGAAAAAACAGGTGCGGGTGCCCATTGCAGCGCTGCTGAGTAAACACCTGACCGCCACGATCCTCGGCACCTTTATCATGCTGGCGACCTACACCCTGTTCTATATTATGACCGTCTATTCCATGAGCTATGGCACCGCGCCTGCGCCGACGGGTCTCGGCTTCTCCCGCAACAGCTTCCTGTGGATGCTGATGGTGGCCGTCATTGGCTTTGGCGTCATGGTGCCAATTGCCGGACTGCTCGCGGATCGTTTTGGCCGCCGTAAGACCATGATCACCATTACCCTGATGATCATCGCCTTTGCGTTCCTGTTCCCGGCAATGCTGGGTTCCGGCTCGCAGGCGCTGGTGATGGCCTTTCTGCTGCTCGGACTGAGCGTAATGGGACTGACCTTCGGCCCGATGGGGGCGCTATTGCCAGAGCTGTTCCCGACCGAAGTGCGTTACACCGGCGCGTCGTTCTCCTATAACCTCTCGTCCATTCTCGGTGCTTCAGTTGCGCCCTATGTCGCCACCTGGCTCAACGCGAATTACGGTTTGCAGGCGGTGGGGTATTATCTGGCGGCAATGGCGGCGCTGACGCTGATTGCCCTGATCGCCTGTAAAGAAACGCGGCACCAGACGCTCTACGAAGCAGTGTAAGACAACATTATAAACTCGGCTCAGGCCGGGTTTTTCGTCATGGTATAGTGCTTTTTTAACATTCGGGAAAGCATCATGGCGACAGCGACTCATCTGATTAGCAATCATCTTCCCAGCGTGAAACAGCTTCAGTGTTTTCTTGCCGTTGCGCATGAACTTAATTTTCGCCGGGCTGCCGACCGCCTCAATATGACCCAGCCGCCGCTGACGCGTCAGATCAAAAACCTGGAAGCGCAACTTCATCAGCCGCTGTTTAGCCGCAGCACCCATGAGGTTAGCCTGACCGACGCTGGACGTGCGCTGGTTGCCAGAGCAGAAGCGATCCTTGAGGCACTTAATGCGCTCGCGGCCGACGCCCCTGGCTGTCAGCGTCGTCTGCGCATTGGGCTGACCCGGACACTCAACTTTGACCATGTGCAGCCAGTCAGTGCGCTGCTGGAAACCAGTGATGACATTGAGTCACCTGAACTGACCTCCGCACAGCTGCTGCAATGCCTGCGGCAAAACACGCTGGATATGGTCCTGACAGGGGAAAAAGGCGCGGGTGATGCGGATAATATTGACTATCGCTGGCTATGTCGTGAGCCGCTGCGGGTTGCCCTGCCCGTCGCCCATCCTGCCAGTCAGAATGCCAGCATCTCACTGAATGCGCTAAGCGGCCTGCCGCTGTTCTGGTTTGCCAGAAGCGCTAATCCCGCCTTCTACGATAAGTGTGAACGCCGCTTCGTTAAGCTCAATAGCCCGCTGAAAAAGCTCAGAGAGCCTGAGGATTCGCTGACTCTGTTAACGCATATCGCGCGGGGAAAAGGATTTGCCCTGATGCCGCAGTCTAAGTGCACCTTTGCCCTTGAGGGATTGTGCTACCGCCCCCTGGCTGACGAAGAGGCGGAGCAACTTAATATTGATGTTTTTGCCGCTACCCGGCGCGATGACCAGCGCCCTGCGGTGCTACAGATGCTGGATAAACTCAGCGCCACGGCCTCACCCTCACCTTCCTGATACCTTTCTGGTATCACAGCAATGGCAATTCCCTGCTTTTCTCCTCGCTGCAAGAATGGCGACAAGAGAAAAGGAGGAGAGATGAAAACCCGTCATTTAGCGAACGATCTTAAGGTAAGCGCCATCGGCTACGGCGCTATGGGGCTGAGCGAATTTTATGGCACCACAGATGATGCGCAGTCTCTGCATCTGCTGCACCAGCTCATTGAGCTCGATATGACGTTTATCGATACGGCAGACCTGTATGGGCGCGGCCACAATGAGGCGTTACTGGGACGCTTTATGAGCGACCTGCCGCCGTCCACGCGACAGAGGTTAACCATCGCCACCAAATGCGGTATTGAGCGCGCATCTGATGAGGCTTATGCCCGCACTATCAACAACAAGCCTGACTACATTACCCGCTGCTGTCACGACTCGTTGCGGCGGCTTGGCGTCGAGCAAATCGACCTGTTTTATCTTCACCGCGTCAGCCAGGCCATACCGATCGAGGAGAGCATGGAGTGCCTGAGCCGCCTGGTTAAAGAGGGCAAAATCAGCCATATTGGCCTGTGCGAAGTTTCCGCTCCCACGCTGCGCCGTGCCCACGCGGTCCATCCTGTTACGGCCTTGCAGACTGAATATTCGCTCTGGACGCGAGACGTTGAGGAGGCGATCCTGCCCACGCTGAAAGCGCTGGATGTCGGCCTGGTCGCCTGTTCACCGCTGGGAAGGGGCTTTCTGACCGGGAAATACCTTAACAACAGCGACTTTGCTGAAAACGACTTCCGCAAAAACAATGCGCGCTTCCTGCAGTCGAACCTCGATCATAATGTCGCGCTGCTCAACCTGATACGGCCGTTAACAGAGAAGTACAACTGCTCCCTGGGGCAGATTGCGCTGGCATGGCTGCTGGCACAGTATGAGAAACTGGTCCCTGTTCCAGGGACGAAACGGCCCCACTATCTGGCAGAAAACGCAATGGCGGCAGAGGTTGGGCTTGATGACGCGGACGTTGCGCTGCTGAACCATCTCCACCAGCAATGCGAGATAAAGGGCGAGCGCTACTCTGAAGAGGGAATGAAAGGGGTAAATGCCTGATATGAAAAACCCCGGCCTGCCGGGGTTTTTTCTTACGCTGAAAAGGGTGGCGCTGGCGGCTTAGCCCGCAACGGCGATACGCTTCATATCGGTCATGTAGCCACGCAGTTTGCGGCCCACTGTTTCGATAGGATGCTGGCGAATGGCTTCGTTGACGTCGCGCAGCTGGGCGTTATCAACCTGCGTCCCTTCGATCGCGCTGCCCAGGTCGCCCGGCTGCAGCGTGGTCATAAACTCTTTCAGCAGCGGAACGGCGGCGAAAGAGAAGAGATAGTTGCCGTACTCGGCGGTATCGGAGATGACCACGTTCATCTCATACAGGCGCTTACGCGCAATGGTGTTAGCGATCAGCGGCAGCTCATGCAGAGATTCATAGTAGGCTGACTCTTCGATAATGCCTGCGTCGACCATGGTTTCAAACGCCAGCTCAACGCCCGCTTTAACCATTGCAACCATCAGCACGCCTTTATCGTAGTACTCTTGCTCTTCGATTTTGCCTTCAAACTGCGGCGCGGTTTCAAACGCCGTCTTGCCGGTCTCTTCACGCCAGGTCAGCAGATTTTTGTCGTCGTTGGCCCAGTCAGCCATCATGCCGGACGAGAATTCGCCAGAGATGATGTCATCCATGTGCTTCTGAAACAGCGGAGCCATAATCGCTTTCAGCTGCTCTGACAGCGCATAGGCACGCAGTTTTGCCGGATTAGAGAGACGATCCATCATCAGCGTAATACCGCCAAACTTCAGCGATTCAGTGATGGTTTCCCAGCCGAACTGAATCAGTTTTTCGGTGTAGGCCGCATCGTGACCTTCAGCCACCAGCTTATCGAAGCAGAGCAGCGAACCCGCCTGCAGCATACCGCACAGAATGGTCTGCTCACCCATCAGATCCGATTTCACTTCAGCAACGAAGGAGGACTCCAGCACGCCCGCACGGTCACCACCGGTGGCCGCTGCCCAGGCTTTAGCAATGGCCATGCCTTCACCTTTCGGATCGTTTTCCGGGTGGACGGCGATCAGCGTAGGGACGCCGAAGCCACGCTTGTACTCTTCACGAACTTCGGTGCCCGGACACTTCGGTGCCACCATGACAACGGTGATGTCTTTACGGATAGTTTCACCGACTTCAACGATGTTGAAGCCGTGCGAGTAGCCCAGCGCCGCGCCATCTTTCATCAGCGGCTGTACAGCCTGTACAACGGAAGAGTGCTGCTTGTCTGGCGTCAGGTTAACCACCAGATCGGCCTGTGGGATCAGCTCTTCATAAGTGCCCACTTTAAAGCCGTTTTCAGTTGCCTTGCGCCAGGAAGCGCGCTTCTCAGCGATCGCTTCAGCGCGCAGCGCATAGGAGACGTCCAGCCCAGAATCGCGCATGTTCAGACCCTGATTCAGGCCCTGTGCGCCACAGCCCACGATGACCACTTTTTTCCCTTTCAGGAAGCTGGCACCGTCCGCGAACTCATCGCGTGCCATAAAGCGACATTTGCCTAACTGCGCTAACTGGTTGCGCAGATTCAGTGTGTTGAAGTAGTTAGCCATGGGCACTCCGGTCAGATGTTGTGTTTGCTTTTGTCTGGTAACGACGCCGTGAGCAGCGTCGCGAATGACCCCATCATATGACAGGAAATCTGTTGCTTAAATTGATATATTAGCAAGGTTACATTGCAGGATTTGCAATACAATTCGGGAGGGTAAAGCGCGTGGACTTACGCGATCTCAAGCTGTTTCTTCATCTGGCAGAAAGCTGCCACTTTGGCCGCACCGCACGAGCGATGCACGTTAGCCCGTCGACGCTGTCGCGCCAGATCCAGCGCCTTGAAGAGGATGTCGGACACGCGCTGTTCCTGCGCGACAACCGCACCGTCACGCTGACCGAAGCGGGCGAACGTCTGCGCCAGTTCGCGCAGCAGACGCTGTTGCAGTATCAGCAGCTACGCCACGCGATGGATCTTAATGGCCCGTCGCTGAGCGGCGAGCTGCGCCTGTTCTGCTCGGTAACCGCCGCCTACAGTCATCTGCCACCTATTCTGGATCGCTTTCGCGCCGAGCATCCGCAGGTGGAGATTAAGCTGACCACCGGTGATGCCGCCGATGCGATTGAGATGGTGCAGTCGGGTGAGGCAGACCTGGCCATTGCCGGTCGTCCAGAATCGCTGCCGGCCAGCATCGACTTTACGCCGCTGGGGCTGATTCCGCTGGTGCTGATCGCCCCGGCGCTGCCTTGCCCGGTACGCAGCCAGGCGACACAGCCATCCCCTGACTGGGCAGACATTCCCTTTATTCTGCCCGATCAGGGACCCGCGCGGCGCGGCATCGACTTGTGGTTTCGCCGTCGTCGCATCCCAAATCCACAGATTTACGCTACGGTGTCCGGGCATGAGGCCATTGTATCGATGGTGGCACTGGGGTGCGGTATTGCGCTGCTGCCGGATGTGGTGCTGGAAAACAGCCCGGAGCCGGTACGCAATCGCGTGCTGACGCTGGAAAATGTGGAGTCGGTGGCTCCGCTGGAACTGGGTGTCTGCGTACAAAAAAAGCGGCTCGGAGAGCCGCTGATTCATGCTTTCTGGCACCTGCTGTAGTTACTGCCCGGCGAGGAAGAAGCGGAACGCCGGGTTGTTAGCCTCATCATGGAAGTCGTAACCCAGTTCGGTCAGGTGGGATTCAAAGCGCGGTTCGTTGTCGCCGATTTCAAACGCCGCCAGCACACGACCATAATCAGTACCGTGGCTGCGATAATGGAACAGCGAAATATTCCAGTGAGTGCCAAGCGTTTGCAGAAATTTCAGCAGTGCGCCGGGGGCTTCCGGAAATTCAAAGCTGAACAGACGTTCGCGCAGCGGCTTTGACGGACGGCCACCCACCATATAACGCACATGCAGCTTCGCCATCTCGTCGTCCGACAGATCCACCACCTGATAGCCACCCTGTGTCAGCTGGCTGATGATTTCGCTGCGCTCCTCCCGCCCGCGCGTCAAACGCACCCCGACGAAAATACAGGCGTTATCTGCGTCCGCGTAGCGGTAGTTGAACTCGGTGACCGCCCGCCCGCCCAGCGTCTGGCAAAACTTCAGGAAGCTGCCCTGCTGTTCAGGAATGGTCACTGCCAGCAGCGCCTCACGCTGTTCGCCCAGCTCGCAGCGCTCGGAAACGTAGCGCAGGCCGTGGAAGTTGACGTTCGCTCCCGACAGCACATGCGCAAGACGCTCGCCCTTGATATCGTGCTGCTGGATATATTTCTTCATGCCCGCCAGCGCCAGTGCGCCCGACGGCTCCGCCACGGCACGCACGTCTTCAAACAGATCTTTCATCGCGGCGCAAATGGCATCGCTGTCGACGGTAATGATGTCGTCAAGATACGCCTGGCACAGACGGAAAGTTTCGCTGCCGATACGTTTGACCGCTACGCCTTCGGCAAACAGCCCGACGCGCGGCAGATCGACCGGCTCTCCCGCTTCCAGCGCCGCTTTCAAACAGGCAGAGTCCTCAGACTCCACCGCGATAACTTTAATCTGCGGCATCAGCTGTTTGATCAGTACGGCGACGCCTGCCGCCAGGCCGCCGCCGCCAACCGGAACGAACACGCGGTCAAGATGCGCATCCTGTTGCAGCAGCTCCATCGCCAGCGTGCCCTGACCGGCGATCACCGCCGGATGGTCAAACGGCGGGACAAAGGTGTAGCCCTGCTGCGCCGCCAGCTCGATCGCTTTAGCTTTTGCCTCGTCGAAATTCGCGCCGTAGAGATAAGCCTCACCGCCAAATGCGCGCACCGCATCAACCTTAATGTCTGCCGTCGCCAGCGGCATCACAATCAGCGATTTGATACCGAGCCGACTGGCTGAAAGGGCCACGCCCTGTGCGTGGTTACCGGCTGATGCCGTGACCACGCCCTGCGCTTTTTGCTCTTCCGTCAGGCCAGCAATCATTGCGTAGGCACCACGCAGCTTAAAGCTGTGCACTGGCTGCCGGTCTTCACGCTTCACCAGGATGGTGTTGCCAAGACGTGATGAAATTTTCTCCATCTTTTGCAGCGGCGTCACCTGAGCCACTTCATACACCGGTGAACGCAGTACAGCGCGCAAATATTCTGCGCCGCAGGGCGACGCAGGTAGCGGTTGAGACTCGGCCATCAGTTAGCCTCCCAGCTTGCTCTTGTCGCGCACGGCGCCCTTGTCGGCACTGGTGGCGAGCGATGCATAGGCGCGCAGCGCGAAAGAGACCTGACGCACGCGGCCGTGCGGCGTATAGGCCGCCTCGCCGCGCGCTTCTTCCTCTTCACGACGCGCATGCAGTTCATTGTCCGGCACCGCCAGCCTGATGCCGCGATTCGGAATATCAATTTCAATCATGTCACCGTCTTTCACCAGGGCGATCGTCCCGCCGCTGGCCGCTTCCGGCGAAGCATGGCCGATCGACAGGCCGGATGTACCGCCGGAGAAGCGGCCGTCGGTGATCAGGGCACAGCTTTTGCCAAGGCCCATCGATTTCAGGTAGGTAGTGGGATAGAGCATTTCCTGCATACCTGGCCCGCCTTTCGGCCCTTCATAGCGAATCACCACCACGTCACCCGCCACTACTTTGCCGCCGAGGATAGCGTCTACCGCATCGTCCTGGCTTTCATAGACTTTCGCCGGACCTTTAAAGGTGAGGATCTCTTTGTCCACGCCTGCGGTTTTCACGATACAGCCGTCTTCGGCCAGGTTGCCGTACAGTACGGCCAGTCCGCCATCCTGTGAGAACGCATGTTCGCGCGTGCGGATACAGCCGTCCTGACGATCGTCATCCAGCGTATCCCAGCGGCAGTCCTGCGAGAATGCCTGCGTGGTGCGGATACCTGCCGGGCCGGCGCGGAACATTTTCTTCACCGCTTCGTCCTGCGTCAGCATGATGTCGTACTGATCCAGGGTTTCGCGCAGGTTCAGGCCCAGCACGTTACGTACGTCGGTATGCAGCAGGCCCGCGCGATCCAGCTCGCCGAGAATGCCGATAACGCCACCAGCACGGTGGACATCTTCCATATGGTATTTCTGCGTGCTCGGCGCGACCTTGCACAGGTGCGGTACCTTGCGCGACAGACGATCGATGTCGGAAATATTGAAGTCGATTTCGCCTTCCTGCGCCGCCGCCAGCAGGTGCAGTACGGTATTGGTGGACCCTCCCATCGCGATATCCAGCGTCATGGCGTTTTCAAACGCCGCTTTGCTGGCGATATTGCGTGGCAGCACGCGCTCATCATCCTGCTCGTAATACTGTTTAGTCAGATTAACGATGCGTTTACCCGCATTGATGAAGAGATCTTTACGGTCAGCGTGGGTTGCCAGCAGCGAGCCATTACCCGGCTGAGACAGGCCCAGCGCTTCGGTCAGGCAGTTCATGGAGTTTGCGGTGAACATTCCCGAGCAGGAACCGCAGGTCGGACAGGCGGAACGCTCAATCTGCTCGCTCTCAGCGTCGCTGACGTTCGGGTTAGCCCCCTGAATCATCGCATCCACCAGATCGAGCTTGATGATTTTGTCGGAAAGTTTGGTTTTTCCCGCTTCCATTGGACCGCCGGAAACGAAGATGACCGGGATGTTGAGGCGCAGCGACGCCATCAGCATTCCCGGCGTGATTTTGTCGCAGTTGGAGATGCAGACCATGGCGTCGGCACAGTGCGCGTTAACCATGTACTCCACTGAGTCAGCGATCAACTCGCGAGACGGCAGTGAATAGAGCATGCCGCCATGGCCCATGGCGATTCCGTCATCCACCGCAATGGTGTTGAACTCTTTTGCCACACCGCCTGCCGCTTCAATCTGCTCGGCGACCAGCTTACCGAGATCGCGCAGATGAACGTGGCCCGGCACGAACTGGGTGAATGAGTTGACCACGGCGATAATCGGTTTACCAAAATCGGCGTCGGTCATTCCTGTCGCGCGCCACAGGGCGCGGGCACCCGCCATATTGCGGCCATGCGTGGTGGTGGCGGAACGGTACTTAGGCATGCTCTGTTTACTCCAGTCTGAAAAATGACGCGGGCACTGCTGCGCCCGCGCTGCTGTCACGTTATGCGTTAACCTGATCCAGCCAGCCATATTTATCTTCGGTTTCGCCAGTAAACAGGCCGAAGAACGCTTTCTGGATTTGGGTCGTTACCGGACCACGTTTGCCTTCGCCCACCTGGATGCCGTCGACACTGCGTACAGGGGTGATTTCTGCGGCGGTACCGGACATGAAGATCTCATCAGCCAGATAGAGCGATTCACGCGACAGCACCTGCTCGCGGACTTCAATGCCGAGATCCTGCGCCAGCTTGATGATGGCGTCGCGGGTGATGCCCGGCAGCGCGGAAGAGGTGAACGGCGGCGTGAACAGAATGCCGTCTTTCACTTCAAACAGGTTCTCGCCCGCACCTTCGGAGATGTAGCCATTGGTGTCCAGCGCAATACCTTCCTGGTAGCCGTGACGACGGGCTTCACTGCCCACCAGCAGGGAGGAGAGGTAGTTACCGCCCGCTTTCGCTGCGGTCGGCAGCGTGTTCGGCGCAACGCGGTTCCATGAAGAGACCATCGCATTGATGCCATTTTCCAGCGCTTCCGCACCCAGATAGGCACCCCATGGGAAAGCCGCAATAATCACGTCAGTGGTGTAGCCGTCTGGCGGGTTGACGCCCAGGCCTACATCGCCAACAAATGCCAGCGGACGGATATAAGCGCTTTTCAGATTGTTGTCGCGCAGCACTTTGCGCGTCGCTTCCATCAGTTCGTCTACGCTGTATTTCAGCGGAAAACGATAAATTTTGGCGGAGTCGTGCAGACGCTGCATGTGTTCACGGTGACGGAACACCACTGGTCCTTTGTGCGAGTCGTAGCAGCGCACGCCTTCAAACACAGAAGTACCATAATGCAGTGCGTGAGACATGACGCTAACCTTTGCATCTTCCCACTTAACCATCTCGCCATTGAACCAGATAAAGTCTGCTTTCTTCGTGCTCATTCTTATTTCCTTTCGCGACTAAGCGCGGATTTGTTGTGTTGCATGTTGTTGAATCTGGACGCACGCGACATCCATTAATTTGCTTAACTGCGAAGACAGTAAATCGACAGAGCGCTGGCTGGCAACGGTCATTTCAATATTAATGTTTTCGCTGTTCGCCACGGCGCCCATATTCATGGCACACACCTGAAAACCGCGATGGCGGACGACGCGTAAAATGCGCTCCAGTATTTCAGGACGAAAGCGGGCTTCAATAGACAACTGGTGCTGGTTCATACGGTTTTCTCCATCATGTTTGCATTGCTGGCACCGGGCGGCACCAGTGGCCAGACGTTTTCATGCTCATCAATAGCAACATGCAGGAAGTAAGAACCTTCGCTGTTCAGCAGAGCATCAAGTGCGGCGTCGACCTCATCTTTGCGGCTAATACGCTGGCCTGGAATATCAAACGCGCTGGCCAGGGTCAGAAAATCGGGGTTGTCGGTCAGGATGGTTTCGCTGTAGCGACCGTCAAAAAAGAGCTGCTGCCACTGGCGCACCATGCCAAGACGCTGGTTGTCCAGCAGCAGAATTTTCACCGGCAGCTTTTTGCGTTTAATTGTGCCCAGCTCCTGAATATTCATCATGATTGAGCCGTCACCCGATACGCAGATCACGGTATCATCGGGACGCGCTACCTGCGCGCCTACCGCAGCCGGCAGGCCAAAGCCCATGGTGCCCAGTCCGCTGGACGTGATAAAGTTTTCCGGCGCGCTGAACGCCATATGCTGCGCGGTCCACATCTGATGCTGACCTACGTCAGTCGTCACCACGGCGCTGGCGGATTTGCGGTCAGAAAGCTGCTTCAGCAGCAACGGCGCGTAGATGGCGTCGCCGGGGTGGTCATAGCGCCAGCTGTAGGCCGCTTTCATCGCCTTCACCTCTTCACGCCAGCCGTCGATATCCAGCGGCATACTCAGCGCAGGCAACACCTGGTTCAGATCGCCCTGCAGAGAAACGTGCGCGCGACGTAATTTATTCAGCTCAGCCGGGTCGATATCGATATGGATAACGCTGGCATGAGGGGCGAAGGTATCCAGCTTGCCGGTCACACGGTCATCAAAGCGCGCACCGATAGCGATCAGTAAATCGCAGGACTGAACGGCGAGGTTAGCCGCTTTCGTCCCGTGCATGCCTAACATACCGAGATAAACCTCGCTCTCACTGTCGGCGCTGCCGAGACCTTTCAGCGTGGCAACCATCGGGATGCCGGTTTCCTCTGCCAGTTTGCGCAGCGCAGGAACCGCCTGCGCCATACCGACGCCGCCGCCGATATAGAGCATCGGCTTATGCGACTGCGCCATCAGCGCGCGCGCCGCTTCGATATGCTGCAGCGAATGGGCGATCGGCTCTTCGACCGGCAGCAGATGCGGGTTCAGCTCGCCGCTGGCGATTTGAATATCTTTTGGGATGTCGACCAGCACCGGGCCAGGGCGGCCTGACTGAGCGATAGCAAAGGCCTCCGCCATCACGGAGGGCAGTTCTTCCAGCGATTCAACCAGAAAGCTGTGTTTGGTGCAGGCCAGCGACAGGCCCAGTACATCAATCTCCTGAAAGGCGTCAGTGCCAATAAATGCCGATGAAACCTGACCGGTAATGGCGACTACTGGCACTGAGTCCATCATCGCATCGGCCAGGCCGGTGATTAAGTTGGTCGCTCCAGGGCCCGAGGTCGCAATGCAGACGCCGGTTTTTCCGGTCGCCCGGGCATAGCCGATCGCCGCGACCACCGCGCCTTGTTCATGACGACACAGTAGGTGTTCCACGCCGCCATCGTAGAGCGCATCGTACACTGGCATGATGGCGCCGCCAGGATAGCCAAATAAGGTGTCGACACCCTGCGCGCGTAAAGCCTGAACTACCCACTGTGCACCTGTCATGGTTATTCTCCTGTATCCTTAGGGGAACAACAGAATTTTATGCTACTGCTCATTGTTTGCTCCTCAGTAATTCGCTGATATTTGCACTGGTCGAAAAAAAACCCCCGGACCTTTCGGTGCGGGGGTTTTTTGAATTCCAGGCTTGATTTTTAAGCCTTTCTTTCTCCAAGCGAAGCCCCGCACGGTGGGTTAATAATCACCACCACGCTAATCACGACTAGGCTAATCACTTGTAGAAGGGCTTTCATTTTCAGTCTGTTTTTTCATGTGTTCGAAGTAATGCCTACAGAGTTATCACAGTTACGGGGGCAATGACAACTTTTTCCATCAGATTTTTTTATGTCGCTTTTCTCAGCATCCCTCTATCAGCCTGTAAATAAACGTTTATTTCCTGGTTGATAAATATTCATCACGACCGTGACGCAACGATTAAGCCTTTTGCGAACTTGATTCTGACAAAATGTAGCCGAACCAGCATCACGCTGTTTTCTTGCGACAGCGGTCGACGACTTCAGCTTTAAGCGTCGTTGCCCATGCTTTATCTCGCCATAATCGCCGCGTTAAGGAGCGGTTATGACATTGTCCAGAGTTCTTACCCGAGCAGCGATTGGCGTAGAGGCACCTTTAGTTACAATCGAAGCGCATATCAGTAATGGGCTGCCTGCCCTGACGCTAGTGGGCTTACCGGAAACCACGGTAAAAGAGGCGCGTGAACGAGTGCGTAGCGCCATCATCAATAGTGGATTTAGCTTCCCGGCAAAACGCATCACTATCAATCTGGCGCCTGCCGATTTGCCTAAGGAGGGTGGCCGTTATGACTTACCCATGGCGGTTGCCATCCTTGTGGCGTCTGAACAGCTTCCTGCAGAGAAGCTGGGGCAATATGAGTTTGTGGCTGAACTGGGCCTTGACGGTACGCTCTGTGCTGTTCAGGGGGCGATTCCGGCGGCAATGGCAGCAATAGGTGCGGGACGTCAGCTGGTGGTCTCTGAAGAGAATCAGCAGGATGTGGGTTTGATCCAGCTCGGCGGTACTCTCATTGCTAAGCATTTGCTGGAGATCTGTGCGTTTTTGCACAACCAGGCGGAACTGCCGCGCGCGCGATCGCCTCAGGAACAACCGGAAAAAGATGCAGACGATCTAAGCGATATTATTGGCCAGGAGCAGGGGCGCCGGGCGCTGGAAATTAGCGCAGCAGGCGGACACAATTTATTGCTGATAGGTCCACCCGGCACGGGAAAAACGATGCTGGCGACAAGGCTACCTGGCATTATGCCGCCGCTCAGCGACACAGAAGCGCTGGAATGTGCCGCTATCGCCAGCCTTGCTAACAGCATAACGCCACACAGACAGTGGCGTAAGCGCCCTTTCCGCTCACCTCATCATAGCGCGTCACTCTATGCCCTGATCGGTGGCGGGGCCTTACCCCGGCCTGGCGAAATCTCTCTTGCGCATAATGGCGTATTGTTTCTGGATGAACTGCCGGAGTTTGATCGTCGGGTGCTTGATGCGTTAAGGGAACCGCTAGAATCGGGCGAGATTGCTATTTCTCGCGCCCGCGCCAAAGTGACCTATCCGGCACGCTTTCAGCTCATTGCGGCAATGAATCCTAGCCCGACGGGCCATTATCAGGGTCAGCACAACCGCACTTCGCCACAACAGGTGCTGCGCTATTTAAGCAAGCTCTCCGGGCCCTTTCTCGATCGCTTTGACCTGTCAATTGAGGTGCCACTGCTGCCGAGCGGAACGTTAAGTAAAGGTGCTGAGGCAGGCGAGCATTCCGCAAGCGTGGCAGCGCGCGTGATTAAAGCCCGTGCGTTGCAAATGGCGCGCGCAGGGAAAATTAACGCCCACATGAATAATGCCGATATTAAGTTGTGGTGTGTTGTCTCTGATAAAGACGCTGAATGGCTGGAGTCCGTATTGAATCAGCTGGGATTATCGGTGCGGGCATGGCAGCGTATTTTGAAAGTGGCACGCACCATTGCCGATTTGGCGGGAGACGAGAGAATCTTACGAGTGCATCTTCAGGAAGCGGTAGGCTATCGCAGCATCGACAGGCTCTTGATTCATTTGCATCGTAGCCTGGAATGAAGAATGGGGCTGAATGCCCCATTCTTTTTAGTCATCACTGTCGCTGTAGTCTTCGACCGTGTCCATCTGCGGCTTACCGCCAGAGAGCGTATGAAAGCGCTTAGGACGCTTCGTGCGAGCAACATATTTCGACCATACTCGCTCAGCTTCAGTTTGCGGCTCACGCACGCCACGACAGACTTCTAAGAACAAACGTTCTTCTTCCGTAATCGGTTCGCGTTTCGCTAAGTCCAGTTCATTAAAAGCGAAACCATGACGTTCCAGCAGTTGGGCTTCTTTGATGGTGAAATCACCATGCCGCGAAAAGCCGCGCGGATAATTTTTATTATCAAAGAAACGATTTGTGGTTGAGAAGCTTTCCGCCATCTTACACGCTCCTGATTCTCTTATACCGAGCTATTAATGGCGCGGAGTATTAGATAGGCTTGACAGAGTGTAAAACAAAACATTTAAATCTATACGACAAACATTTTTTGGGAGAAGGCTGTGGATACGGAATTACTGAAAACTTTCCTGGAAGTGAGCAGAACTCGCCATTTCGGGCGCGCTGCTGAATCACTTTATCTTACGCAGTCAGCCGTCAGTTTTCGCATCCGTCAGCTGGAAAATCAGCTGGGTGTAAACCTCTTTACGCGTCATCGCAATAACATACGGCTGACTTCTGCCGGAGAACGTCTTCTGCCCTATGCCGAAAGTCTGATGAGCACCTGGATGATGGCAAAGAAGGAGGTGTCACATACGCAACAGCATCATGAGCTGTCGATAGGTGCGAGTGCGTCGCTGTGGGAGGCTTATTTAACACCCTGGCTTCAAACCCTTTATGAAAACCGCGAGAGTCTGCATCTCGAAGCACGCGTGGCGCAACGGCATTTACTGGTTAAGCAACTTCATGAGCGACAACTGGATCTGTTGATCACGACCGAAGCGCCTAAAATGGACGAGCTCACCAGCCAGCAGATTGGTCATATTTCTCTGGCCCTGTTTCGGGCGCGCAAAACCGAAAAAAGTGAGAAATATGATTACATCAAGCTGGAATGGGGCGCGGATTTCCATCAGCACGAAAGCTATCTGTCGGGCGGTGATGATGTCCCTGTCTTAACGACGACCTCTGCGCATGTCACGCGCGAACTCCTCTATACCACGGGTGCCTGTGCCTTTCTGCCAGACTACTGGCATAGCCTCTATAGCGATCTGATGATCATTCCGGATACACCCGTGGCGGTGCGTCCTTTATATGCCGTGTGGCTGCAAAACAGCGATCAACAGGCGCACATTCGACAGTTGCTTAAGTTTCCGGTACTGGCGCGATAGGGTTTTTCAGGTCAAACAGAGAAATGGCTGACGTTGTCGGCCTTTTTTGGCGGGATAAAACGCAAAAAAAATCCTTTGCCGAAGCAAAGGATTGTTTTTTCTGGCAGGGGCGGAGGGACTCGAACCCCCAACACCCGGTTTTGGAGACCGGTGCTCTACCAATTGAACTACGCCCCTAAATAGGGTGGCGGTGCGGACGGGACTCGAACCCGCGACCCCCGGCGTGACAGGCCGGTATTCTAACCGACTGAACTAC